>UQSX01000003.1 GCA_900543715.1 uncultured Blautia sp. | reverse complement strand
TAAAGTTTTTATAATATAATAATTGGATATACTTTATATAATTTTTAGGAATATTTAATTTTTATAATATATCTTGCACAAATTGAAACCTGCTTCTTCAATCCAAATTTATCGATCTTCATAAACTCCAGTATAAAAAAACCGGGCAGATAATCTGCCCGGTCCTCAGCATAGGTAAAAATTTCTCTGAATTATTTAAGAGTAACTTTAGCGCCTTCGCCTTCCAGTTTTGTTTTAATTTCTTCAGCCTCAGCCTTAGAAGCAGCCTCTTTCAGAACCTTAGGAGCTCCGTCTACAACTTCCTTAGCTTCTTTCAGACCTAAACCTGTTACTTCACGAACAACTTTGATAACTTTAACTTTGTTTGGTCCAACTTCTGTCAGCTCAACATCAAACTCATCTTTCTCTTCTGCCGCTTCTCCAGCTCCGCCTGCTGCTGCAACTACAACGCCTGCTGCTGCAGATACACCAAATTCTTCTTCACATGCTTTTACTAATTCGTTTAACTCTAATACAGATAACTCTTTGATAGCTTCAATAAATTCAGCTGTTGTTAACTTTGCCATTATTATTTACCTCCGATTATTTTTCCTTTTTTTATTGGGCCTGGCTCATATACAGGCCGTTTACTTTTTTAAATACCTGCTCATTAAGCCTGCTGCTCAGCGATCTGATTAAGCACACGAGCAAAGTTGGCGATAGGAGACTGGATGCTTCCAAGAAGTTTTCCGAGAAGTTCTTCTCTTGAAGGAATCTTGGACAGTGCTTCCATTCCTGCCTGATCATAATATGTGTCTTCTACGACACCGGCAACTAATTCCAGAGTAGGAACTGTCTTTGCATATTTAGCAAGGATTCTTGCAGGAGCTGTAGCATCTTCTGCACATACAGCCAGAGCGTTTGTTCCCACTAAATGCTTGCACAGTTCTTCGCATGGTGTTCCTTTGAATGCAAAGTTCATCATAGTATTTTTGTAAACTTTGTAGACAACACCAGCTTCTCTTAATTCCTTACGCATCTGAGTATCCTGCTCAACATTGATGCCTTTGTAGTTTACCAGCACTACAGATGCTGCATCTTTAATGCTGTTGGAAATCTCTTCTACGACAGGTTTTTTAAGTTCTACTTTTGCCATGAATTGTGCACCTCCTTATTTTTTTAGGCTGCGCTGCTTCGGCCTGAGCTCCCTCTGGCCTCGAATAAGAAAAACCTCTTCGTCCGGAAGACAAAGAGGTATATATCAATCTTATATACGCAAAAACCATTGGCTCTTGCTTCTGTAATTAAGAATGAACCTTTCCTCGGCAGGCGTTTTCATCATTATACCTTACGGCACCTGCTGTCTTCGGCAGCTAATCCTTTGATAACATATCATATACTTTTGTGCTTGTCAAGAATTATTTTTAGAAAATAATCCCCGGAAGAAATCCAGTATTTTCTCAAAGAACCCCTTTACCTGTTCCTCATCAATATTCAGGTTAAGGTCCAGCCCGGAAATCTGATCATACAGGTTTTTCGCCTGTTCCTTTAAGCTGTCAATGTTCAGGTCAAGATCGCTGATCTTCTCCATCAGATCGATGATCGCCTGACGGTCTTCCTCCGAAAGGCTGACTTCCATTTCCTGAGCCGCCTGGTCTACTACATCGCCGATTTCTTCTGCAGTGGTGGCATTTCCCTCTACCACTTCACCTTTCACTGCACCGATAAGCTGCTCTGCCTTTTCCTGATCTCCCACATTTTCCGCCACCTGTCCGGTGACTACCAGTTCATTGGTAGCCGTATCCGCATTTTCTTCCTTTACTTCTTCCCCGGTCATGTTCTCATAAGCTTTGATTGCGCCGACAAGGGCTGCTGTACCGGAAATATTAAAAGGTCCCGCCACCTTAATGTCCGCATTTTCAATGCCGGCAGTAGCTAACGCGTTCTCGTACATTCCCGGAGTACAGTAAGTAATATTGCTGGTAGTTACATTAATCCCATTGCCGTCTTCTTTTCCTTCTACCAGAACCGAAGAAAGGGCTCTGGAACCGATGATGCTGCTGCTCAGATAAGAATCCAGATATTCATGTTCATCCGCATTGGTAACCGTAGTCACTGTATAGTTCTCCAGGTCTTTCTCTGTAACGCCCAAAAGGCGGAGAACCGTGGACCGCTCCTGCTGGTTCAGGTCTGCCCCTAAGGATATATAAGGTACGTCTGCATTTTTATCATTACCGGCTCCATATGCCGTAACCGGAAGGGCGGCCGATATAATACTGGTTAATAAGACTGCCGTAATCTTTTTGTTCATTTTCATAATAATATCATCTCCTCTGTAAAGAGCAAATTTTTGTAACGTCCTTTATTATAGCACATTTTTTCTGTTCTTACATCTAAACTTTCTGTGAACTTCCTCCGCTCTTTGTATAGTGACTAAACAAATTCTTCTTGCCCTTGTTTTCCTATCAGTGTTATGATAAAGAAAAATTCTGTTCAAAGGAGGCGTAGATATGCCTATCGCCAATCAGGAAATGATACGTGACAACAACCGGCGCCTGGTTTTGGAATATATTGTAAATAACCCTCCTGTTTCAAGAGCTGATCTTTCCAAATACCTGAATCTGACAAAAGCCACCATCTCTGCGATCGTGCAGGATCTGATTCAGCAGAATCTGGTCCTGGAAATCGGCAGTGCAAAAACTTCTCTTGGACGCAAGCCAATCCTCCTGGAGTTTAATCAGCAGTATGGGAGTTCTCTGGCTATAGACGTGCGCCCCAGGCAGATCCTGGCTTTAATTTCCGATCTGAAAGGAGAAAACTGCCGGGTAAAAGAATATCCTTTTCACCCGGAGGAGCGGCTTTTCCCGCTCCTGGCTGCCATTATTGAAGAGCACTTAAAGGGGCAGGAAGGAGCAGATGGAAAAATTCTGGGAATTTCTGTGGGCATTTACGGCGTTGTACAAAATAACAAAATCCTGTTTACCCCTTATTATCCATTGCCCGACCCGGATCTGGGCAGTCTTCTGGAAGAAAAATTCCATATTCCTGTGATCGTGGAAAATGAAGCCAATCTTTCTGTGCTGGGAGAATCCGCCTTTCACTACGGCTGTCAGAATATGATCCATATCAATGTCCATGACGGTATCGGAATGGGAATCCTTATCGACGGCCATCTGTATAAAGGCAAGGACGGCTATGCAGGTGAATTCGGCCACACCATCTTATTTCCCGACGGGAAGCCCTGTCCCTGCGGAAACCAGGGCTGTTTTGAACTCTATGCCTCAGAAAAAGCCATATTGGAGGAATATGCCCGCCGAACCGGAAAAGAAGCTGTTACTGTAGATAGTTTTCTTTCTGATTATAATCAGAAGGTCCCCGAGGCCTACAGCGTGATGAACCTCTTTGTAAAATATATGTCCATTGGAATCAATAATCTGATCAACACTTTTAATACGGACCTGATCGTACTGAACAGCTCCTTTTCCAACTATATTCCTGACATCAACTCCAGGATCGTGGAATATCTGGCAAAGCACCAGAACAGAGACTGTAAAATCATCTCTTCCCGTCTCCAGGACATTTCCGGTCTAATGGGCGGAATACGGCTTAGCTGCCAGCATTTTCTGGATATCCGCAATCTAAAAATACGGACAAACCCTTTTGATCTGGAGCGGTGAGGGCCTCATTTTGTCATTCATAAATCTTTTCAATTTCGTTCATGAAAACTTCACAACTTACACATGATTTCAACATATTTAGCGGATATACTAAAACCATAAAAATAATAAGAACAAATTATTTTTATATTTTCTTTTTCATATGTCGGCCCTGATGGGTCGGCTCTCCTTCCTTTAATATTTATAGAGAAAGCCATCGCAGCAGAAACTGCGGTGGCTTTTACGTTATACGCTCAGCACACAAGAACCTAAGTTCCTTTTGCAGGCTGAAAGTATTCTTATTCCTTTGTATCCTCCAGGAGACGGTTCGCTAAAGCGGCAAAGTCCTCCAGTGTCAGGGTCTCACCTCTGATCCCCTGGGGAAAGCCGCAGGCAGATACCGCTTCCTCGATCTCTTCTTTAGAAAACCCCAGGTCCCCGGCATTCTTCAGCCCATTGACCAGAGTTTTTCTTCTCTGGTTAAAAGAAGCACGAATGATCCGGAACATAAGACCAGAGTCCTTCACCTCCACCGGAGGTTTTTCATGTCTGGAAAGGCGTATCACTGCGCTTCCCACCTTTGGCCTGGGCATAAAACAATTGGGCGGCACGTTGGCCACAATATAGGGGCTGGCATAATACTGTACTGCCAGAGACAGGGCTCCGTAGTCCTTGCTCCCCGGCCCGGTCTGCATCCTGTCTGCCACTTCCTTCTGCACCATTACCGTAATGGATTCTACAGGCACATGCTCCTCAAACAGTCCCATGATTATAGGCGTTGTAATATAATATGGCAGATTCGCCACAACCTTTATAGGTCTTCCCTGATTGTGCTCCTCTGCCAGTTTTCTGATATCCACCTTTAAAATGTCTTCATTCAGGATAGTCACATTCTCATATTCACTGAGGGTATCCTCCAATATGGGGATCAGCGCCTTATCGATCTCCACAGCAAAGACTTCTCTGGCTCTGGAAGCCAGATACTGGGTCATGGTCCCGATCCCGGGACCAATCTCCAGAACAAAATCTTCTTTTGTGATCTGCGCCGCATTTATGATCTTATCTAAAACGTGGGTGTCAATAAGGAAGTTCTGCCCGTATTTTTTCTGAAAAACAAAATCGTATTTCTGAAGAACCTCTATGGTCCTTTTAGGGTTTCCCAGATATGGGGCTGTCATTCTATCTTCCTCCCTTAAATGTCAAAATCTTTCTCATACAGCATGATCCTGCCGCTTTCATCCAGATGGCGCTTGCCTACTCTTCTGCCGGGACGGCGTCCCTTCTTAGAGGCTCTCTTAATAGCTTCATCCATCATTCCCCTTACCATACCTATGGAAACAGGGTTTTCCTCATTCTGATTGTCACCGATCAGAGTATAAAGAGCCAGAACCGCCATATCGTCAATCTTATAGCCAAGTTCCTTGGCGTATGTTTTTGCAAAAGATACCAGCTCGTCATTGGTAAATACCGGTATCACAATGCGGGAGTCAAATTTTTTCATAAATTCTGGATACTTTTCTTCCAGTTCCCGGATTCCCGGTTTCAGATCCTCCAGGATTACCGTAAGACGGTTCGTCTTAAACTCCATGGCCTTGGACATGTTTTCTACAACATCTTCCTCCAGGGCGCCTGCATGTTCCACTACCAAGAATCCTCCCGACATCTTATCTACGACAGCGGCAGGATCTTTCTTATTCAGTTCTTCTGCTTCAAGGTACGCAACCTTAGCTCCCTGCATCTGCCGCTCTTTGCACAGCGCCTTGATCAGGCCCTCGGAAAGCTTTGTTTTTCCGGATCCCTCTCTTCCCGTAACAATAATATTTCCTGACTGGGAAGTTCTTGCACAGGCAGATTCCTGAGCTATATCAAGAGCCTCATTGATCTGCTGGCTCATACCAGGAACCGGAGCAAAGTATGTAAACAGTCTTCGATGTTCCTCTTCTGTAAGATGGTGGCGCATAAGCCCTTCCACTGCAGTGCCGAAAGCCATAGGTTCTGCCGCCGGCTCTGCCTCTTTGACCGGTGCTTCCTGCTGTTCCTGGGGCTGCTCTTCCTTTGGAAGGACCGCCGCCTGAAGCTCCTGTTCCAGAGCCGCAGAAAAGTCCATTTCTCCCAGAGCTTCTTTTACTTCATCCCGGGGGATAACCTTTGTGGCCTGAAGTTCCTCCGCTTCTAAAGCAATTTCTTCAGTTTCAATTTCTTCAGAGGCTTCCGCATCTGTCTCTACTTCCCCGGTTTCTTCAGGAGCCTCTATATCCGCTTCTTTCTCGGTTTCTTCAGAGACTTCTGTATCTGCTTCTTCCTCAGTTTCGTCAAAGACCTCTGCCTCTGCTTCTTCTTCAGTTCCTTCAGAGGCTTCCTCTATTTCCTCAGATTCTTTTTCTTCAAAGATCCCTTCTTCTACGGCTTCTACCACCGGCACATCATATTCTGTATCAATGATTTCTTCTGTAACAATCTCTCTGGTATTTCCCAGATCTGCCTTTTCATCCTGTTCTTTCTGAGCGTCTTTTTCAAACTCCTGCGCTTTTTCCATAAGAGCAGAGGCAATGGCATCTGCCACCATAGCTGCTTTGGCAGCAGCCGGCGCAGGCATCTCCTGCTCTTCTTCTGCCTTCGGCGCTTCCTCCCAAACAGGCTCAGCCTGGACTGGTCCTTCAGAAGTGATTTCTTCCAGGTTCAGCCCCTCAGAAACTGTCTCTTCCTCTGAATCTATCTCAAGTGCATCTGGCTCTAAAACATCGGCTTCCTGGGCTTCCTCTGTTGCCTCTGCTTTTTCTGTTTCTTCTGCCACCGCCTGCGCAAGCTCATTTGCAGTTTCTGCCAGCAGCGCCTCCAGATCCAGTTCTTTTTCCTTTAGATCAGTCTTAAAATCTTCCGGATTGATGTCTTCCTCTCTAATTGGCTGAGATTTCGGGGCTTCCACCTTCACAGCTGTCTTCATGGAGCCTCCCATATGGAAAGGTTTAAACTCTGAAGGTCCTCCAAAAGTTTCCGGTTCCAGATCCTTAACCACATACTCTTTTTTCTGAGAAGGCTCTCTGGTAGCTGCAGTTTCCTCTGTTCCGCCATCCCTTCCCGGCAGTACATCCATGATATCCTGTGCAGCTTTATCCTTCAGTTCATGTGTATCGGAAAGCTGAGACAGAGAGTCCGCTTTTCTTTCCTGTTCAGCCCTATCTGCAGATTCTTTTTCCACAGCACTCTTAATGATCTCTTCTATCTCTTTGTCGTGGTTTTCCGGAGCCAAGGCAGAAGCTCCAACTACTTTTTCTGCTGCCTGGGACGCTGCAGCTACAGCCTTTGCCGCTGCAGCCGGCGAATATCCTTTCTGGAAACGGTGATCATACTTATCCTGCTGGATAGGCGTTAAAGGTGTATATTTCATCTTTAACTCCATAGCCTTTGTCACGTATTTTCCTTCGCTGAACCACAGGATCAGATCATCGCACTCCTCTATACAGGCTTCTTTTCTTCCAGCTTTTGCATAAAGTCTTGCCAGTTCATAAGCCCATCTCTCTGTATATTCTCTGCTCTTATACTCCTGGAGGATTGAAATCTGCTCTTCCAAAGGAGCCCTCCTGGCCCTGGAAAGTTTATATTTCAATATATAACGGCTGTTATCGTTAGGCGATATTTCCACAAACTGTTTATAATAGTCTGCAGCCTCATCGAAGTTGCCCATTTTCACAGACAGCTCCACCAGCCGGTATAATACGGTTCTTCCGATAGGCGCTCTGTGATGAGCCATCAAAAGGAGTTTCCTGCTGTCCTCATATCGTTTATTTGCCTCATAAATTTCTCCCACCATACACAGTGTCCTGGCGCTCCTTACCCTGCGCCAGTCAATGGTGTCTACGATCTTAAGGGCGCCTTTATAATCCTGCCGGTCTACCAGATCATTTATTTCATCCAGTTTTGCCCTGTATTCATTCTTATCCAATTCGTTCACCTCTATACATTTTATTTCCATAATGTTGCTGAACCCTAAGGGTATAAGACTCCATAATTGATTTTAGTTTATCATAAGGTCTATGGTATGTCAAAGTAAATGATTGGAAGACCCAAAAGAATTTACTTTGATAATGTATTATAATGAAAAAAAGTATTCCCGGAGCTGCTTTCGCAGCCCTTTTCGGGAATACTTCTAAAAATCTTCCTTTAAGTCCAGCCTATGCTCTGCTGAAAATTCTGGTCCTGTATCTGTTCAGAACAGTGATCAGACAGTTTCCAAGAACCCCACAGGAGACTACTTCTCCAATCCCTACTGTAAGCATCAGGAATGGTATGGGAAGAGCAACTCCATAGGCATAGCGGAGTACAAATGGCACAATAAGAATATTTGCCACAATAGGAGGCAGTACCGCAAAAAACCGGTTCGTGTTTCTCAGGCAATAGGTTCCTGCTGCTCCCACAAGGGTCGCTATACTTCCAAAAATCACGTCCGGCAGCATAGCTCCGCCGGTAATGTTACCGATGAGACAGCCTACAAACAGTCCCGGAACTGCTGCCGGGGTAAAAATAGGCAGAACGGTAAGCATCTCGGCAATACGGATCTGTACCTCTCCAAAGCTGATAGGTGCAAAAACAAAAGTCAGCACCACATAAAGTGCAGCGATCATAGCCGCCTGGGTCAGAAAAGTTACTTTTTTGTCTCTCATATTTAATTATCTCCTTTAGTTTTGTTTTACGAGTGGAAGGTCTCGAACACTCGATTCATTTAACGCCGGGAATCGGCGGCAAGCCCTATAGACCTTGGTTTTTATGAGCTTTGCAACGTGCGATAGTATAGCATATTCCCAGCACAAAGGCAAGATAAGCACCTCAAAAACACAAATTTTTCTTGTATCGCTAGTACACTGCCAAATGCCATAAGGTCCTTAAAGCCCCTCTATGATCCTTTTCATTGCCGGATAATCGGGAACCGGTACTACCCTGGTAATATCTCCTGCCAGCTCTTCCACTTCCTGGCCGCCGCCATTTTCCATGGTCTCATAATTGTTAGTCCGAAATCCGTGTTTTTCCCAGGCCAAACGCTGCACGTCTTCATCAAGAAGAGCTGCAGCCCCATTTTTCCCCTGGTCATCCAGAGCAATGTACACATGAGTAGACCAGACTGTAGGGGTAGGATAGATCATCACGATATTCTCTTTCAGCTGTTCATAATCTTCAGGATTTTGGGCCGCAAATTCCAGGATCTGGCTTTCATAACCTGCTATCATAGGTTTTGCTCCTATTCCCATCTTCAGAAACTGGTCAAAAATATCTGAAGAAGAAGTTTCCATATACCCAAGCCTGGAATAAATCTCCTTTAGTTCTGGCAATACTGTCTCTACCGTCTGTTCATTTACTGTCTCTCCGCCGTTCAGCACACTGGCCAGAAGAGCGGCAAACATATTTCCGGAATTAGATTTCACCGGATCTGTTGTGTCTACAGAAATTCTGCCGTAAAGTTCTCCCAGACCGATATCCGCCCACTGGGTATCCTCCATGATCATCTGGACAAGTTTTTCCATATCCATATAAAAAACACCGTTTTCCTCTGTCACTGCTCCTTGTTCCTGAAAAGCATCTTTAATACTCTGATGGGTATACAGGACAATGGGGGTATTGAAAATAATCTGATCCTGGACAGGATCTCCAATCTGGTCTTCATACAAAGCCAGGGCAGTCTGACTGGAAGGGAATAGATAGTCCATATCACTATGGTCTGCCGTGATCATATCCAGGGATCCTGCTCTTGCATAGTCAAATTCCATATGGTACTTTTTCTGCAGAATCTCCTGCACTTCTTCATCCTCAAAAAGCCCTGTCTTTTCTCCGCCCAAATAGCCCCGCAGAACCATAGTCCGGTTGTTCTGACTGTAAAAATAATAGCCTCCTCCGGCAAGAATAACCAGGACCAGAATCAGTACTCCCGCAATCTTCGATTTCATAAAGGTCCCTCCATCTTCATCATATTCTCGATCATCTGGATTTCTACATCCATATCCATCAGTTCGTTCCTCATCAACCTCTGAAACTGTTGTTCAAATGCCTGATTCAGCATGAGCATGGCCTTTTTGGTATCCTCTTTCAGACTTCTTGCTTCCGGGGTTTCCAGGCCCGAGTTCTGAAGCTCCACATATTTTTTCAAAAGGGAGGAGGCTGTATCCTGATAGTAATCTATAAATCTTCCCGCCCCAGAGATTTTATCCGGATTTTTTTCCAGATAGGCCAATATATTGGAAGAGGTCTTGTAAAGTCTTTCTGAATTTTCCCGCAGTCCCTGATCCTGGATCTTTTCCACAGACTGGCAGATACTTTCAAAGTCTTCTCTGGCTTCCTCAAGCCTTTTCTCCAGATAGGCGCCGTCCGGTCTCATGTCCAGAGGGATCTTGCCCGGAATCTCTCTTGGCTTTGTTATAAGCAATAACCCTGCAAAAAGCCCTGCTGCCAGAAACACCGACACAAAGAAATTCCAGCCCATCCCAAGGAACACTCCCAGGAACAACGCACCTGCTGTCAGCCCGCAGAGAATACTACGCGCAGTTTCCTTTCTCATCATCAGTTATACCCCTTTACACTTCTGAAGGCCCCGATCAGATCTTCCCGTCCGTCAAAAACTCTGGCGTTAGTCAGATCGGCCAGTTCGTCTAACTGGCTCTCCTGAGCCTGGCCGAACATAATGGAAAATACAGGAACATCCATTTGCTCCTGCAGGTAAAAGTCCTGGAAATCTCCAAAATCCATATTTCCGTTAGACTTACCGTCCGTCATTAAAATTACTGCCGGCGTATACTGGGTAAGATCATAGTTTTCTCTCATCTCCCGCAAAGCCTCTATAGCCGGAAGATAAATATCTGTTCCGCCTCCTGGCCGCTCCTCCTCCACAGCTTTATACAGGTTCTCCAGACTCTGAGGGGATGCATCTTTTGCTTCGTAAGTATGAATGACTCCATTATCAAAGGTGATCACAAGGTTCACATCTCGTTCCCCTGCCTGGAGGAAATTCTTTTCTGCATTCTCCTGGAGAAGCACTTGTGCCATGGCCTGTACCAGCTGATCATTGCCCTCACCTATCATGCTTCCTGAAAAATCCAGACAATAAACCGTAAGAGAGGGTTTTCTAAGCTTACTCTGATAAAGGTTCAATGCCTGGGTCAGCACTTCTGATGAAGGCATAGTAATGGTAGAAAGAATCCGCTCTGTATCGATCCCCCACTCTGACTTAAAGATATCTTTATTTTCTTCCTTTACCCCTGCATAGCCGGTACGTCTTCCGGTACGCTGGATTTCATTTTGTACGCTGTCAGAAAGCAGGTATTCCTGAACCTTCAGAAAAGCTTCCTCTTTCCCCTTTTCCCCGTGATCCACATAGCCTAAAGGAGAATCCGCAATGCTCAGTCCGTCATAAGGGTATACCACATAAAGAGGCTCTTTTCCTTCCGATTCAAGTTTCTGATTGGTACTGATCACCAGGCACTCATAATTGACCATGGCATCGTAATCCCCTTCCAGAAACATATCCATAAGCCATTCAGAGCTTCCCGAACTTCTCTCGATTCCAGAAAGAAGACGGGTCATATCCTGCTGAAGCTGAGAACTTTCCAAATCTGCCAAAGTAATGGCATCCTCTTTTCCCAGTAATGCATACAAAAAACCCACATACGCACTGGCTCCGGAATTGGACTGGGTTGCACTGGTCATGCAAAAGGACATTTTCCCTTCCTGTATAGCAGCTAAAATGTCCTTTACAGAAACCTCCTGTCCCACAAATCCCAGTTCCTGTGCCAGGCTTTTTCTGATTCCGAAAACCACTGGTGTATTCGAGACCGATTCTGTATGTTTTACCAGATGCTGCTGATCTCCCATAGAAATCCAAAGGCTGCTGGCCGGCCATACAGCATCGTATTCCTCTGCTCCGGCCTCCAGATCTCTCATAATATCTACCGATCCCTGATAGCTGATCTCAATATTTATCTTTGTTTCCTCCGCACACTTTTTCAGCACATTTTCCAATTCCCGGTTTTCTGAACCGGAAAGTATCCGGATGGTTTCTCCGGCTCCAAAAGAAGTAAAGCTCTGCTGTTTTGAAGGATCTCCCTGGGGCTGCCGGCTGCCGGATCCGGCACATCCTGACAGCAGAAGGAGAACTCCTGCCAAAAACAGAGAAAGTGCAGCTCTGCCTTTTCTTTTTCTTGCTTCCATATGTTTCCTCCCTCTACCTTTTTTCTTTAAGTATAGCACAGGGATTTTCTTCCTTCGGTTAAAGCCTTGTGAAATGTATGTAAAAAGAGACTGTATCGCCCTTTTTTACAGGACAATACAGTCTCTTAAAACGAGAAATCTTTCCCAAAATTTTCTTTTTATTTTCTGATGACAACCTTATCCAGGTGCCAGATTTCATCTACATACTGCTGGATCGTTCTGTCAGAGGAGAACTTGCCTGCACAGGCTGTATTCAGCAATGCCATCTTTGCCCATCTTGCTTCATCTCTGTAGGCCTTTTCCACTTCTTCCTGAGCTTTGGCGTAAGACTTAAAGTCTGCCAGGATAAAGTAAGTATCTGCTCTGTCGCTGCTGTTGGTATTCAGCAGAGAATCATAGATATCCCTGAACAGATTGAAGTCTCCATAAGAATAAGTTCCATTGATCAGCTGCATCAGCACGTTCCGGATATCCGGGTCGTTGTTAAAATACTGCATTGGATCATAGCCGCCGTTGTTTTCATAATTGATAACTTCATCGGCAGACAATCCGAAGATAAAGGCATTTTCTGCTCCTACTTCTTCTACGATCTCCACATTGGCACCGTCCATGGTTCCCAGTGTCGGGGCCCCGTTTAACATGAACTTCATATTACCAGTTCCGGAAGCTTCTTTACTTGCTGTAGAAATCTGCTCGGAAACATCTGCTGCCGCAAAGATCATCTCTGCGTTGGATACACGGTAGTTTTCAATAAATACCACTTTCAGCTTTCCGTTAATGGAAGGATCGTTGTTTACCACATCAGCCACTGCGTTGATCAGCTTAATGGTCAGTTTTGCTCTCTTATATCCTGCAGCTGCCTTAGCTCCGAAAATAAAGGTTCTCGGATAGAAGTCCATTTCAGGATGTTCTTTGATCTTGTTATACAGATACATTACATGAAGAATATTCATCAGCTGACGTTTGTACTCGTGAAGTCTCTTTACCTGTACGTCGAAAATAGAATTCGGATCTACTTCGATTCCATTGTGCTCCAGAATATATTTTGCCAGACGCACCTTATTCTGATATTTAATGTTCATGAACTCCTGCTGAGCTCTCTTGTCATCTGCATAAACTTTCAGCTTAGACAGTTCCGGCAGATTTGTGATCCAGCCGTCCCCAATGTGGTCAGTGATCCAGGATGCCAGCAGCGGGTTAGCATGAAGGAGGAAACGTCTCTGTGTGATACCGTTTGTCTTGTTATTGAATTTTTCCGGGTACATCTCATAGAAATCTCTCAGCTCCTGCTTTTTCAGGATCTCTGTGTGCAGCTGAGCCACACCGTTTACAGAATAGCCGCCGGCGATAGCCAGATGAGCCATCTTCACCTGTCCGTCATAGATAATGGCCATCTTGCGGATCTTTTCCTGATTTCCGGGATATTTTGCCTTGATCTCCTCAATAAATCTCCGGTTGATTTCTTCAATGATCTGGTAAATACGAGGAAGCAGTTTAGAGAACAGCTCAATAGGCCATTTTTCCAAAGCTTCTGCCATAATGGTATGGTTTGTATATGCACAGGTATGGGTAGTGATGTCCCATGCCTCATCCCAGGACAGGTTCTCCTCATCAACCAGGATACGCATCAGTTCGGCCACTGTCATGGTAGGATGGGTATCGTTTAACTGGAAGGTCACTTTCTTAGGCAGATCATGGAGATTGCTGTGGGCCTTCTTAAATTTAGCGATAGCAGCCTGGATACTTGCGGAAATGAAGAAATACTGCTGTTTCAGACGCAGCTCTTTTCCTGCATAATGGTTGTCATTCGGATACAGCACTTCCACAATGTTTTTAGCCAGGTTTTCCTGTTCTACAGCTTTGTGGTATTCTCCCTTATCAAAAAGGTCAAGACGGAAGTCTGTAATAGGCTCCGCATCCCAGATACGAAGGGTATTTACGATTTTATTATTATATCCCACAATAGGCATATCATAAGGAACTGCCAGAACAGACTGATATCCTTTCTGCACAAAATGAGTTCTTCCAGTTGCATAGTCGTATTCTACGTCTACATAACCGCCGAATTTTACTTCTTTTGCGTATTCCGGGCGGCGCAGTTCAAAGGGGTATCCGTTTTTCAGCCAGTTATCAGGAACCTCTACCTGGTAACCGTCTTCAATTTTCTGTTTGAACAGACCATAATGATAGCGGATACCGCAGCCATAAGCACAGTAGCCCAGAGTTGCCAGAGAGTCCAGGAAACAAGCGGCCAGACGTCCCAGTCCGCCGTTTCCAAGAGCCGGGTCCGGTTCCTGGTCTTCTATTACATTTAAGTCAAATCCTAATTCGTCTAAAGCTTCTTTTACCTCGTCATATGCGCACAGGTTGATCAGGTTATTTCCCAGCGCACGTCCCATAAGGAATTCCATGGATAAGTAGTAAACAATCTTCGGGTCGTCCTTCTCGTACTGTTTCTGTGTCAGCAGCCAGTTATCAATAATTACGTCCTTCACAGCAAGAGATACTGCCTGAAAAATCTGCTCCTGAGTGGCCTCTTCAATGGTCTTTCTGTAGAGCATTTTTACGTTTTCTTTAACGCTTTTCTTGAATTCCTCTTTCTTAAATTGATTGTCTAACATTCCCTTTCCTCCTTCAGAATGATGAAGGCAAATACTGCTAACCTTCTTTTTTGCAGGAAAAAGGCTGCCGCATAGCAGAACCAGAGCTATTAAAATTCCCCGCGACAGCCCTTTTTCCTATGAAAGTTTCCAAACGCCTAATTTCACGTTTTCTGAATTTATTTTCCAGTCTTTTGCATAACCGCTCATCTGACCGTATACAACTTCTTCAGCCAGAACCTCAGATTTGATCTGGGCTTCATGGACACGGAAGATTCCTTCGATCACCTGATTATCTTCCAGAGAAACCCGGATCTTATCGGTAACCTCAAAGCCGGCTTCCTTACGCATGGTCTGGATCTTGCTGATGATCTCACGGACAAATCCCTCCTCGATCAGTTCGGGAGTCAGATTTGTATCCAGCACTACAGTAATATCATTGTCTGATTCAGAGACATAGCCCTCTGTCTGTGCCATATCAATGAGCAGGTCACTGTCTAATAATACTATTTCCTGTCCATTTATGTCAAGTTTTAGCTGTCCATTTGCCTTTAATTCGTCCATAGCCTGGTTTCCGTCCAGTTCAGACAGGGCTTTCTTAATACCGCCCAGGAACTTTCCGTACTTAGGTCCTACAGTCTTTAACTGAGGCTTAAAAGTATAGGTGGTAAAGTCTCTTACATCCTCAGTAAATGTCATTTCTTTCACATTCAGCTCGTCTTCAATGATTTCTTTATAGAAGTCTTCCAGTGTGAAAGGCGCTTTTACGAACATCTTTCCGATAGGCTGGCGATTCTTGATATTTGCTGCATTTCTGCATGCCCGGCCCATGACTACCACCTTCAGCAGGTTGTCCATGTTCTCTTCCAGAGTCTTGTCGATCCACTCTTCCTTCACTTCAGGGAAATTGCACAGGTGGATACTCTCAGGCGCATCTTTGTCAACGCTTCTCACCAGATTCTGATAGATTTCTTCTGTCATAAATGGAACCATAGGAGCTGCAGCCTTACAGAGGGTCACAAGAGCAGTGTAAAGAGTCATGTACGCATTGATCTTATCCTGCTCCATTCCTTTAGCCCAGAAACGCTCACGGCTTCTTCTTACATACCAGTTGCTCATGTCATCCACAAATTCCTGAAGGGCTCTGGCTGTTTCCGGGATCTTATAGGCATTTAAATCCTCATCTACTGCTTTTACCACTGAATTCAGCTTGGACAGAAGCCATTTGTCCATTACAGGCAGTTTCTCATAATCCAAGGTATATTTTGTAGCATCAAATTCATCGATATTTGCATACAGCACGAAGAAAGCATAGGTATTCCACAGAGTTCCCATAAACTTTCTCTGTCCTTCCTGTACGGCTTTTCCATGGAAACGGTTAGGCAGCCATGGAGCGCTGTTTACATAGAAATACCAGCGGATAGCGTCTGCTCCGTATGTTTCCAGGGCCTCAAAAGGATCCACCGCATTTCCCTTGGATTTGGACATCTTCTGTCCGTTCTCATCCTGAACGTGTCCCAGAACGATAACATTTTTATAAGGAGCTTTATTAAACAAAATGGTAGATTCTGCCAGCAGAGAGTAGAACCATCCTCTTGTCTGGTCTACAGCCTCGGAGATAAAATCTGCCGGGAACTGCTGCTCAAACAGCTCTTTATTTTCAAATGGATAATGGTGCTGTGCAAATGGCATTGCCCCTGAGTCAAACCAGCAGTCGATGACTTCCGGTACTCTGTGCATAGTCTTGCCGCATTTCGGGCACTTCATAGTGATCTCATCGATATATGGACGGTGAAGCTCCACAGTTTTCGCTTTCTCGTCACCGCTTCTCTCAAAAAGTTCCTGGCGGCTGCCGATGGATTCCATATGGCCGCACTCGCACTCCCATACGTTGAGAGGAGTTCCCCAGTAACGGTTTCTGCTGATTCCCCAGTCCTGAACATTTTCCAGCCAGTCGCCGAAACGGCCTTTTCCGATGCTCTCCGGAATCCAGTTGATGGTGTTGTTATTCCGGATCAGGTCCTCTTTGACTGCAGTCATCTTGATAAACCAGGATTCTCTAGCATAGTAGATAAGCGGTGTGTCACATCTCCAGCAGTGAGGATAGCTGTGCTCAAATTTCGGCGCTGAGAAGAGCAGACCTCTTTCCTCCAGGTCTTTCAGCACTTCCGGATCTGCCTTTTTGCAGAAAGTTCCGGCCCAGGGGGTTTCTGCTGTCATTTCACCTTTTTCGTCTACCAGCTGCAGTACAGGAAGGTCATATTTCTTTCCAACTTTATTATCGTCTTCACCGAAAGCCGGAGCAATGTGAACTACGCCGGTACCATCGGTCAGAGTTACATAAGTATCGCATACTACATAATAGGCTTTTTTGTTTAATTCTTTGAAGTTATACAAAGGCTCATACTCTTTGTATTCCAGGTCTGTTCCCTTATAAGTTTCCAGAACTTCATAGGCCGGTGTTCCCTCTTCTCTTTCCAGAGAGCCCAGAACTGTATCCAGAAGGGCAGTTGCCATATAGTAAGTATATCCGTCTGCTGCTTTAACCTTTGCATATTCCTCATCAGGGTTTACGCAGAGGGCAACGTTAGAGGGCAGAGTCCATGGAGTTGTGGTCCATGCCAGGATATAAGCGTCCTCTCCCTTTACCTTAAAGCGGGCAATGGCGGAGCGTTCTTTCACATCTTTATATCCCTGTGCCACTTCCTGTGCAGACAGAGGGGTACCGCAGCGAGGACAGTAGGGCACGATCTTGTGGCCTTTATATAAAAGTCCTTTGTTCCAGATTTCTTTCAGGGCCCACCACTCGGATTCGATGTAATCGTCATGGTAGGTTACATAAGGATTATCCATATCCGCCCAGAAACCAACAGTGGAAGAAAAGTCTTCCCACATACCTTTATATTTCCAGACGCTTTCCTTACACTGGTCTATAAAAGGGATCAGACCATATTCCTCAATCTGTTCTTTGCCATCCAGTCCCAGCTTCTTCTCCACTTCCAGCTCTACCGGCAGTCCGTGGGTATCCCATCCGGCCTTTCTTGGAACCATATAGCCTTTCATGGCCCGGTATCTGGGGATCATGTCCTTGATAACACGGGTTAGCACATGGCCGATATGAGGTTTTCCATTGGCGGTAGGCGGTCCGTCATAAAAGGTATAGGTAGGACCTTCTTTACGGTTTTCCATGCTCTTTTTGAAAATGTCATTGTCTTTCCAGAACTTCTCTACTTCTTTCTCACGTTCTACAAAGTTGAGGTCTGTAGTAACTTTCTGATACATAGCGTTTCTCCTCTCTGAAATTTTTATGATGCCAGTGTCAGCTGTTTTTTGCCCTCTGCATCATGTTCATACTGCTATTGTCAAAGACGTCTCCGTATTCTCCTTTATCATCTTCCAGAATACAGAAAAGGCTTCCGCCCTGTAACAGGACGAAAGCCTTGTGCTATCGTTATACCACCTCTTACATCATACGAAGCATACGCCTTTATATGTGTCCCCTGTAACGTGGGGAAGCCGGCCTCTCCTACTTAAATTCAGATGGCAACTCCGGAGTGATTTTCTTTGGCCCCTACTCGCACCGGGATTCCACCCTCCCCGGCTCTCTGGAACTTTGGACTGGCTAAATACTGTCTCCATCTTTGTTTTTGTCAAGTACGGAATTATTATACTGAGTTTTTCCGCATATTGTCAAGGGTTTCGGCAACAATTTCATTGCTATAAACCCCAAAATCGCATATAATAGTTCAAGGATAAACCGTCTCTCAGTGTAGCACTGAGGACAGCCATATTATTTATTTGGTTAAAAGAGGATACGATTAAAAATGAAAACGAAAAAGAAAAAGTCCGGCGCCGCTCTGCTCCTGGCTGCAGCTCTGTCTTTAAACATGCAGACCGTCAGTCCGCTGGCGGCCGCTGAAAACACCCAGGCTGTGCAGGAAAGTACAGAAACCGCCCCAGCCGCTCAGGAGCCAGCCATGCCTGAAAGCTATGAATGGGAAATTCAATCCAACAATATTGCCGGCTGGCCTCAGGGCCCAAAGATAATAGCAGAAACAGGAATCGTCATGGACCTGGACACCGGAGAAATTCTGTACGCCAAGGGCATTGATGAAAAGCGGGCGCCTGCCAGTATCACAAAGATCATGACAGCTATGCTGGCTATTGAAAAGGTCCCTCTGGATACAGAGATCACCTTTACCAACGAAGTAAACAATATCGAACCCGGAAGCACTCATATCGGTATTAAGCCGGGCGAGACCTTATCTATGGAGGAAAGTCTCTACGGGATCCTTCTGGGCTCCGCCAATGAAGTATCCTCCGGGGTAGCCGAGTATATCGGGGGAACTGTCCAGGCATTTGTAGATATGATGAACCAGAGAGCCCAGGATCTGGGGTGTAAAAACACCCATTTTGTAAACGCCAATGGGCTGTATGCCGATGACCACTATACTACAGCAAGAGATATGGCCTTGATCGCTCAGGCTGCATTTCAGAATGAAACTTTCCGGAATATTGTCAAAACCCAATACTACATCATTCCGCCCACCAATATCACAGCGGAAGAGCGGTGGATCAACAACCACCATCAGATGATCCAGAACGGAGAGCACTACTATGAAGGATGCCTTGGAGGCAAAAACGGATATACGGTAAAAGCCGGAAATACCCTGGTGACTTATGCAGAAAAGAACTCCATGCGCCTTGTCTGTGTTGTTTTAAAAGGCACTACGGAATATTATAATGACACAAAAAATCTTCTGGATTACGGTTTCAATAATTTCGAAAAACTAAAACTGTCTTCTGAGGTCTTAGCTGAGTCGGATTCCCTGGCTTCTTATCTGAAAGAACAGGGACTGCTGGACGCTGCCGTAGAAAATTCTTCTGCAGATGTTCCCGTAAACCCCTCCCAGGATATTACCTGCCAGGCGGAAATAGAAAATAATATACTGAACCTGGACTTCTACTATGGAGATACCCTTCTGAGCAGTTCCAGCCAGGAAGCCTCCCAGGAGATCCTGACAGCAGCCCAGACCTATGAACTGCAGCAGAGGCAAAGCCAGCAGGCTGCAGACAGCCAGCCTGTATCCACAGAAACAGAAGAGCCTTCTGACAGCTCCTCTGCCTCTGTAAATCATGATTCCCTGGATGGATTTTTTCTGGAAGCTGTATCCGTCTTCCAGGAGCTTCCCAGTTGGAAATATCCTGCTCTGGGACTTCTGGCAGGTGCATTTATTTTCTATATCATACTTTTGATCATCAAGATCCGCCGGGCGCTCAGATCTAAAAAGCGAAAAAAATCCCGGAAAAAGAAAAAACATTAAAAATCTGCCTCTTCAAGGAGACAATAAAGATGAAAGTAACTTACATCGGCCACAGCGGCTTTCTGGCAGAATTTTCCCATTGCTGCTGTCTGTTTGATTACTATGAGGGAAAGATACCAAAACTGGCTATAGATAAGCCTCTTTTTATCTTTGTTTCCCACCGTCATCAGGACCATTTTAATCCGGAAATTTTTCAGATCACCGGTCCTAAAGAAATCCATTATGTTCTTTCCTCCGACACCAGACGGTATATGAGAGACCGCACAGACTTATCCGGTCTGCATTTCATGAAAGGGGAGGAAAGCCTCACACTGACCTGGAACAATGGATCCTGTTCCCTGACCATAAAAACCCTGCGCTCCACAGACTGCGGCGTGGCTTTTCTCATACACACAGAGGGCAAGAACATTTATCACGCCGGAGATTTGAACTGGTGGGTATGGCCTGGGGAATCCAAGCAATACAACAACAATATGACGGCAAATTTCAAAAAGTATACCGAACCACTGAAAGGACTGGAGCTTTTTGCCGCTTTCCTGCCCTTGGACCCCAGACAGGAAGAATGGTATGATAAGGGATTTTCTTATATGCTGGAAAACGCCAAAGCCAGATACGCTTTTCCCATGCACTTCTGGAAAGATTTCTCTGTTATTCAAAAATATCTTTCCACGCCCATTGGCAAAGCCCATAAAAGTGAAATTATTGTTTTAGAAAAAGAAGGGCAGATCGTCATTTGCCCGGAAAACAAGGAGGATAAATAAATGAAGTTTCAGATGATCCACGAAAACTATAATGTAAGAGATTTAGACCGCTCTCTGGCATTCTACGAGAAGGCTCTGGGTCTGAAAGAAAAACGCCGCACAGTAGCAAAGGACGGTTCCTTTATCATTGTGTATGTAGGAAATGACACCACGGATTTTGAACTGGAGCTTACCTGGCTGCGGGATTTCGACCGGGACTACAATCTGGGTGACTGCGAGTTCCACCTGGCCTTCCGCACTGCAGACTTTGAAGCAGCGCACAAGCTTCATGAAGAGATGGGGTGTATCTGTTTTGAGAATCCTGATATGGGAATCTATTTTATCAAAGATCCAGACGGATACTGGCTGGAAATCGTTCCGGAAAGATAAGAAACTTTAATCACCTCTTTTATTATCTAAAGGCGGATCTTCCTGTCCTCCAGCCCGAATCAGGCTTTTAAGCAGGAAAATCCGCCCTCTCTTAACATATCAAATATATTCACATGAAACTGACTATTCCCCTAACGGCTCAATTTCCTTCCTGTAAGTATACCGTCTGAACGCCAGACTGAGGATCAGAGAAAAAATCTCCGCAAATGGGAAAGCCCACCACACGGCATCCAGCCCTCCGATTTTTGACAGGATATAGCCTGCCGGCAGCAATACACAGAGCTGTCTTACCAGCGACATCCACAGGCTGAGCATTCCATGAGCCAATGCCTGGAACAGGGAAGAAGATACAATATTAAATCCTGCAAAAACAAAGCTCAGACTGATCATCCGCAGAGCAACGGTCCCTATCTGGGTCATATTTTCCGAAGCATTAAAGATGGCCAGAAGCTGGGCCGGAAACAGCTGGAATACAGCTAATCCCAGAAACATGATCCCGGTAGCATAACAAGAAGCCAGGAATACCGTCCTCTTGATCCTTTCTTTTTTTCTTGCTCCGTAATTAAAGGCTACGATCGGCACCATACCGTTATTCAGGCCAAAAACCGGCATAAATACAAAGCTCTGGAGCTTAAAGTAAACGCCGAATACAGCCGTAGCCGTAGAAGAAAAGGCAATCAGAATCTTATTCATACCAAAGGTCATCACCGAACTGATGGAAGACATAACTATCGACGGCACCCCCACTGCATAGATACTTCGGATGATTTGTCTGGAAATGCGGAATCCCCGGAAGGTAAGATGAAGCTCCCGGTTTTTCTTTCTGTTTACCACAAAAGCCACAATGCCTGCGATGATCTGCCCCATAACTGTAGCCAGGGCGGCTCCTGCCACCTCCATTCTGGGAAATCCAAACAGGCCAAAGATCATAATAGGGTCCAGAATAATATTAATGATCGCTCCCAGCATCTGGGTCCACATAGTGTAGATTGTTTTTCCTGTAGACTGCAGCAGCCTTTCTAAAGTAATCTGAAAGAACATTCCGAAAGACATGATCGTACAAATGCGGAGATAATCCGTACCATAAGCTATGATCTGTGGATCTGCAGTCTGAACTTTCATAAAAAATCCGCTGCCCAGAAGCCCTGCCACAGCGAAAACCACATAACTTAAAAGGGCCAGCAATAGTCCATGATTGGCAGTTTTATTGGCCCGGTCATACTCCTTTTCTCCCAGACTCCTGGACAAAAGGGCGTTAATACCTACACCAGTTCCCACTCCCACAGAAATCATAAGATTCTGGATAGGAAAAGCCAGGGAAACTGCTGTCAGAGCATTTTCATTTAATTGAGCAACAAACATACTATCTACGATATTATATAGGGCCTGTACCAGCATAGATATCATCATCGGTACAGACATTGTAATCAGAAGCCGGTTTACCGGCATGACCCCCATCTTATTTTCTTCTTGTTTTTCCTGCGCTTCCATAAAAGCCTGATAATCCTCCTTCGTAAATTTTATTATTTTTCCTGATGTCTTCGCTGACGGCGTTTTTTTCTGAGCGTATCTCTCTTCTCTCTGATATGCTCAGCCTCCTCCTGTTCAATTTTCTTCAGTGTTTTTACCACATAATACTTTCCTTCATCCGTCTTCTTCAGTCTTGCTTTCCCCTTGAAATAGCCGTGTTCCGGGCAGAAAGCCAGGCACATATGAGCCTTTGTATTCACGGAAAACCAGCGTATCTTCTTCTTTGCCGTCTTGCCGCAGATAAAACATCTGGTCCTGGTAACATCCCGGTCTTTCATAGCCTCTTCCTTGGAAGGAAATTCTCTGGATATAAATTTGGAATATTCCGGGAATACTGTATAAATCTGGTCTCGTCTTCCTTTGGGATTCTGATAGCAGTCGATAGAATAGTACTTCTGGGCTTCTCCCTCAGGTATACCCCTAAAAATCTCTGCGGTATAATATGCATCGTTCAGAGCCCTGTGAAACTGCCCGCCTTTTTTCATATCCAGGTAATCGATAGCACTTTCCAGCGATCTGGCTGTACGCTGCCCCTCATATACCAGACCGAAAAGTTTCTGTATATCATAATAAAAAACAGGCCCCTTAAGCAAGTTCAGCATATGATAGTACTTCATGTTTCTCTGAAGCTCCACCAGATCTGTGGAACCCCATGTGCAGAACTTTGCTTCGGGACCGCACCATTTCATAAATCTTTTTGCTGCCTCCGGAAAGGGAATCCCCTGTTCCAGGTCTGAGCCTTTGATATCCAGGATCTCCTTTGTCCGATAATGCAGTTTTTTATAAACAGCAGGTTTTATCAGCTGATGAAAAGAATCTGTATAATTTCGGTTCTCATCTAATTTTAAAGCTCCTATTTCTATAATCTCAAAAGGGAGCTTTTTATTCTCTCTCTCTTTTCCATAGGGGCATTGATTCCACTCTAAGTCAAACACAATGTAATTCATTGCAAAACCTCCGTAGACATTCTAGCAAAATATAATATGTAAGTCAATCCAGGCCCTGTACCTTTGTGCATTTTATGTCTATACTACAATCTGTACGAATTATTTTTGTAAAAACAAACAGTTTATAGAATGTTTCTCAAAAGTTTTTTCTGTTAAAATAGATATAGAATTTTAGAAGGAGGCTGTAATCGAAATGATAATTATTGGTGAAAAAATCAATGGTTCTATTCCTTCCGTGGCAAAAGCCATCGCAGAACGGGACGCTGAATTTATAAAAAACCGGGCCCGCATGCAGGCTGAAGCAAATGCCAGTTTCATCGACTGCTGCGCTTCTGTTCCAGAGGATGTGGAAGTGGAGACTCTGAAATGGATGATCGACTGTATCCAGGAGGTTACAGATCTTCCCATCTCTATTGACAGCCCCAGCGCTCATGTACTTGCAGAGGTTTACAGCTACTGCAAGAGACCGGGACTTTTCAATTCTGTTTCCGGAGAGGGAGATAAGATCGATACGATCTTCCCTATTATGGCGAAGGAAGAGAACAAAGACTGGGAAGTTATCGCACTGCTCAGCGACAACACCGGTATTCCCAAAACTGCAGACGACCGTCTGAAAGTTTTTAAATTTATTATGGAAAAAGCGAAAGAGTATAACATCGCTCCTTCCCGTATCCATATCGATCCCCTTGTTGAGATGCTCTGCACCTCAGAGGACGGAATCGCAATGAATGTGGAAGTTATCTCCACCATCAGAAAACAGTACCCGGATATACATATTACTGCTGCTATCAGCAATATTTCCTTTAACCTTCCGGTACGAAAGCTGATCAACTGCTGTTTCCTGACACTGGCCATGAATGCGGGTCTGGACAGTGCCATCCTGGATCCTGTAAACCGTGACATGCTGGGACATATCTACGCCACAGAAGCTCTTCTCGGACTGGATGACTACTGCATGGAATACATCGGAGCTTACAGAGAAGGTCTCATCGGACCAGAAAAGAAATAGGAAACATCTTTGATACTATTATTAATATGAAGAAACCATTAAAATCATTTATTTAAATTAAGGAGGAATTTACTATGAGTCAGATTCAGAATGTTGCGGATGCTGTTGCTGCTGGAAAAGCAAAGGTTGTTGGCGGTCTTGTTCAGGAAGCATTAGATGCGGGATGTGATGCTACTGAACTGTTAAATGCTATGATCGACGCTATGGGCGTTGTAGGTGAACGTTTCAAAAAGAACGAGATTTTCGTTCCTGAAATGCTGATCGCTGCAAAAGCAATGAAAAAAGGTGTTGAAGTTCTGAAGCCACACTTAGCTGGTGACAGTGCAAACAAGTACGGCAAAATGATCATCGGAACAGTTGCCGGTGACCTTCATGATATCGGAAAGAACCTGGTTGCTATGATGATCGAAAGCGCCGGATTTGAAGTAATCGACTTAGGCGTTGATGTTTCCATCGCTAAATTTATCGATGCTGTTAAAGCAAATCCAGATGTTAAGATCGTTGGATGTTCTGCTCTTCTTACAACTACAATGCCTGCACTGAAAGACACTGTTGCAGCATTAAACGAAGCAGACTTCCGCAGCAATATCAAAGTTATGGTAGGCGGTGCTCCTATTACTCAGGAATTTGCTGATGAGATCGGCGCAGACGCTTATACTCCAGACGCTGCATCTGCTGCACAGAAAGCTAAAGAGCTTGCATCATAAGCATTGAATTTGTAAAGAAGCACTTGTAAAGGACTGCTGTATGAACTGTCTGTACGGTTTCATGCGGCGGTCCTTTTTAGTATAATATGTGAAAAAGGAGGATTCCTATGCCGGAAAAACATAAACTTACCTTTCTCCGAGAAAATGCTTTCACAGAAGCATCGGAGAATATGACTCTCATGGAGGCCCTGAAGGAGGGCGGAATCTTTCTGGACGCTCCCTGCGGAGGCCGGGGTACCTGCGGAAAATGTCTGGTAAAAATTTCAGAGAACGGCTCAGACTGGAGAGAAGTAAGGGCCTGTCAGACAAAAGTGACAGGTCCCCTGTTGGTGGACACTCAGGACAGCCAGAAAAATCACCGGATACTGACTTCCTCCAGTATCCGGCAGGTTCCTTTTTCTCCTTCTTTCTCTGAGATTCCTGACAGAGAACATTATTATATGGCCGCCTTTGATATCGGCACAACCACCATAGCGGCCTATCTTCTGGATGGAAAAACAGGGAAAGAGCTTACCACCGCCAGCTGTCTCAATCCTCAGGCCGCCTACGGCGCCGATGTAATTTCCAGAGCCAATTATGTATTGGAGCATGGTCATAAAGAGCTGTCCGACTGTATACACAGTGCGGCAGATAAACTCATTGACCGTCTTACGGAATCTGCCAAGATTACCAGAGAGGAAATTTATCTTCTCTGCTTTGTAGGCAATACCTGTATGCACCATATTTTTTTCCAGTATCCTATGGAATCTCTGGTAAGAGCTCCCTATGAACCCTCCCAAAAAGGACTGCTCCGCAAAAAGGCCATTGATTATGATATTCATATCCATCCTGAGGGAGAGCTGATCTTCCTGCCTGTGATCGCTGGTTTTGTCGGAGCGGATACCATGGGCTGTATCCTTTCCCTCCGGCCGGATCTTCAGGGAGAGATTTCTCTTATGCTGGATATCGGGACCAATGGCGAGCTGGTCCTTGGAAACAAAGATAAACTGGTATGCTGTTCCACTGCCGCCGGGCCCGCTTTTGAAGGTGCCAAGATCCACTGCGGCATGAGAGGCGCCCAGGGGGCCATAGATCATATGTCTTTTGATTCTTCCGGCTTCCATTTTACAGTGATCGGCCAGGAGGAACCGAAAGGCATCTGCGGCTCCGGACTCATTGACACCATTGCCTGCCTGCGCTGGGCCGGACTGATCGATGAATCAGGACGGCTTCTGAATAAGGAAGAAGCTGGGGAGCTGGATCCGGCTTTTTCCTCTCACATGACAGAGTGGAATCATATGCCCGCCTTTCTCTATGATCCGGCCTATCCGGAGGTTTTCCTGACTCAGAAGGATGTCCGGGAGGTTCAGCTTGCCAAGGGAGCTATTGCCGCAGGTATCCTGCTTCTGGAAAAGCATCTGGGTATCTCCCACAATGATATCCAAAAAGTTTATATCGCAGGAGCATTTGGCAACTACATGGATCCGGAAAGTGCCTGTGATATAGGGCTTCTTCCCTATGCCCTGAGAGACCGGGTAGTCCCTGTGGGAAATGCGGCAGGTGAAGGGGCGAAGATTGCCCTGCAAAACGCAGAAGAACTGAAAAAGACTGCAGAACTGATGGATCAGGTAGATTTCCTGGAACTGGCAGCCCTTCCTGAATTTCAGGACTGCTTTATAGATGAATTGGAATTTCCTGAGATCCAGTAAGATCCGTAAAAAGAAACGAAAGGATGTGACCCTTTATGTTAGATATGGAAGAACTGAAAAAACTGGGGGAGGAATCAGGCTTTACCCATATAGCTCCTCTTGACTGCTCCACCATTAAGTTATTGCCGGATGTGCGTCAGATGTGCGCCGCAAACACCTGTCATATGTATGGTCAAAACTGGCATTGTCCTCCCGGCTGCGGTACCCTGGAAGAATGTGAAGCCCGCGTCCGCAGCTATCACCGTGGGATCCTGGTACAGACTGTAGGTGAATTGGAAGATGATATGGATGGAGAGGGTATGATAGAAACAGAGAAGGCCCATAAGGAACATTTTTTTGAACTGGAGGAAAAGCTTCGCTCTCACTATCCTCAGATGCTTCCCATAGGCTCCGGAGCCTGTACCCGCTGCTCCTCCTGTACATATCCTGACGCTCCCTGCCGTTTTCCGGATAAGACCTTTGCCTCCATGGAAGCCTACGGCATGCTGGTAACGCAGGTATGTCAGGATAACGGCCTTCCCTATTATTACGGCCCTTGTACAATTGCATATACCAGTTGTTTTTTGCTCGATTAAATAGTAAAATAAAAGATAATGTACTTGAAAATTACTAGGAGAGGAAAATGACAACAATACTGGAGAACATTAAAGATTCGGTGGAACAGGGCCATTACAAGATTACCGAACAGCTGATCGATCAGGCCTTAAAAAAGCATGTGCCTGCTATGCGCATCGTAGAAGAAAGCATGGTGCCTGCCATGCGGCAGATGGGAGAAAAATATAAGAATGACGAGGCAGATATCCCCAAGATCCTTTCCTGTGCCCGATGCATGCGGAAAGGTCTGGATCTCCTCACGCCGTATCTGGAAACAGAGCGGGGACTCTACGTAGGAACCGTGATCCTTGGCACTGTGGAGGGCGATCTTCACGATGTAGGAAAAAATCTGGTTGCCATCATGTTCCGCAGCGCCGGCTTCAAAGTGATCGATCTGGGCGTGGATATCTCAGAAAAACAGTTTTTGAAAGCTGTAAAAGATCATCCGGATGTCTCCATCGTATGCCTCTCCTCTCTTCTTACCACAGCCTGTCCTGCCATGAAACATGTAGTAAAGGCTCTGCGTCAGTCGGATACAGAGCACCGTCTGAAGATCATGGTAGGCGGCGGCGCTGTTACCAAAGAATTTGCAGACTCTATCGGTGCTGATTCTTACACGGAAAACGCCGTAGACGCCGCAGAAGTAGCCAAAACTTTTCTTGTCTGACTCAGGGAGGAATCAGCATTGCAGCTTACATCTATTTTACTCTATGAAAGTCTGAAGGAACAATTTCATATTGCGGATTACCGCCTTTTGTCCAAAAACCAGCCCCTTGCCCGCCCCTTTTTTTACGAGGCAGACAGGGGGCTTCTGAGTAATCACATCTATCTCACGGAAGAAATCCTGGACTTATCTGTATTCAATTCCATGCCGGAAGATGTGGTTCTCGTTATATGCCAGAAAAATAAAGATTCATTTCTGCCGGAAGGCCGTTTTTCCTGTATCCTCCTGTCCTGTGACACTCCCGTGCTTCATGTATTTAACGCGATTCAGGAAATTTTTGACCATTACGAGAGCTGGGAGCAGCAGTTGATATCTGTATGTCACCAGGATGGTACTCTGGATGAGCTTCTTCATTTATCTGTGCCGGTATTTAAAAATCCTCTGTGCATCCTGGCCAGTGATTATTCCCTGGTGGCTCAGTCCGGACTTGAGAAAATGCCGGATATGGAACTGTTTTTCCAGGATACTTCTGTGCGTATAGATTATCTGAACGCCTTCAATCAGGATCCTGCCTGCCAGATTTATCCGAACAGCAAGCTGCCTGTACTGTTTCCGGCCTATATTACCGGGCACCGTTCTCTGAATATGAATCTCTTTCTCAACGGGCTGTCTCAATACAGGCTCTTAGTGCTGGAAAACCAAGAAGTGATCACGGATGCGGACCATTACCTGATCACCGTTCTGGCTCAGCATGCTGAATACATCCTTCACAGGATGTACTCCGAGTCCTCCACCAGAAGCACCACCCTTCAGTCGATCTTTCAGAGTGTGCTTTCTGACCGTACTGCAGATTATATGAATATCAGCCATCTTCTTAACAGCGTAGGCTGGCTTTCTCAGCACCGTTATCTCTGTTCTGTAATACAGACTCCAGGTGCTTCTCATGCCTCTTTGAATACGGATACTGTCTGCAGCTTTATCGAAACAAAATTTTTCGCATCCTGCAGTGTGATCTATAAGGATAATGTGGTCAGTTTTTTTAATCTGACGCTTTTAAATGCGGAGCCGGAAGATGTATTTCAAGGGCTGGTGCTTTTTATCCGCGACAGTATCCTGAAGGCAGGCTACAGCCGGGCCGTGACTGGTCATATGAACCTTCGGCGCCAGTACCATCAGGCTTATTCTGCTTTAACCCTGGGAGGGGAAATGGATCCTCAGTTGTGGATCCATCACTTTGACCAAATAGCAGTGCCATACATTCTCCGTCAGGCAACCCGGATTCTTCCCGGAAATATGCTTTGTTATGAAAAACTCCTGGATCTTGCCCATTCTGACAAGATGCAGAATACGGAATATATAAAGACTCTCCGAACCTATCTGGAGCATAACCTGAATACGGTTCAAAGCGCCAAAGCACTTTTTATCCATCGAAGCACCTTTCTTTATCGGATGGAAAGGATCCGCAGTATCCTGGAAACGGATCTGGAGGATGCGGATGAATTATTCTATCTGAATCTCTCTCTCCGCCTTCTGGATATGGATGAAAGTCAGTCTCCTACATAATGTAGTATCAGCGGAAAGAAAATACCTTCTTTATACGGATTTACAAGCCCTGCCCGTTTTTGTATAATATATTGCATAGGGGGAATTTTTTTAAAGGAGGTATTGTGTATGTTAACCAAACGACAAAACTTATTAGAGACGATCCGGGGCGGGAAACCTGATCGTTATGTAAATCAGTATGAGGCTCTGGCTATGGTAATAGCAAATCCTTATGTTGTAAACAATCCTATGGCTGAGCAGGGTAAAGGGCCTGTTAAAAATGCCTGGGGTGTGACGAATATCTGGCCGGAAGGAACTCCCGGGGGATTTCCTGTTCACGACGAAGAACACATCGTATGTAAGGATATCACCCACTGGAAAGATTATGTACATGCTCCCAGCCTTGACTATACGGATGCAGATTGGGAACCTTTTATAAAAGAAGCAGAAAAAATTGACAGAAATGAATATTTTGTTACTCAATTTGTAGCACCTGGTATTTTCGAGCAGTGCCATCATCTTCAGGAAATCCAGAACTGTCTGATGAATTTCTATGAGGAGCCGGAAGCTACTCAGGAGCTGATCGACTATCTTACAGATTGGGAACTGCAGTATGCAAAAAAATATGTAAGTACATAAAGCCCGATGCTATTTTCCATCATGATGACTGGGGCAGCCAGGCTTCTACCTTTATTTCTCCTGCTATGTTTGAAGAATTTATTCTTCCTGCATACAAAAAAATTTACGGCTATTACAAATCTCACGGCGTGGAGCTGATCATCCATCACAGTGATTCCTACGCAGCCACTTTAGTTCCTTATATGATCGAGATGGGCATTGATATCTGGCAGGGCACTATGAGCTCCAATAATATTCCTGAACTGATTGAAAAATATGGCGGTCAGATCACCTTCATGGGCGGCATCGACAGCGCTTCTATCGACCGTCCGGACTGGAATAAAGAACTGGTAGAAAAGGAGGTCCGGAGAGTATGCAAGGAAAACGGCACCAAATACTTTATCCCATGTCTGACTCAGGGACTTGCCATCAGCACCTTCCCGGGTGTTTATGAAGCAGCCAGTGAAGTGATTGATGAAATCAATAAAGAAATATTCTAAGTTTAACATCCAAAAATGCTGTGCCGTGGCCTGACCGGCCGCGGCGCAGCATTTTTTATTTTATTCATTTGTCTGTTCTGCAGCTTTCTCCTGATTCATGGCAATCCTTGGCTTCGTAGTCAAAATCCTCATAAATTCCTCACCCGTAATAGTTTCATGTTCGTAAAGATACTTAGCCAATTCATGAAGCTTGGGCATATTATCTTCCAGGATTTTCAAAGCCTTGTCATGCTGTTTCTGTACCAGCTCTACTACCATCTTATCAATCCGTGTCTGGGTTTCAAAGGAGCAGGTAAGGGAACTGTCCCCGCCTAAATACTGGTTGGACACCGTCTCCATAGCCACCATGCCGAATTCCTGGGACATACCATATCTGGTGATCATCCCTCTGGCCAGCTTGGTAGCCTGTTCAATATCATTGGAAGCTCCTGTTGTAATGGAATGGAAGATAAGCTCTTCTGCCGCTCTTCCTCCCGTAAAGGTAGCAATCTTATTCTCCAGTTCTTCCTTGGACATGAGATAATGTTCTCCGTCCTCTACCTGCATGGTATAGCCCAGGGCTCCGGACGTCCTTGGGATAATCGTGATCTTATGCACCGGCGCAGAATGGGACTGCATGGCAGCAACCAGTGCGTGTCCCACTTCGTGGTAAGCCACAATAAGTTTTTCCTTGTTGGAAAGGACCTGGTTTTTCTTCTGATATCCGGCGATGACCACCTCAATGCTCTCCTCCAGGTCTGCCTGGGTGGCAAATTTTCTGCCGTCACGGACTGCCCGCAGAGCTGCTTCATTCACCACATTAGCCAGATCAGCGCCGGAAGCTCCTGGAGCTGCTTTTGCGATATCACTGAAATTCACGTCATCGGAAATCTTAATTTTTCTGGCGTGGACCTTGAGTATTTCTTCCCTTCCTTTCAGATCGGGAAGCTCTACAGGAATCCTCCGGTCAAAACGTCCTGGTCTTAAAAGTGCAGGATCCAGAGAATCGGGGCGGTTGGTAGCAGCCAGGATTACAACACCTTTGGAGCTGTCGAATCCGTCCATTTCTGTAAGGAGCTGGTTCAGAGTCTGCTCTCTTTCATCGTTGCCTCCGGCAAACTGTCCGTCACGTTTTTTTCCAATGGTATCAATCTCATCGATAAATACGATACAGGGCGCTTTTTCATTGGCCTGCTTAAACAGATCCCGGACCTTTGCCGCACCCATTCCTACAAACATCTCCACAAATTCAGAACCGGATATGGAAAAGAACGGCACGTCGGCCTCTCCTGCCACAGCCTTGGCCAGCAAGGTCTTACCCGTTCCAGGAGGTCCCACCAGAAGGGCTCCCTTTGGAAGAGATGCACCAATTTCTGCATATTTTCCCGGATTATGAAGATAATCTACCAGCTCGGTCAGCAGTTCCTTGGCCTCGTCTTCTCCGGCCACATCCGAAAACTTGATTCCTGTAGAGGATTTTACATAGATCTTGGCATTGCTCTTTCCGAAAGTCATAGCTCCCGGTCCTCCCATGCCGCCCATGTTTTTCATCATCCGCTTCATCAGCCAGCCGCCAATTACCCACAGAAGTACCAGAGGCAGCACAAAGCTGATGAGCGAAGAGAGCAAAGGATTCATCTGCTGCGGAATCTCCTCGGAGAAAACCACCCCTGCCTGATCCAGACGTTCCACTTCATTTACGTCAAAAATACGGCCGGTCTTATAAACCTGTTCCCTGTCACCATTTTTTTCTAAATAATAAATAGTATCTTCTTCCAGGTTTACTTCTGAAATCCTGCCTTCCTCAAGAGCATCCAGAAACTGGTCATAGGTAGCATCCTGTATACGGCTCTCTGCCAAAGAGGGTACAAGAAAAAAATTTACTGCTGCCAGGATGACTAATACGATCAGATAATAGAATATCACCGGTTTCTTTGGAAGCTGAGGCTTTTTCTTTTCTTTAATGTCCATTCATATACCTCCAACCTTTTTCATCTCATTTATATGGGGTGAAAATAATATTTCCCTTGATATCGCAATTTCTTCTCCTTTAGGATTCAGAAAATCAAATAGCATATCATATAGAAACTATACTTCTTATTATAAAAACAATCAATGAAAAAACTGTGAAAACTTTTAAAAAATTCAGAAAAGAAGCCGCTGTATCCTGCCTTTTCTCCGAGCATATCACTCGGAAGCAGCCAGGTACACAGGGCTTCTTTCACTCATAACTATAAGGGGTTCCACAGGCCTGGTATCTATTATTTTCCGCTGTCGTCTCCTGTCAGACGGAGAATGGCTTCCATTTCTTCCGGCTCCATATCCAGAAAAGCGGCCAGCTCTTCTACACTGTATTTCACATTTTCATCTTCTGTGAGGGCCTTCACTCTTTCTTCCAGGTTCTGGACCTTTTCCACCAGGAAATTATCTTCCCTCTTCTGTCTGGTCTGCTCCTCCAGGAATTCTTCTACCAGACTGCGGACTTTATGCATGAGCCATTCTTCTGCCGCTTCTTCCTCTGTCACATCCTTAAGCTCCTCCAGAGCCATAAGAAGGGCTGTATTTGCCTCAGAAAGCAGATCTGCGAAAAGAACCTCCCGGCAGTTCAGGTCTCTTGCGATATCTGCCAGTTCTCTCTGGCAGGCCTTTACCAGACTTTCCCTGGCGCCTTCTTCATTTCTTTTGCAGGCCAGAAGCAGTTCCTGCCGGTCTCTTAAATTTTCCTCAAATCCAAAAGCTTTCAGATACTCCTTAAGATACTCTTCTTCCTCTGCTGTGAGAGGAACTCTTTCCTGTTTTTTCTCTATATGAGGAACCGGCTCTTGTCCGGCGTCTTCTCTGTCTCCTGTTCTTCCGGTAACACGGATTCCCTGGACTTCCAGATAATCGTAGACCTTCTGGAGTTTCTCCTGATCCATATCCTCCTCACCAAAAAATTTCTCCACCAGCTCTGCCCGTACCTGTTTCCCGTTATTCAGAGCCAGGGTCTGTATATCTTTTAGTTTATTCTGAAATTCAATAATATCCATAGCTTTCCTCCCATCTTCTACAGTAGCTTACCACAAAAGAGGATGGTTTTAAAGCTCTTCCGGATTTTTCTTTTCTGATGTAAGATCCTTTAAATACCTTACGCTATGCCTTCTCCTCTGCCTCCTGAAGCTTCTGTCTAAGAAGCTGGTTCACCTGTTTAGGATCTGCTTTTCCTTTCATCTGCTTCATGATCTGTCCTACCAAAAATCCGGTGACTTTCGTCTTTCCTTCCAGATACTGCTTTACCGTGTCTGGATTTTCTTCCAGGACTTTTGCCACGGTCTCTTCCAGAAGTCCGGTATCCAGAACGGTTTTCAGCCCTTTCTCTTCTGCATAGATCATGGGGTCCACATCGTCTGTAAAAATCATACGGAAAACTTCTTTGGCAGTTTTATTGTTCAGCTCTCCCCGGTCTGTCATCAGGATCAGCTCTGCCAGATGTTTCGGAGAGAAGGAAATATCTTCTGTTTCCATGCCTTCTTCTTTCACCAGACGGAGAGTCTCGCCAATATACCAGTTGGCAGCCTTCTTAGGCATCTGGCAGATAGCCGCAGTCTTTTCAAACATCTCTCCCAGATGTCTGGACTGGGTAAGAAGTCCTGCGTCATAATCAGACAGGCCGTACTGCTCCATGTAACGTGCGGCTTTCTCTTCCTGGAGTTCCGGCTGAGCTTCCCGGATACGTTTTATCCAATCGTCGCTGATGCGCACCGGGGGCAGGTCCGGGTCCGGGAAGTAGCGGTAATCCTTGGCGTCCTCCTTGGAACGCATAGCGTAGGAATATTCCTTATTGTCATCCCACCGCCGGGTCTCCTGTATCACCGGGCGTCCCTCTTCCAGAAGCTCAATCTGCCGGGCTCTTTCTCCTTCGATAGCTCTTGCAATAGCCTTAAAAGAGTTCAGATTCTTCATCTCTGTCCTGATTCCCAGCTCCCGGGTTCCCGCCTCTCTTACTGATAGGTTTACGTCGGCACGCATAGAGCCTTCCTGAAGCTTACAGTCAGAAACTCCCAGATACTGGCAGATAAGCCGCAGTTTTTCCAGATAAGCGATCACTTCCTGGGCGTTTCTCATATCCGGCTCAGACACGATCTCTATAAGGGGTACGCCGCTTCTGTTGAAGTCTACCAGTGAACAGTCATCCCACTCATCATGGATCAGTTTTCCCGCATCTTCCTCCATGTGCATTTCGTGTATCCGAATCTTTTTAGGGCCTGCGGCTGTCTGGATTTCCAGATAACCATCGTGGCAGATGGGAAGATAAAGCTGGGAAATCTGGTAGTTCTGGGGGTTGTCAGGGTAAAAATAGTTCTTCCTGTCAAATTTACAGTACTGGTTGATCTGGCAGTTGGCCGCAAGGCCCACGGCCAGCGCATATTCCACCACCTGTTTATTCAGTACGGGAAGAGCCCCGGGAAGGCCAGCGCATACCGGACAGGTATGGGTATTGGGAGCTCCCCCGAACTTAGTAGAGCAGCCGCAGAAAATCTTGGATTCTGTAGAAAGTTCTACATGGACTTCCAGTCCGATGACCGTTTCATATTGTTTTTCCATTATCCTTCCTCCTTTGCAAATGCCAGAGGAAAGTCCCCTCTGATTTTTTCCAGTCCCATAGCCGCCTGGAGAACCTTCTTTTCTTCAAAGCAGTTTCCGATAAACTGCAGCCCTACTGGAAGTTTCTGGCTGTCCAGAGTCCAGGGCATGCTAATGGCAGGAAGTCCTGCCAGGTTTACCGCTACGGTATAGATGTCGCTTAAATACATCTTCAAAGAATCTGTAAGACTTTCTCCCAGATGCGGCGCCGGCGATGGTGAGGCAGGAGCCAGGAGAACATCATATTTTACAAAAGCCTCGTCAAAGGCTTTCTTGATAAGGGCCTTAGTCTTCAAAGCTTTCAGATAGTAAGCGTCATAGTAACCGGAGCTTAATACAAAGGAGCCCAAAAGGATCCTTTTCTTTGCCTCTTTGCCAAATCCCTCTGCTCTTGTTTTCTTATACATATCATGAAGATCCGTCCCATCCATAGAACGGTATCCGTATTTTACCCCGTCGAATCTGGCCAGGTTGGAGCTGGCTTCGGCACAGGCGATAATATAGTAGGCCGGGATCACATAATCTGTCATCCCAAGGGAGAAAAACTCTACAATAGCACCGTTCTGGCTCAGAGCGTTTACCACATCTACAATGGCTTTTTTGATCTCACTATCCAGACCTTCAGAGAGATACTCTTTAGGGACGCCTACCCGAAGCCCCCTGATATCCTCTCCCAGATTTTTGGAGAAATCATAAAGTTTTCTCTGAATGGACGTGCTGTCCCGCTTGTCATATCCTGCGATCACGTCCAGAAGAGCGCCGCAGTCTTTTGTATTTTTTCCAATGGGGCCGATCTGATCCAGGGAAGAAGCATAGGCCACCAATCCGTAGCGGGATACCGTGCCGTAAGTAGGTTTCAGCCCTGTGACGCCGCAGAAGGCGGAAGGCTGGCGGATAGATCCTCCTGTATCAGAGCCTAAAGCCAGGGGCGCCTCTCCTGCTGCCACAGCCGCACAGGAACCTCCTGAAGAGCCTCCCGGCACCCTTGTCAGATCCCAGGGATTTTTTGTTTCTCCAAAGGCAGATGTTTCTGTTGTGCTTCCCATGGCAAATTCATCCATATTGGTCTTTCCCAGGAGGATCATTCCTGCCTCTTCCAGCTTTTCCACAGCACCTGCGCTGTATGGAGGCACAAAATCATTTAAAATTTTAGAAGCGCAGGTAGTGGCCTGTCCCCGGGTGCAGATATTGTCTTTTACCGCAATGGGAACTCCTGCCAGAGGACCGGTATATTTTCCCTGGCGGATGCCTTTTTCCACTTCTTTTACTCTCGCATATATCTTTTTTTCGTCAATATCCAGATAAGCGTGGACAGAGGGTTCCACAGCTTCTATCTGATCCAGGTAAGCTTTCACAGCTTCCTTTACGCCGATCTGCCCCTTTTTAATCTCCTCTCCCAGAGCAGTGGCTGACATCTCTATGATCTTCATGTCTTTCATCCTTTCTACACGGTCTTTGGAACCTGATACTGTCCTTCTTTTTTCACCGGAGCATTGGCCAGCATTTCCTCCTGGGCGTCCCCGTTGGTCACTTCGTCCTCCCGGAATACATTTTCCAGAGGGAAGATATGAGAGGCCGCCTCCACATTTTCCGTATCCAGTTCATTGAGCTTTTCCACATAATCCAGGATCTTTTCCAGTTCTGTCCGCATTTCTTCCCGTTCATCCTCAGACATGGAAAGCTTTGCCAGGATCTCTATATTTTCCATTACTGTATCGTCTATTCTCTGTGCGCTCATTGTTTTGCTCCTTTCTAGGGCTCCAGCCTTGTTAAATCTCTTGGGAATAAAGTAGTCTCCCGGATATTGTCCTCTCCTATAAGCTGCATGGTCAGTCTTTCCAGGCCGATTCCCAGACCTCCGTGAGGAGGCATACCGTATTTAAAAGCATCCAGATACTGTTCCAGTCCTTCTTCGCTCATACCCTTTGCTGCGATCTTATCTTTCAGCATCTGATAATCATGGATCCTCTGGCCTCCTGTAGTAATCTCCAGTCCCTTATACAGCAGGTCAAAGCTTAATGTATAGCGGCTGTCTTCCGGATCATCCATAGCGTAGAAAGGACGTTTCTTAGAAGGATAATGGGTAACAAAAACAAAGTCTGATCCGCACTCTTCCTGGAAGTATTTTCCGATCAGTTCTTCCTCCTCCGGTTCCAGATCAAAAGGTGCCCGGATCTTTCTCTGGTATTTTTCAGAAACCAGTTCCTTTGCTTTCTGGAAAGTTACACAGGGGATTTCTTTGATCTCAGGAAGGGTTACCTTTAAGATATCCAGTTCTTTCCTGTATTCTCTGTTCAAAAGATCCATGGTGTATTTCAAAAATCCGGTCTCCATCCGGCAGATATCGTAAAAGCTGTCAATATAGCCCATCTCAAAGTCCAGGCTGGTATATTCGTTCAGATGTCTTCTGGTGTTGTGTTTCTCTGCCCGGAATACAGACCCGGTCTCAAATACCCGGTCAAACACACCTACCATCATCTGTTTATAAAGCTGGGGGCTCTGCTGGAGCACTGCAGGATGATGGAAATATTCCAGCTTGAAAAGGTTGGCGCCGCCCTCGGCACTTTTTGCTCCGATCTTGGGGCTGTGGATCTCTGTAAAGCCCTGATGATACAGGAAATCCCGAAAGCCTCTGGTGATTCCTTCCTGAATACGGAATTTAGCCCTCTCTCTTACATTCCTTAAAGAGACAGGGCGCATGTTCAGTTTGGCTTCCAGGGATGTGTTCAGGTTCCACTTGCCTACCGGCAGGGGCAGAGGCTGGTCAACCTTAGACAAAAATTCTGTTTCCTTAATCCTCAATTCCTTTCCCTGGGGAGCTCTCTCTTCAGTTTTCACAGTTCCCGTCACACGGATACAATCCCCTTCATGAAACTCCTTCAGATCCTCTCTGGAGACGCCTTCCTCCCAGACAGCCTGAAGAAGCCCTTCCCTGCTTCTAAGAATCACAAACCCAATCTCCCCCATATCCCGAAGACTGTGGACCGCCCCCTCCAGACAGGCAGTATCCCCCTCCGCCTTCTCCAAAAACTCCTCATATCCAGACTTTTCTCTCTCAACAATACCCTTAACAAATTCCATAATCCCATTCCCTTCCTTCATCAAAACTATCACTCTCTATTGCCACTATTTCGATTCTCTTTTATCTCTAAACACCTGCACACCGACCAACTGTACGTTTCACTCGAACTCCAGCACCAGCATACCATCCAAATTTCTTTTTTAATTGAGTTCCCGCAATACCGTACGGCCTTTGCCCCCGGCAGCGGAAGCAACCGTAGCTTCAAGAATATATGTGTATTTTATGCGAATTTGTCGAGCACATCTTTGAGACCTTAGGCTCAAAGTGAGCGCAGACTGAGCTGAAAATACACATATATTCTTGCCCACCACGCTCCCCCGGTTCACCGTTTGCCTCATCTATTCAATCAAAAAAGAAATAAAAAAGTCCGAAATACCCAGAAAAATCCAGATACTTCGGACAGGATATCTTTGATTACATCTTCGTAATCCTCTTAATCGCCTCTATTGTGTTTTCATAGGTGCCGAAAGCACTTAACCGGAAATAGCCTTCTCCGCAGGCGCCGAAACCGCTTCCAGGAGTTCCTACCACATTCACCTCATGGAGAAGGGTGTCGAAGAATTCCCAGGAGGTCTGGTTACCCGGCGTTTTCAGCCATACATAAGGAGCGTTTACACCGCCACTGACTGTATAGCCTGCGTCTTTCAGACCATTATATATGGCATGCGCATTTCTCATATAATATGCAACCTGCTCCTTTACCTGGGCTTTTCCTGCTTCTGTATACACAGCAGCTCCTGCTTTCTGCACGATATAAGGAGCTCCGTTATACTTGGTCCCGTGTCTTCTGGCCCAGAGGTCATTTAAGGAAACTCCTCCGGCTTTCAGATCTTTCGGCACTACCGCAAATCCCAGACGGACGCCGGTGAATCCCGCATTCTTGGAAAAACTTCTCAGCTCAATAGCACAGGTTTTTGCTCCTTCACATTCATAAATGCTGTGAGGCACGTCCTCCTCAGTGATATAAGCCTCATAGGCCGCATCGTAAATAATCAGACTGCCGTTTTTATTGGCGTAATCCACCCAGCCCTGAAGCTGTTCTTTACTGATCGTAGAGCCTGTAGGATTATTTGGAAAGCAGAGATAGATCACATCCGGAGTTTCCTTTGGAAATTCCGGGGCAAAATTATTCTCTGCCGTACAGGGCATGTAGATCATACCGTCAAAATTCTGTGTCGTCTTATTATAATTTCCTGTTCTTCCCGCCATAACGTTGGTATCTACATATACGGGGTAAACCGGATCGCACACAGCAATCTTATTATCTAATCCCAGGATCTCCTGAATATTTCCGGAGTCACATTTCGCTCCGTCAGATACGAAGATTTCTTCTGGATCAATGTCACAGCTGCGATCCTGATAATCATTTTTCGCAATAGCCTCTCTCAGGAAAGCGTAGCCCTTATCCGGCGCATATCCGTGGAAGGTTTCTGCATGAGCCATCTCTTCCACAGCTCCGTGAAGAGCCTCTATGATCGCCGGCGCCAGGGGCTGTGTCACATCTCCGATTCCCAGTCGGATGATTTCTTTTTCCGGATTTTCCTTCTGATATGCTGCAATTTTTTTTGCAATATCAGAGAACAGATAGCTTCCAGGAAGCTTCAGATAATTCTCATTAATAGTAAACATATCACATTTCTCCTTTAACATTCGTCATAGATCAACGTCAATATCATCTGGGCAGTTTCTACCATATTCGTGCCGTTGTCCATGCTGCATTTCTGAATGTAGCGATAGGCCTCTTCTTCTGAAAGATGATTACGCTCCATCAGCAGGAACTTGGCGTTCCTAATATAGTTTTCTTCTTTCTCCGTCCTCTTCCTTGGTTTTTTCCTGTCTTTTTTATACCGCCGTTCTACCTGGCTGAGGACCATTTCCACGGTATTGACTAAATCATATATTTTCACTGGCATAGTCACGGCGATGATTCCGCTTTCTGCCGAGCTTACAACATTTGCTGATCCCATCAGCAGCATTTCAAAATATTTTGGTATACATTCATACAACTGGGTATAATGCATATCCGGAAGTTTATAGCCGCTGATGATCAGTCCTCTCTGATCTTGATTTGCCTCGATTAAAGCTGCGGAAGCGGTACAGCAGGATACTACATTTTCAAATCCATGGTTCATCAGGATCTTTCGTATCCGCTTTGCATCTTCAATCTTGGGTAATGCCACAATGATGATGCTCATATACTGCTCCCTGCCTTTTCTTTAATTCTGCGAGTACCTTATAGCAGACATCCTATAGGATGTTTGCATTGCCGATTAAAAAATATTTAAATCTGGTACAGATACTGTTCCAGTTCCCATTCGGAAACCTGCTTCATATAACTCTTCCACTCTTTTCTCTTGCCTTTTTTATAATGCTCCAGAAAAGATTCTCCCAGCATCTCCTTTACCCAGACATCTCTTCCCATCTCATATAACGCATCGCTTAAATTTTCCGGCAGGGCTTCGATACCCTGATTATTTTTCTCTTCTTCGGACAAATCCCGGATGCTTCTCTTCAGTTCGGCAGGCGCCTCCAGTCCCTGTTCTATACCATCAATACCGGCTTCCAGGCACAGGGCAAATACCAGATAAGGATTTGCAGAAGGATCCGGACTTCTCAGCTCAATAGCCTTCTCTTCTCTCATACCCTGGCATACCTTTATGAGTGCTGTCCTCTGGGTAGAAGACCAGGTTACATCTGAGGGTGCTTCAAATCCCGGTACCAGGCGTTTGTAGGAATTCACCAGAGGATTGAAAACCGCTGTCATACCCTTGATATGTTCCAGCAGCCCGGCGATAAAGGAATATGCTTCTTTACTCAGTCCCAGACTGTCCTGGGGATCTTCAAATATATTTTTCCCATCCTTGTAAAGAGCCATGTTGATATGCATACCTGAACCGTTTACCTCGGATCTTGGCTTTGGCATGAATGTGGCGTGGAGTCCATGACGCTTTGCCACAGTGCGGACCGCCACCTTAAAGGTCATCAGCTTATCCGCTGTGTCCATCACATCTGACATGGTAAAATCAATCTCATGCTGACCGGGAGCGATCTCATGATGGGAAGAAGCTACTTCATATCCCATATCCTCCAGAGTCAGTACAATGTCTCTTCTGGCATTCTCCCCCAGGTCCACCGGACTCAGATCCAGAAAACCGGCTCTCTCGTGCGTCAGGGTAGTAGGAGAACCATTATCATCGGTATGGAAAAGGAAAAACTCACATTCCGGATTTACCTTAAAAGTATATCCCTTTTCCTCAGCTTTTTTCACAGCGTTCTGAAGAATATATCTGGGACTTTCCTTATAAGGTGTCCCGTCTGCCTTATAAATATCGCAGATAAATCTGGCTACCTTTCCCTGCTGGGGTCTCCATGGAAGAATGCAGAAAGTATCCAGATCCGGGTGGAGGTACATATCCTCCTCTTCGTTTCTATAGAAGCTCTCCATAGAAGAAGCATCGATCACACATTCATTATCCATAGCCTTTTCCAGCTTGCCGAAAGGAATCGCAATATTCTTCATGGTACCGAACATATCGGTAAACTGAAGACGGATAAATTCCACGTCTTCTTCCTCTGCCATATGCAGAATATCCTCTCTGGTGTATTTCGCCATAATGACCACCATGTCCTTTCTGAATTAATCAACAATCCCGCTTAAGGCAGCGGGCAGCCGACCCTGCATTCCTATTTGGCGACAGGATATGCTCTGGCCTTTTCATCACACAGGAAAGTCCAGCGGATTTTTCTTATGTAATGAAAAAGGGCGCACTTACTCAGGTCCCCGCCTGAATAAGAACGCCTTTGTCCTTCATGGGTGGTATTATAGCAGTGTAAAATTGAAAAGTCAAGATATGGCCTGCTAAATCCCGAAAAATTTTGTAACTGTCTGGCCTGGCGGGCTATACAAAGAAGGAAATCATATTTCTAAACTTCTTAAACTCTTATTGATCACATAATACGGTTTAATTTTACAAATCCGATATCTCCTTTTTCAACCGTACTTTCCCGGTCAATCAGGGCTAAATAAATCCCACAAGATTCAAATCTTCTGAGGGAATTTAAGATTCTATTCTGGGAGGGCAGGAAAAAAGGCGCCGGGAATTCCAGCCTTCCCGGTGCCTCTAAACACACATATACTATTTTTACACTGTATATCCCATCAAATCTTTATCTACCGCCTCTGCCGCTTTTCTTCCCTCTGTAATTGCCCATACTACCAGGGACTGGCCTCTGTGCATATCTCCTGCTGTGAATACTCTGGGCACGCTGGTCTGGTATTCATCGGGTTTGGTCAGCACGTTGGTCCTTGGATTTAAGTCTACTTTGAAAGCGTCTGTCACATATTTCTGGCTTCCCAGGAAACCTGCTGCGATCAGCACCAGCTGGGCATCAATGACTTTTTCTGTGCCTTCCACCGGAACCATGTTCATACGTCCTGTCTTTTCGTCTTTTTTCGGCTCCAGGCTGACGATTTTGGCTTTCTGCACATTGCCTTTATCATCTTTTAAAAACTCTGTCACAGTTGTCTGATAGATTCTGGGGTCTTTCCCGAAGACTGCAATGGATTCCTCCTGGCCATAATCGGTCTTCAGCACTCTTGGCCACTCCGGCCATGGATTCCCGGGAGTTCTGGTTTCTGAAGGCTTTGGCATCATCTCTAACTGAGTAACAGATTTTGCACCCAGGCGGATAGCAGTTCCCACACAGTCATTTCCCGTATCGCCGCCGCCGATGACCAGCACATGTTTTCCTTTCGCAGGGATAAACTGGTTGTCTTTAAAATTAGAATCCAGAAGGCTCTTGGTCACAGATTTCAGGAAATCTACGGCAAAATAGATGTTTCCCGCATCTCTTCCCGGCACCTGGATATCTCTTGGATTGGAGGCTCCGCAGGCCAGGACTACCCGGTCAAATTCTTTCAGAAGTTCCTGAGCTTTCACATCTTTGCCTACGTCCACGCCGGTTTTAAAGACTACTCCTTCTTCTTCCATGAGCTTCACTCTACGGTCAATGATGGATTTGTCCAGCTTCATGTTGGGGATCCCGTAGCGGAGAAGTCCTCCTACCCGGTCATTCCTCTCAAATACCGTTACCCAGTGTCCTTTCCGGTTCAGTTCCTGAGCTGCCGCCAGTCCGGAAGGACCGCTGCCTACTACCGCCACTTTCTTTCCGGTACGCACAGGAGGCACCTGGGGAACTACCCAGCCATTTTTCCAGGCAGTCTCGATAATTGCCTTTTCATTGTCTTTTGTGGCTACCGGGTCTCCGTTAATATTACAGGTACAGGCAGCTTCGCACAGAGCAGGACACACATGGCTGGTAAATTCCGGAAAACTGTGGGTCTTGGACAGTCTCTCGTAAGCCTGTCTCCATTTTCCCCGGTATACCAGATCATTGGTCTCCGGCACCAGGTTGTGCAGCGGACATCCGGAAGCCATCCCTGCGATCATCATACCTGCCTGGCAGAAGGGAACGCCGCATTCCATGCAGCGGGCTCCCTGGATCTGCTGTTCCTCTAAGGGCAGAGGTTTCTTGAATTCATTAAAGTTCTTGATTCTCTCTAAAGGCGGTGTCTGTACTGCGTCTTTTCTCTCATAATCTAAAAATCCTGTCGGTTTTCCCATCTTTATACCTCCGAAAATACTTCTGTAAATGCTTCCAACTGTGCCTGTTCTGTACTCATTCCCTGTTCCTCCAGCTTAATGCTCAGGGATGTCATTCTCTTGTAATCATCAGGAATGATCTTCTTAAACTTCGGAAGATATTCGGTGAAGTTTTCCAGGATTTCTTTTCCTCTCTCAGAGCCGGTATACTGTACATGCTCCTCAATCAGGCTTTTCAGTTCATGAACATCTACCTTGCTTTCCACCTGTTCAATGGAAATCATATCTTTATTCAGATTTTTATAAAGAGTATTGTTTTCATCTAATACATAAGCGATACCGCCGCTCATACCTGCGGCAAAATTCTTTCCTGTAGAGCCAAGGATCACCACACGGCCTCCGGTCATGTATTCGCAGCCATGTTCTCCTACTCCTTCTACTACCGCATAGGCGCCGGAGTTCCTTACGGCAAAACGTTCTCCTGCAATACCGCTTATAAATACTTTTCCGCTGGTGGCTCCGTAAAGAGCTACGTTACCGGCGATCATATTATCCTGGGCAGAGTATTTCCGGTTTTTCGGCGGATACAGGATCAGCTTTCCGCCGGAAAGTCCTTTGCCGTAATAATCGTTGGTATCTCCTTCCAGTTTCAGGGTCAGACCTTTCGGGATAAAGGCGCCGAAGCTCTGTCCGCCGGCTCCCTTGCAGTTTACAGTCAGGGTGTCTTCCGGCAGTCCGTGTTTATGCTGTCTGGTGATCTCTGCACCCAGAATGGTGCCGAAAGTCCTGTCTGTGTTGCTGACTTCCACAGATACAGAAGCTTTTTCTCCTTTTTTCAGGGCAGAAGCAAATTTCTTCAGAAGTACTTTCTCGTCCAGGGTCTTCTCCAGCTGGAAGTCGTATACATCCGCCGGATTAAAGGTTACCTGTTCTCCTTCTTTTGCAAAAGGATTTTCCAGAATAGCACTAAGGTCGATCTTAGCAGCCATTGGATTCTGGGCTTTATCTTTTACTTTCAGAAGGTCGCTTCTTCCTACCATCTCGTCAATGGTACGGACGCCCAGTTTCGCCATATATTCACGGAGTTCCTCAGCGATAAATCGCATAAAGTTTACCACATATTCCGGTTTTCCGGTAAAGCGTTTCCGAAGTTCCGGATTCTGGGTTGCCACGCCAACAGGGCAGGTATCCAGGTTGCAGACTCTCATCATCACACAGCCCATAGTTACCAGAGGCGCAGTGGCAAAGCCGAATTCCTCTGCTCCCAGAAGGGCGGCGATAGCCACGTCTCTTCCGCTCATGAGCTTACCGTCTGTCTCGATCATCACACGGCTTCTCAGACCATTCATCAGCAGGGTCTGATGGGTCTCTGCCAGTCCCAGCTCCCAGGGCAGTCCTGCGTTGTGGATAGAGCTTTCCGGAGCTGCGCCGGTACCTCCGTCATATCCGGAGATCAGGATAACCTGGGCGCCTGCTTTGGCAACGCCGGCAGCTACGGTTCCCACACCTGCCTCAGAAACAAGTTTTACGGAAATACGTGCATATTTATTGGCATTTTTCAGGTCATAGATCAGCTGGGCCAGATCCTCGATAGAATAAATATCGTGATGTGGCGGCGGAGAGATCAGACTTACCCCGGGGGTTGAATGTCTGGTCTTGGCGATCCATGGATACACTTTTCTGGCAGGAAGATGTCCCCCCTCTCCGGGTTTTGCTCCCTGAGCCATCTTGATCTGGATCTCTTTTGCGCTTACCAGATACCGGCTGGTAACGCCGAAACGGGCGCTGGCCACCTGTTTGATGGCGGAACATCTGTCCACAGCAGTTCCTGCAGAATCCAGACGTTCTTCACTTTCTCCACCCTCACCGGTGTTGGATTTTCCATGAAGCATATTCATGGCAATAGCCAGAGTCTCATGGGCTTCCTGGGAAATGGAGCCGTAAGACATAGCTCCGGTCTTAAACCGTTTTACAATGTCCTCTACACTTTCCACTTCTTCAATAGGGATTCCCTTTTCCGGGAAGTTAAAGTCCATTAAGGAACGAAGATTTCCGCTTCTCTCCTCGTCTACCATTTTTGTATATTCTTTAAACATGCCGTAATCTCCCATACGGGTAGATTTCTGCAGCATGTGGATAGTTGCAGGATTGTACCGGTGTTCCTCGCCGCCGCTTCTCATCTTATGCTTTCCAATGCTGTCCAGAGTGAGATCCACTGCTCTTCCAAGGGGATCGAAGGCTTTGGAATGAAGCTCATCCACGTTTTTGGCAATGTCATCCAGGGTGATGCCGCCTACACGGCTGACTGTGCCTGCAAAATATTTATCGATGACTTCCTGGGAAATACCGATAGCCTCAAAGATCTTTGCGCCCTGATAGGACTGGATGGTGGAAATACCCATTTTGGAAGCAATTTTTACAATGCCGTGGATCACAGCGTAATTGTAGTCATTTACTGCCGCATAATAGTCTTTGTCCAGCAGTTTTTCATCGATCAGCTCCTGGATCGTCTCCAGCGCCAGGTATGGATTGACTGCACAGGCGCCATATCCGAGAAGGGTTGCAAAATGATGTACCTCTCTTGGTTCTCCGGATTCCAGGATCAGAGAAAGAGAAGTCTGTTTCTTGGTATCTACCAGATGCTGGTGTACCGCAGATACCGCCAGCAGAGAAGGAATGGGCACATGGTTCTCATCCACCCCTCTGTCGGAAAGGATCAGGATGTTGGCCCCGTCTTTATAGGCTTTATCCACCTCTACAAAGAGACGGTCAATGGCTCTTTCCAGCTTTGTACTCTTGTAGTAAGTAATAGGAACCACCGCTACCTTAAAGCCTTTTTCCTTCATGTTCTTGATCTTTAACAGGTCTGTATTGGTCAGGATCGGATTATTGATCTTCAGTACCTGGCAGTTTTCCGGCACTTCTTCCAGCAGGTTTCCGTCTTTTCCTACATAAACCGTGGTACTGGTAACAATCTCTTCACGGATGGCATCAATCGGCGGATTGGTAACCTGTGCAAAAAGCTGCTTAAAGTAATCAAAAAGAGGACGGTTTCTCTTGGACAGCACTGCCAGAGGGGTATCCACGCCCATGGCAGCAATGCCTTCACTGCCTTTTAAGGCCATTTCATAAATGGACTTTCTATATTCTTCATAAGTATATCCGAAAGTCTTCTGAAGTCTTCTTCTCTGCTCGGAAGTATATTCCTCCACCCGCATGTTAGGGATCTTCAGATCCTTCAGTTCGATGAGGTTGCTGTCCAGCCACTCGCCGTAAGGCTGGGCATTGGCATAGATCTCCTTGATCTCTTCATCGCTTAAAATCTTGCCTTTTACAGTATCTACCAGAAGCATTTTCCCAGGATGGAGTCTTTCTTTCAGAACAATCTCCTCTTCCGGTACAGGAAGAACACCCACCTCAGAAGCCAGGATCACATCACCGTTTTTCATAACATAATATCTGGAAGGACGAAGGCCGTTTCTGTCCAGTACAGCGCCCAGCAGATCGCCGTCTGAAAATACAATAGAGGCCGGACCGTCCCATGGTTCCATCATGGTTGCATAATACTGATAGAAATCCCGGATCTCCTGGGAAAGGGTCTGGTTGTTGGCCCAGGGCTCCGGAATGGTGATCATTACTGCCAGAGGCAGATCCATACCGCTCATTACCAGGAATTCCAGGGTATTGTCCAGCATGGCAGAGTCAGACCCCTGGCGGTTTACTACCGGAAGGATCTTGTGAAGCTGATCCTTTAAATGAGGAGATTCCATGTTTTCTTCCCTTGCCAGCATTTTGTCCGCATTTCCCCGGATGGTATTGATTTCCCCGTTATGTACGATAAAACGGTTAGGATGGGCTCTCTCCCAGCTTGGGTTTGTATTGGTGCTGAATCTGGAATGGACAGTAGCGATAGCAGATTCATAGTCTTTATCCTGGAGATCCGCAAAAAAAGTACGAAGCTGGCCTACCAGGAACATACCTTTATACACAATGGTACGGCTGGACATAGAAACCACATAAGTATTATCGTTACTCTGCTCGAAGACTCTCCGGGCAATGTACAACTTCCGGTCAAAATCCAGTCCTTTTTCTACATTTTCCGGTTTTTTAATAAAGGCCTGCATGATATGAGGCATACACTCTTTGGCCTTGTGTCCCAGAACATCCGGATATACAGGAACCTCACGGAAGCCTAAAAGCTCCAGTCCCTCTTTCTCCACAATGATCTCAAACATCTTCTTAGCCTGGTTTCTTTTCAGTTCATCCTGAGGGAAGAAAAGCTGGGCAATACCATATTCTCTCTCTCCTCCCAGATCGATCCCCATTTTTTTACAGACCTTGGAAAAGAATTTATGAGAAATCTGAAGAAGGATTCCCACGCCGTCTCCTGTCTTTCCCTCTGCATCTTTTCCGGCTCTGTGTTCCAGGTTCTCCACGATATGGAGTGCTCTCTCCACCGTCAGATGGCTCTTGATTCCCTTGCTGTTTACCACTGCGCCGATTCCACAGTTGTCATGTTCAAAGGCGGGACTGTACAGTCCCTGTTGTTGTTCTCTCATCACATTTTCCTCCCTATCTGTTTCTTTTTCCTCTTCCATACTCGTCTGCTGCTTTTACGAATCCTCGGAACAGCGGATGGGCACGGTTTGGTCTGGATTTCAATTCCGGATGCCCCTGAGTTCCAATGAAGAAGGGGTGATCCTTCAGCTCTATCATTTCCACGATCCGTCCGTCAGGGGAAAGACCTGCCATGGTCATTCCATGTTCTTCCAGAGCAGACCGGTAGTCGTTGTTTACTTCATAGCGGTGTCTGTGGCGCTCGGAAATTTCTTTGGCGCCATATAATTCATATGCTTTTGTTCCCTCTTTCAGCACACAGGGATAAGCGCCCAGCCGGAGGGTTCCTCCGATATTTTCCACGCCGTTCTGTTCCGGCATAAGATAGATCACCGGATGCATGGTATCGGGATTCAGTTCTGCGCTGTTGGCGTCCTTAAAACCGGCTACATTTCTGGCAAATTCTACAATAGCCATCTGCATGCCCAGACAGATTCCCAGGAATGGAATCTTGTTTTCCCTGGCATATTTTACAGCCTGGATCTTTCCTTCCGTTCCTCTGTGTCCAAAGCCTCCCGGGATCAGGATTCCGTCTACGCCTTTCAAAAGCGCCTGGCAGCCCTGGCTCTCGATTTCTTCTGAGTCTACCCAGCGGATATTGACGTTTACCCGGCTGGCGATACCGCCGTGTTTTAAAGCTTCTACCACACTTAAGTAAGCGTCATGAAGCTGGATATATTTTCCTACGATAGCGATTTCTGTCTCGGACTGGGGATTCCGCAGGTTTTCCACCATAGCCGTCCAGTCTGTAATGTCCGGTTCCGGGCATGGGATATGAAGACATTCACAGACCACCTGAGCCAGATGTTCTTTTTCCATAGCCAGAGGGGCCTCATACAGGTATTCCACATCCAGATTCTGGAGTACATGATTGGGCGGTACATTACAGAACAGTGCGATCTTGTCTTTCAGCTCATCAGACAGCCGATACTCCGAACGGCATACCAATACATCCGGCCACAGACCCATACTCTGAAGTTCTTTTACACTGGCCTGAGTAGGCTTGGTCTTCAGCTCTCCGGAAGCTTTCAGATAAGGTACCAGGGTCACGTGGATCAGCACTGCGTTTTCCTTTCCCACATCATGCTGGAACTGACGGATGGCTTCCAGGAAAGGCTGGCTCTCAATATCTCCTGCAGTTCCTCCCACTTCTATAATCGCAATCCGGTCTTCCTCAGGAGTTTTTCCTCTGTAAAACCGGCTTTTGATCTCATTGGTAATGTGAGGAATGACCTGTACCGTGCCGCCGCCATAATCCCCGTGACGTTCCTTCTGAAGCACTGTCCAGTAAATCTTTCCCGTAGTCACATTTGAATTTTTATCCAGGCTTTCATCAATAAATCTCTCATAATGTCCCAGGTCCAGATCTGTCTCTGTGCCGTCGTCAGTAACAAAGACTTCTCCGTGCTGGATAGGGTTCATAGTGCCCGGGTCCATATTAATGTAAGGGTCAAACTTCTGCATGGTCACCTGATACCCTCTTGCTTTCAAAAGCCTTCCCAGAGAGGCAGCCGTGATCCCTTTACCCAGGCCTGAGACCACTCCTCCGGTTACGAATACATATTTTACCATCACATTTTCCTCCTGATTTTTCCATACAAATGAAAAAAGGCGTCAGAATCTCCCAAACAGAAATTCTGACGCCTTCGTCATAACTTTATTCATAACTGCTGTCTACTATAACCGATTTTTTTCATTTTGTAAATCCCTGTTTTGAAAAAATTTTTATAACTGAAATTTCTGGATACTCTGGCGAAACTCTCTGTTTTCTCCGTGGCAGCTCACCACAAGAGGTTTCTCCAGTCCCAGGGCAAATACTCCTAATATAGATTTTCCGTCTACTACTGCGCTGTTATAGGCCAGGTCCACATCGAAGTCACATTTCCTTGCCGCCCGGACAAATTCCTTTACATCGTCCGGCTTTTTCAGACATATCTTCATATCTTCCATAAAAACAACCTCCTGCTTTATACTATGATGCCAGGATTTTTCAGGTCATAGCGCTCATGACTCCCTGCAGACATATGGCATCATAAGGATATCTAAGTATCCCCTGCTCCCGGCTTTTTTAAACAGAAAGGAAAAAGAATTTTAAAAAATTTCAAAAAAGGGATTGACATTTTTCTTTCCCTGAGTATATACTACACAACGTAAAGCAAAGGCGCTTTGGATAGAGATATCCAGGGCGCTTTTTCTATTTCTATGGAAAACAGATTCTGCAAAAGGAATCTGTAGGAAAGGAGCATACTATGAAAAAAGATATTCCTGCTTTATACGGAAGCCTGGTATTTAATGATAAGGTCATGAGAAACAAACTTCCGAAAGATGTTTACAAAGCTCTTAAGAAAACCATTGAGAACGGCACCCATCTGGAGCTGGAAGTAGCAAACTCTGTGGCAGTTGCCATGAAAGAGTGGGCCGTAGAGAACGGTGCTACCCATTTTACACATTGGTTCCAGCCTATGACAGGCTTTACCGCTGAAAAACATGACAGTTTTATCTCCCCCACTTCAAACGGAGAAGTGATCATGGATTTTTCCGGAAAAGAACTTGTGAAAGGCGAGCCGGATGCGTCCAGCTTCCCTTCAGGCGGACTGAGAGCTACCTTCGAAGCCAGAGGATACACCGCATGGGATCCTACCTCTCCGGCCTTTATCAAAGACGGAACCCTGTATATTCCTACAGCTTTCTGTTCCTATGGCGGAGAAGCTCTGGATAAGAAAACTCCTCTGCTCCGCTCCATGGAAGCCCTGAGCAATGAGGCAGTAAAGATCCTGCACATTCTGGGCAATACAGCCGTAACTCATGTTTCCACCACCATCGGACCAGAGCAGGAATATTTCCTTGTAGATAAAGATTTATACAAACAGCGCCGTGACCTGGTTCTCTGCGGAAGAACTTTAATGGGAGCTTCCGCACCCAGAGGACAGGAAATGGAAGATCACTACTTCGGCGCTCTGAAGCCAAGAGTTGCCGCTTATATGCATGACCTGGATGAGGAGCTGTGGAAGCTGGGAATCCCTGCTAAGACAAAACACAACGAAGTAGCTCCTTCTCAGCATGAACTGGCACCTATCTTTGACACCGCCAACGTGGCCGTTGACCACAATCAGCTGACCATGGAGATCATGAAAAAAGTGGCAGATAAACACGGCCTTGCCTGCCTGCTCCATGAAAAACCCTTTGAAGGCATCAACGGAAGCGGCAAGCACAACAACTGGTCTATCTCTACAAATACAGGAGAAAACCTGTTAGATCCGGGAAAAACGCCGGATCAGAATATCCAGTTCCTGGTATTCCTGATGGCGGTTATCAAAGCCGTGGACGAATATGCGGATCTGATGCGTGTTTCCGCAGCCAGCGCCGGAAATGACCACAGGCTGGGCGGCAACGAAGCTCCGCCGGCTATCGTATCCATTTTCCTGGGAGATGAACTGACCGCAGTTCTGAAATCTATTGAAGATGATACTTACTTTGACGAGCATCAAAGCGTACAGCTGGAGACCGGCGCACATGTGCTTCCTCATTTTATGAAAGACAACACGGACAGAAACCGTACTTCACCTTTCGCCTTTACCGGAAACAAATTTGAGTTCCGTATGCTTGGTTCCTCTGCTTCTGTGGCAACGCCAAATATTATCCTGAACACAGCAGTGGCAGAAGCTCTGTCTCAGTTTTCCAAAGAGCTGGAAGGAACTGCACCGGAAGATATGGAGCACGCTGTACATGAACTGATCAAACGTGCCATTAAAAAACATAAAAAAGTAATCTTCAACGGAAACGGATACACAGAAGAGTGGGTAGAAGAAGCCAAAAAGAGAGGTTTATACAATCTGGAATCTACTCCTGACTGCCTCCCTCAGTTTATCTCTGACAAGAACGTGGAGCTTTTCACAAAGCATCACATCTTTACAAAAGAAGAAATCTTCTCCCGTTACGAGATCCTTCTTGAGAACTATGTAAAAACCATCGGCATTGAGGCAAAGACCATGAAGGAAATGCTGACCAAAGACTTCCTTCCTGCAGTAAGCAGCTATGCAGCTTCTGTGTCAGACAATGCTCTGGCCATGAAAGCGCTGGCGCCTTCTGTACCTACCGCTTCTGCTGAAACTCTGGTTTCTTCTCTGGGGGATGCCTACGAAAAGATTTCATCTGCTCTGTCTACACTGGATGAAGAGATCCAGGAGATCGATAAAAAAGGCTCCATGCAGGAATCTGCAGACTACTGCCATAAGACCGTTCTCGCTACTATGGATGAGTTACGGGCAGCCGCCGATGAAGCCGAAGCAAAAATTCCGGATGAGGAGCTTCCATATCCTACCTATGACGCTCTCCTCTTCTCCGTGTAAAGGAGCCTATTCCAAATGGAACTGGATGCACAATATGAAATAAAAGAAGCCTGCGGCGTTTTCGGTATCTATGATTTTTCCGGAGACGACGTAGCGCCTTCCATCTACTACGGACTCTCCGCCCTCCAGCACAGAGGGCAGGAGTCCTGCGGCATTGCCGTAAGCGACACCAAAGGACCTAAGGGAAATATTGATTCCCACAAAGGCATGGGACTGGTCAGCGAGGTATTTAAAGAAGAAAACCTCCACAGCCTCCATGGCAATCTGGGAATCGGACATGTGCGGTACTCTACCACAGGAGCCACCACTCTGGCCAACGCCCAGCCTCTGGTGCTGAACTATGTAAAGGGAACTCTGGCTCTGGCCCACAACGGAAACCTGGTCAACGCCCAGGAACTGCGGGATCATCTGGAGAAAAACGGCGCCCTCTTTCATACCACTACTGATTCAGAGGTGATCGCCTACTGTATCGCAAGAGAACGTATAACCTCTAAGACTGTAGAAGAGGCTATCCTGAAAACAGCCGGTATGATCCGGGGAGCTTACGGTCTGGTCATCGCCAGCCCCAGAAAGCTCATCGGAGTCCGGGATCCCCTTGGCCTGAAACCCTTGTGTCTTGGAAAGAGAGACAGTGCCTATATCCTGGCTTCTGAAAGCTGCGCCCTCCAAAGCGTTGGCGCTGAATTTGTCCGGGATATCCGTCCCGGCGAGATCATTACCATTACAGAACAGGGAGTTTCTTCTGACTATACCCTTTGTCAGGAAAAGAAGGCTCACTGTATCTTTGAATATATTTATTTTGCAAGGCTGGACAGCACCATGGATAATATTAATATCTATGACGCCCGAATCCGGGCAGGAGCCGCTCTGGCAAAATCCTATCCTGTGGAAGCAGATCTGGTCTGCGGGGTTCCGGACTCCGGTATTCCCGCAGCAAAAGGCTTCTCAGAGGCTTCCGGGATCCCCTTCGGCCTTGCTTTCTATAAAAACAGCTATGTAGGCAGGACCTTTATCAAACCTACTCAGAAAGAGCGGGAAAACAGCGTCCGCCTTAAGCTCAATGTTTTGGAGTCTGTGGTAAAAGGAAAGCGTATCGTATTAGTGGACGACTCTATCGTCCGTGGCACCACCATAGCCAATCTGATCCATATGCTGAAAAAGGCAGGGGCCGTAAGCGTCCATGTGCGGATCAGCTCGCCCCCCTTTTTATATCCCTGCTATTTCGGCACGGATATACCATCCAACAAGCAGTTGATCGCCTCTTCCCATTCCACAGAAGAGATCTGTTCCATGATCGGGGCAGATTCTCTGGGATACATGAAAATCGAAGACCTTCAGTCCATGGTAGGAGACCTTCCTATCTGTAAGGCCTGCTTTGACAATCAGTATCCCATGAAAATCCGGTAATCAGGGAAATGATACCCCGTCATTTTCCGATTACATATATCACATTTTTCTTTATTTTTGCGTGCAACGAGCCAAGGGGACATGCTCGCATGTCCTTTTGGCGACTGCCGCACAAGCTGGACAGTCCGCTGTCCAGCCTTAGCCAGGCATCTCCGGAACAGATATGTTTTCATGCATATCCCGGGGATGTCACAAGGACCGGGAACTCATGTCCGGTCCGGTGGCGGGGCCCCGAAGATATTCAGGCGTATCGGCGGGGTCCCCACTGTCCGTTACCCGGCAAATGTTTGCTCGCACAAGCGCGGCAGCCATCTGCCGGATGTATCACACCAAAAGAAGCAGATCATACAGGCTTTCCTCCTATATGTCTGCTTCTTTTTCATGTTTTGATAGATTTTTCCGTCCTTCTGACTCCCAAAATCCCCTTAATATTTAGATGATGTAATTATTGCCGGCCTGGTTCTGCCAGGTCAGAAGGTCTTCCAGGGTATAGCCTTCTGTGAGTTCTCTGATTGCCTTGTCTAGCTTTTTCCAAAAGAGAAGGGTAATGCAGTCCCCGGCCCGGGGGCATTGATTGGTTTCTCCTTCCAGACACTCTACCGGTGCCAGGCTGCCTTCTGTAAGCCTGAGAATGTCTCCCAGCGGATATTCTTCAGGCTTTCTGGTCAGACGATAGCCGCCTTGAGGCCCTCGTATGCTCTTTACATAGCCGGCTTTTGACAAAATAGCTACAATCTGTTCCAGATATTTGGCGGAAATTTCCTGCCTGGATGCGATATCTTTAATCCTTACCGGTTCTCCGCTGTCGTGGGCAGCAATATCCAGCATCAGTCTTAACGCATATCTTCCTTTTGTTGAAATCTTCATCTTATCCCTCGAAAAGTGGCGTAGAATAATACCGGTCTCCGCTGTCCGGCAGAATAGCTACAATGGTTTTTCCTTTATTTTCCGGTCTCTTGGCCAGTTCAATAGCTCCATGCAGGGCAGCTCCTGAGGAAATTCCCACCAGAATTCCTTCTTTATGAGCCAGAAGTTTTGCTGCGGCAAAGGACTCTTCACTTCCAAGAGCCAGAATCTCATCATAAATCTCTGTATTCAGAGCCTTTGGCACGAATCCGGCACCGATACCCTGGATTTTGTGAGGACCTGCTGTTCCTTTAGAAAGTACCGGGGAATCCGATGGCTCCACAGCTACAACCTTCACCTGAGGATTTTTTGATTTCAGATATTCGCCGGTTCCTGTAATTGTACCGCCGGTTCCTACTCCTGCCACCAAAATATCCACTTTTCCATCTGTATCCTCCCAGATTTCCGGTCCAGTGGTTTTCCTGTGCATAGCCGGATTTGCCGGATTTTCAAACTGACGGGTAAGGAAACTTCCAGGAATCTCTTTGGCCAGTTCCTCTGCCTTTTCAATGGCTCCGGTCATTCCTCTGGCTCCTTCTGTAAGGACGATCTCCGCCCCGTAAGCCTTCAGAATGTTCCTTCTTTCCACACTCATAGTCTCCGGCATGGTCAGGATCAAACGGTAGCCTTTAGATGCAGCAATCGCCGCCAGACCAATTCCTGTATTTCCTGAAGTAGGCTCGATGATTGTTGCCCCAGGCTTTAAAAGTCCTTTCTTCTCTGCATCCTCGATCATGTTTTTTGCAATTCTGTCTTTTACGCTTCCTGCTGGATTCAGGTATTCCAGCTTAACCAGAACTCTGGCCTCCAGTCCTTCTTCTCTTTCAATATTCCCTATTTCCATAAGAGGAGTTCTTCCTATTAATTCCTGTACGCTTGCATAAATTTTTTCAGCCATAAAATACCGCCTTTCTTTTATTTCCTCAGACAGTAAACCAAGGGCCATGTCTGCCCGCACTTTTGGCAACTGCTGAGAGGGTGAATGTCCCGCTGTCTGCAGCGGAATTTTTATTTCCTAGTAATTTTATAGGAATAATATACTATAAAAGAATATTTGTCAACCCCTTTTTAATCCCCTGTCTGTTACCGCCTGTCAGAAACAAAAAGCGGCGTGTCTTCTGCATATATAACTTCACATAAAATTAAGGCCCGGAAACAAGTCTTTCTGTTGACTGTTTCCAGGCCTTTTCTCAGGCAGCCAAGGCTACGGCACTGTTATTTTATCCCTCAATGGAGATATATTTCTTTTCTTCTACTTTCTTAGGATCTTCTTTTGGAACGGTGAGTTTCAAGATACCATCTTCAAACTTCGCATGAATGTCTTCCTGCTGAACATTTTCACCTATATAGAAGCTTCTGCTCATAGCTCCTGCATAGCGCTCTCTGCGGATGTATTTTCCTTCTTTATTCTGCTCGTCCTTGTTCACGCCTTTTGTAGCGCTGATGGTCAGATAGCCATTCTCCAGTTTTGCAGTAACTTCATCTTTCTTAAATCCTGGCAGATCAATATCCAGCTCATAAGCATTGTCTGTTTCTTTTACATCTGTCTTCATAATGTTCTTCTCACTGTTTCCATACAGAGGTCTTCTTCCAAAGAATTCTCTGTCAAATGGGAAATCCATAAAATCATCAAATAAATTTTCTCCAAAAATACTAGGCATCATCATAAGTCATATCTCCTTTCAATAGACATATAAAAATTTATTTTAGCACTTTGGAAAAACCGAAGTGTTGTTTTCGGAACTTGGGAACCTTACTTTTTATCTCTGTTCTCTTGTTCTATATGTAATATAGCACGTATTATCAGCACTGTCAAGAGGTGAGTGCTAATTTTTTTAATATTTTTTTTGGAAAACCTAAAAAAAGCTTGATTTTACGGGCTTTTTCGGGCTTTCCAATTTTTTGATTTTTTCAAAAAATGGCTTACTACACCATTTTTACACCATTTCTACACCAATTTCAGAATCGGGGGCCTCCAAAATCCCCTGTAAATTCAAGGAAATCTGAGTTAATTTACTACACCATCAAAAGCAGAAAAATCCGATATTTTCATGATTTTCACTCCAAGGCAATCAAAAATCTCTAATTTGCAAGCTAAAAATCCAATCACATAATCTGCACCAAATCCATCTTCGCAATCTCTTTTTCGATCCTGGATCGGTCTGTGATATGGTTATAAACTTCCATCGTGACACTGATGTTCGCATGTCCCATCACATACTGAACAACTTTCATATCCAGATCCGTCTCTGCCATTCTGGTACAAGCCGTATGTCTGAGAATGTGGGCGGAGATATGAGGCAGCTCTTCCGGCTTTCTCCTCTCCCGCTTTGCCCGCTCATTTTCTTCCTCGTTATACGCCTTCACAATATCCCGAAGAATAAAGTTCACGGTAGTCGGCATCATAGGACGCCCGCTCCTGCTCATGAATACGAAATTCGAAAGCCCTTCGATTTTCACATCCCTTGGAATCCCCATCTGAAAATTCAGCCGTCTCTGGGTCTCAAAGGCTTTTGCCACCATCTTGCTCATGGGTATCTCCCGGATCCCGGCTTCTGTCTTCGGCATGGTCACATGAAAATCACACCCATCTCCATAGTTCTTATAGATTAGCTGATGATTCACGTATACGGTCCTGGTCTTCAGATCTACATCCTTCCAGGTGAGTCCGATCAGCTCCCCACAGCGGAGTCCGGTTCCGATCATCACCTGCAAAAGTGGCAGATAGATATGGAATACCTCGCTGTTCTTTACATAGTTCAGCAGATTTTTCTGCTGGTCAAAGGACAGGGCGGTGCGTTTCTTTTCCGGTTCCCCATAATCTCCCAGCGTTCTCTTGGCCGGATTCTTCCGGATGATATCATCATCTACGGCCACCTCAAAGCTCGGTAAGATCATATTATGGAGAAACTTGATGGTACTGTGGGAATATTTCTGTTTGCTCAGCCGGGAATAAAACAGGCGTACATGAGATGGTCTTACCTGTACCACTTTCATCTGTCCGAGTTCATTCCTCACAAGACTGTTCCACATCCTTCTGTAATTGGCCTGTGTACTCTCTGCCAGCTTTCTGGTATCCATGTGGATCTCAAACAGGTCATTGAGAGTCATGTTCTTGCATTGGGTATCGGTCAGAATTCCTTCGCTCTGGTCTTTCTCAATCTCTTTTTCTTTTTTCCTGAGTTCAGCCAGATCCGGAGAATAAACGGCCAGACGTCTGCCAGTCCGTTCATCTTTGTACCGGTACATATAGAGTCCATCCTTGCGCTGGTATTCCCCGGTCCTCAGATTTCTTCCTCTATTGTCTTTTCTTGCCACAAAACCATTCCTTTCTCTAATTTCCACACCTCCCTGTTGTGGGGAATGGTCTTGTCCTGTCTATGAAAAGTATAGCACAAAACCAACCCCACGCACATCCGTGTTCCTCTATTCCGCTATTGCTTCCAGGTATTTTTCCACTTTCTGTACGGAATACAATACCCGGCGGCCGATGGTGATCCGGGCTCCTGCATCTTCCGCAATCTTCCTTGCAGTCATCTGTCCGCAGGAAAGCATAGCGGCCAGACCTTCAATATCCACTGCCAGACGGCAGTTGCTCTCTCTTTCTTTTGTCTGTCTCATTTACCTCATCTCCTCCTTTATTCTTTTCTGCATCCGCCCCAGCTTTTCCTGAGCCGTACGTTTTCGAAAACTCTCCCCTTTAAACTGAACCGGCACGCACATCTCCAGCAACCGGTCATAAATCCTGGCATGCGCTGTATCCTGCGGATTCTTTAACTCCTGCAGTGTCAGATTGGTCGTCGCGATCAGGGGCTTCCCACTCCGATATCTGCCGTCAATCACCGCATAGATCTGTTCCAGTCCGTACTCTGTCCCCCGCTCCATACCAAAATCATCCAGAATCAGCAACGGAACTCTGCACAGATTTTTTATGTATGTATTCTTCTCTGAAAAATTAGCAGACAGATCATTCAGCACTTCCGCGAAATTGTTCATGCGCACTGCTATCTCCTGTTCCAGCAGTGCATTGGCAATACAGCCCGCCAGAAAGCTTTTCCCGGTTCCCACTGCTCCCCAGAAGAGATAGCCTGTATTCTCCGCCTTCATTGTTTCCCAGTCTTTCACATACAGCTTTGCAAGCATGATATTTTCGGAAAGCCCTTTATCATTCTCAAATGTCCATTCCTTCATGGATCTATCCGAAAAACAATGTTCCTTCAATTCTCTGACTACAGCTTCATGGCGCTGCTGTTCCCGGTACTGTTCCTCCTCTTTTCTCTTTTGTCTCCGGCACTCACATTCACGCGGATGTTTTTTTATTCCCAAAACTCCGACTTTCTCCTGATTGAAATAAGCCTCCTTCGGTTCATGGCATTGTCCACAATACAGGAGCCCGTCTTTTCCGATGTAATCTTCCCCGTTTCTTTCTCCCGGCTGCATCATGTTCTTTACTGTTTCTTCTACCATCTTGTTCATAGACTGTCCTCCTCACTGCAGGTATAATCCGGAATGTTTTTTACCGGGGCTGACCGCTCTGCCCATCTTCTCAAGGTAACGGCATGATCGGCATATTGCTTTCCACTGGAACGCATATAACTGGACAGCTCCTCGATCAGCCTGTCTAATTCCCGGATCTCCTGTTTCAATTCTCCATATTCTGATTCGGAGAGAAACACATTGTGATATTCGCCATAGGCAGAGCACGCCTCTCTCTCTTTCTTTGTTTGACTATATATCAAGTAACTATTATTTAAGTAATTAGGGGATACTTTTCTATCCATCACAGGGACAGGTTTCTTTCCCTCATAAGTATCATTTTCTTTCCCTTTGAGGGACACTTTTCTATCCTTCACAGGGAAACTTTTCTTTCCCTCTGCCGGGATTCTGACATACAGCAGATTCGGTTTTGAAAATCCCTGCTTTTTTCTTACCAGAAGTCCGGCTTCTTCCAGTTCATTCAATGCCTTTTTTACAGTCATGGGACTCTTTCCAAGATCGTCAGCCAGATAAACAATGGGATAAACCACAAAAATGTGTCCCTCCTCATCCTTCCACCCTGTCTTCCTAGAAAGACTCGCCCGATCCAGCAACAGAGCATACAAAACCTTGGCTGTCTGAGTCAGATCCATCCCCAGCATAAACCGTGGGTAAGGAAGATACACCGGGATCTGGGTCTGATCCGTCATGTATATCATTTGATCTTTATTCTTCACATCCATCCTTTTGTTTCTGTCTGATCTTCCGCCGGCGGCTTCGCTTGGATTCATAACAGGGGCAACAGACAATCACAGTCCGGAAACTCTGCTTGCAGTCTCCGACGCATTTCCTGCAGGTATCATTGTGGGCGATGCGCCCTCTTTCATTGAGAAAAAAGGCCAATTCCTGTTTTCTTTTCTTGCTCATTCTCGGCACAGACATTCCTCCTTCCTGCCATCCTGACAGTGCCCTGTACAGGACAGCGAAATATGGTCACATTTCGGTATCATTTTTTGCATTTTTTGCCCTTTACGACAGGCTTTTTTGACTTCAAATATATTTGCCTGGGGTTTTATCCTGTCTGACGGCAGAAAACGCTGTTTGGTCGTGTTTCGGTATCATTTTGGAACGATTCATCTGGACTACTTTAACTGCCCCGGTAATCCCGTTCAAAATCTCCTGCCATCTTCAACACTTCTTCCCTGAGTGCAAACAATTCCGCAATGCAGTGACGGATTTCATCTTCCATAGCCAGCGAACGTTCCCCGCCCGTATTGAAGTACCGTGCAATCTGATTCAAATTCACACCGATCTTTCCATATGCCCCCACCAGACTTCGCAGTTCTTCCATATCGGCGACCACTTCTACCCGATGCACAATCTCCTTTTCCACCAGCAATTTCCGCAGGCATTCGGATCTGGACACCCCCAGAATCTCTGCCTTCCTGTCCAGAAGTTCCAGCTCAATATCCGAAAGTCGGACTCCGACAAAATGCGGATGGTTCCGTTCCCGTTCTAATCTCTTTTTTCTCATGACTCCTCCTTTCTTCTCTTTTCTATTACTTCAGTAACATCACAAATGGGAGAACCGGCAGTCCTGCCGGAATCTTCCTTTTGTGCTGCGTCCCACTTTCCAGTAGACGCCAATATCGGCCAGATTGGCAGATCATCGAGGGTATGGGGAATCGAAATCCCAGGCAAGAGCCCTACACAAGAAAACACGATAGTGTATTACGGGGTGGATCTTGCTCTGGAAAAATCCCCATCAAGAGCTCAACCTGTAAGTTAGAGGATTGCCAGGAATGGCATAACCGCTTAACACGGGTGGATCTTGCTCTATAATATCTACCCCCTCACTTAACGTAACCGGGAGCGGCTATTATACAGGGTCAAAAAGAAATAAATTTTATTCTTATCAACCAGATCCGCTCTTATCTTTTTTATTCTTTAAAGATCCCCTCACTTAACCCAATTGTCAGAGGCAGAAATACAAGGAGATTCGAAAAGTCTTTTAATTTTCTGTTTCAAAAAATATTTCCCTCACTTATAGAAAGGAAATCCGAGGATTATACAGTGTTTGGAGATAGGATATTAAAAAGGCAAAAAAAACGCACCCAGTTTCAAACTGAATGCGTATTGGCCATATTCAACTTATGATTGAAAATGCATTTTATTATATTGCATCTTCGCCATATTTTTCTCGGATCCTACGACATAGATCTTCCCAGCCAGCATCTAATTCTTCCGGGGAAGATTCTGGTATATCTATATCTGCATATTTTTCGTTTACTTCATCTTCTATTTTCTGGGCATAAACAGACAGAAAGTCCGGATACTCAAGTAACATCCTATAAAACAAATCATCCGCAGCCGTTCCCAGTTCCATGCAACGATCCAGGACAGAATCATAAATCTCTTGTGTCATGGGAATCTGATAATCTATCGCTGCTAATTGTTCATCTGTGAATTCAAATGTCTCAATAAAAAATTTACAAAGTCTCTTATTTATTTTTTCCCCTTCATGCATAATAGGAGCCTCCCGTTCACATATCTATTATACAGCATTGTGGATATCTCCACAATGTTGTTTTCTAACGGTAGCTCCTATAATTGAATTATCTTTAGTCGGAAAGGGGTGTTCAATATGATAGATTTTAGCCCACTGTGGGAAACCATGGAACAAAAAGGTATCACTCAGTACCAGCTTTTAAAAAGCGGTATTGATAATAAAACCTTGGATTCTCTGAAAAAGAATAAGAACATCACACTGAACACCCTTGAAAAACTTTCAAGAATTTTGGAATGTGCCGATTTGAATAAGATCGTGAAATTTTATGATTAAAGGCCGCTGAAAATACATGGCTCTAATACTGCAACGACCTTTTTCTTATTTAACCCACATCTCTTTTCCCTATATTTAACTAATTCTATAATGAAATAGAATAGCTCGTGAACAAAAAATGCAAACCTAACACTATTACAAACAATTATATCCCATATTTTTCTTCGCGCATTCTAAAGGCGTCAGGACCACCTTCAAGTATGCCAATTACTTTTTCTTTAACACCTTGGTCATCAATCGAACCCAGTCCATCAATGGCTATCCGACCATTCCCTTCTTCCTCTTCCATAGTGATTATTTGTTCAGCATCGCCAAAGACCGGAATATTAGCATTATGAGTAGCCAAAATATATTGCCGCTTAATTTTGTTATTTCTTAATGTTTTTACTAAATTTTCGGCAATGAATGAATTATCAAGATTATCTTCTGGCTGGTCGATAATCAACGGATCTTTGTTATCAAGAAGAAGAAGATTTAATATTGCTGTACACTGCTGTCCTTTTGATAAATCTTTTAATTTTTTAAATTTTCCATTAACATTTAGCTCTATTTCTACAATATCTTCGAGTTCCATTTCCTCGATAAACCTTAGATTTTCTTCCGTCAATGTTGATACAATTGTATCAGCAACTCTCTTTGTCAATCCATAGATCTCTATTAATTTATCAGCTCCTTGTCTACAATCATTTGCAAAAGTAAAGACATCAAAATCATTATACTCTGCAATTCCACTGATACTTTTCGTTCCAACTCCTGCCAGGAGTGAAGTCAAATAATCTAACAACTTCCTTTTATTCTGCCGGAATTTGATATCAAGTCGAACTGTTCCACATAACTTTTTCTTATTAATATTTTTAATATTCTGTTTTAAACAACGATCTCGTTCATCACAAATAGTTTTATAACATTCAATTAATGTAGCCCTGCTCTCCGTTGCACCCGAAAGCTCTGTTTTAAGTCTATTCTGTTTTTCAGCAAGAGGTTTGCATTCTTCAGCTTTTTTTACTAAATCACTGTATTCATCAACAATATCTTGGCTTGACATATCTTGAACGCCCTCCATAGCTTTAAGTGACTGTTTAAGCTGATCATCATATTCTGATTTTCCATCTTCCCATTTTTTCTTATGCTCACTAAATGATTGCTTCAATTTTTTTAGCAATCCATCATATTGAGAGTTCAGCTCATTTACTTTACTATTGAATCCTTCGATCTCCTGTGAAATTGCTATTAATTCAAGATTTTGATATTCTCCAACAGCTATCGTTTGATAATGAGTTGGCTTTAAATTCAAAGAATTTTGAATCGCATTAAATTGCCCTTCTTCAGAAGATAGTCTCCTAAATATTGCTAATTTATCATCTAAACCAGCTTCTGTATAATATTTTAATTTAGCCTGAATTGACGGCAATTCCTCTAAAGAGGTATCTGCAGCCTTTAATTGTTGTTCAATCCCCGATATCATGGAACTATTTTCTACAAGCTCATCGTGAGCTGCACTCATCTTTTCTAATAATTCCTTGGGAATCGAAAATAATCTTTCTGCAACATTGTGGATTTTTAACTCATCCCGGGCAATTTCCATAATTTCATTCTGTCCATAAATTTCTATTGATGGAAGAATATCACTAACCGTAAGTGGAGACACAGTACTATCCACAGTTGTAATAACAGGCTCCTGTTTATATCTACGTTTTATTACAAATTGCTGGCCATGCTGTATATTTGAAGTTACTGTAAGCTCGACAATACCTCCACTTGCAAGATTCTGCGCAAGCATACTCTCAAAATCTTTAGCAGAATCTTTACTTGCAGGCGTCTTTCCCAATGCATATCTTATTACGCCAATTAATGTTGATTTTCCAGTTCCTCTTCCTCCAATAATAGTAGCAAGATTTTCAGATAGTTCAAGTGATAATCCGTCCAAATATCCACCTGATACTTTCACCTTGTTTATACTACTTTGATAATTATTTTCACGTTCTGAGTTCAAGCGAATTCTTGACTCCGGATCCTTAAAAGCCATACAAAAATTTTTAAAATCCGGAGAGGACATTTTAACCAATACAGAAGCCGTATCCTTGTCCAAATCCTCTGGGGTTTCTACATCCCTTGCATTAATGTATGCCGGCATGTGCTCTCGCTTATAACTTAAATCTGTATTATTTACAATATTAACATATGATGGATCAATTTCTTCTCTTGATGCTGGAAGCTGTGCTGCTAAAAGACGTTTATCCTTCCATATATGTTGCATCTTTCCAAGTTTTAAGATTCCATTATCTCCAGTAATATGTGCAGCATACCAAAATCCACCATTCTCTTCAATTTTACTAGCAATATCCAAACATGTTTTCTCGCTTGCTTCTGTTCCTTTTTCAACATTCGCAAGCCCCAGTCCTCCTATTATTCTATTAAGCTTTGAAGTATCATATTCCGGAGGGAAAAGACAGACCATATGAATTTTTTCAGCGCTTGATATTTCAAAGCCCGGAAAAACTATTATTCCCGCATTTTGGAGACAAGTTCTCAACGAAGAAGATGAATCAACAGAACCATGATCTGCAAGCCCCACAACCGAAATATCATTAGCCCAACAACGTTCTAATATTCGCTGATTATATTCCTGTTCATTTTGAGGAATATTTCCCCTATATTTAGTATAAGAAAAAGAATTTACTTGTAATGCGCATTTATAATATTTTGCTTTTTCTCCCATTTTTCTCTACCCCCAGTACCTTAAATATTACATTTTCCTCACTATTATAAAAATAAGATTAAAATTCTCCATCATCTACGCTGAAACACTATCCTCTACGGCAGAAATAATTGCAGTAAAATTCTCTTTGTTCAACTACCCAAACAAATTTGTAGCGCATTAGTCAAGCTCATCTTCCTTAATTATTGTTCCATTGATACTTATTTCACCTACCATCCAAAGCATATCGAAATCTTTTTACAATTCTTTTTTTATCCTTTCAATCAACCCGACATCTGCTGGCAACCACTCTACACTGTACAAGTTCTCTTTTGTCAGCCATTTAGCTGCTTCATGCTCTTTCAACTCCAATCCACCTTTCACAATATCGCACCAAAAACAGTCCATAGACAGGTGAAAATTGGAATAATCGTATTCGATTGTATCAATCAGTTCTCCCACATTGATATCTGTATCCAACTCTTCTTTAATTTCTCTGATAAGTGCCTGTTCAGGTGTTTCTCCCTCCTCAATCTTACCGCCAGGGAATTCCCATCCGTCCTTGAATTCTCCATATCCTCTTTGCGTGGCAAAAATTTTATCATCTTTTCTAATTACTGCTGCTACTACACGTACAGTCTTCATCACGTTTCTCCATTCTGTTTCTTCTATTTTTACTTATGCCTTTTACATCAATCACTCACAATATAATCATAGATATCACTTCTTACCGGCACATCTAACCGATAGTCGATCTCAAAGGCATTGTCCTTTGTTTTTTCCATATAAATCTGTCTCGGGTTTCCCTCTGCAAAGATTTCTCCCAGAAAATAGAACTCTTTTGCCTCATTATCATCCTTATTTTTTCTTACAAACAGGAAAATACGATTATTTTTATCCTCTTCAGATTGCTTGTAAATATGAACAGCATCGCTGGATGTAATTTTTCTCGGATGTTTGGAAAGCGCAATTAAGTGCCCCTCCGAAACAAACCGATCTTCATACGCAATCGCATCTTCTGCTTTGTGGTAATTAATAAATACAGGAAGCGTCTTAGTATCACTATCATAATAATAGCCTCCGATATTCTGAGCATTTAAATTTTTGTTCCAGTTAAGCAAACGGCATACATCTTCATATGTATATTTTTGATATAACGTGAAATTAGTATCTCTATAAATTTGTCCATACTTTTCCTTCCACTGTTCTATACCAAAATCCAGCAATTCCAAGATCATCTGCCTAAAGTCTTTATTCAAGAGTGCCTTCTGAAATTTTGAGGAAAGAGAATAGCTTCCATCTGTATTTTTTTCTACAAGATCACAGTCCGAATATTTACGGCGCTCTTCTTCTTTCGGAAATTCATTTTTCAGATTGCGGATCACCGATCTCTCTACCTGTTCATTCATGCCAACATGATATTTTTCCTGCAGGAGCTTCCAATATTGCAAAAGACGATTTTCCCTACTGATCAGCATTCTCAGCATTTCCAGCTCATGAATTCTTTTGTAAGCTATCAGTTTCTTTGAAAAATATTCTATTATAATTTCTTCCTGATTCGTCAAATGCACATGATATTCTGTTTCATATTTTTTCAAAAAGTTATGATAAGATCCGCACTTTTCAAAAATTTTTGTCACGTCTACAGATCCAAATTTTTTAAAATCCCCTATTGTTGGAATCCTTCCCAACTTATATTTCAAAGTTTTATAAGATTCTCTAAGCAGCTTCATATCATTGGTTCTTGCTGTATCAATAGACGCATAGATTCTCTTTTTTGATATTTCATCAAAGTGAATAGTAGAACTTCCCGGAATAACTCTGGCTCCTTCTCTGATGTAACGGCGCATTGCGTCTTTGTTATAGCTTCTGTCCCCAGACAAAGCGATAGGAATCATAAAGTTGTTCATATAATTCCCAATGAAATCAAGAATCACTACATATTCTTTTCCTTCATATTTTCTGAGTCCTCGGCCTAACTGCTGTATAAACACTACCGGAGATTGAGTCGGTCTTAGCATAATAACCTGATTGATTTCCGGGATATCGACACCTTCATTAAAAATGTCTACGGTAAAAATGTAATCCAGCTGATCCTCACCATCTTCATCATTTGTCAGTCTGGCAATCACACTTTCACGTCGTTCCTGAGTATCTTCTCCAGTCAGAACCTCCGTTCTCAATCCACGCTCATTAAACTTTTTCGACAATTCTTTTGCCTCATCTTTTCGGCTGCAGAAAATCAGCCCTTTTACTCGGTCTCCGCTAAATCCATAATAATTTGCCTTGTCAATCACATAATCGACTCGGGCATCAGAAATCAGATTCGAAAAGTTCTTTACGCCCGCATTATCATCAAATACTTCTCCATTTATTTCCAAATCTGTAATTCCAAAATAATGGAAAGGACATAGTAAATCTTCCTCAAGAGCCTGCTGAAGACGTATTTCATAGGCAATATGATGATCAAAAATCGAATAGATATCATACTGATTGGTATCCGGGCTGGCTGTCATTCCCAGCCAGAACTTTGGCTTGAAATATCGCATAATCTTCTGGTAGCTCTCTGCACCCGCATGATGACACTCATCCAGAATAATCACGTCAAAATCCCCGGGACTATAATGAGACAGGATATCTTCTTTCGACATCATCTGCATAGTGGCAAATAAAAATTCTGCCCCCAACTCTCTGCTATTTCCCGATAAAAGTCCATAAGTTCTTGATGATCCAAAAACTCTTTTGTAACTTTTCAATGTCTGTTTGGCAATCTGTTCTCTGTGAACAATAAACAGAGCCCTTCTTGTCCCCATCTCCCGCAGCATAAATGCGGAAGCCAGGGATTTTCCTGTCCCCGTACTACTTAAAAGAAGAGCTCTATCTATATGCTGTGCTCTCATTTCCATTACATTTTTCACAAAAGCGACCTGCATCTTATTGGGCTTTAACCGATAATTTTCAAGCTCTATGACCTGCTCTGATACCGCCTGCTGTTTCTGCTTACGGATCATTTTTTCATTCAGATACTCTTGACGGTAAGAATCAATAAAATCTTCAAAATCTAAGGAATTCTCATCCTGCCATAACTCATCAAATTCCTGTAAAACTGCCTGAGTCAACTCACCCTGTTCTGTAGAGACAATTTTAGTATTCCACTCTTTGTTCTTTGTAATGGCACTGAGTGTCATATTGGAACTTCCGATAATAATCCGATAAATTTCTTCTTCACGAAAAATATATCCCTTTGTATGAAATCCGCCGGTTTCTGCACCAGTAACAAACATTTTCAATTCGATGTTTTTTAATCCTGCCAACTTTTCCAGGGCCTCTGGCTCACTGAACATAAGATAATTTGTCGTCAGGATTTTCCCCGGAATATTTCTTTGTTCCAGATCTTTTAAAGTCTGAAGAAGTGGCGTAATTCCGCTCTTGGTAATAAAAGCGACACTGATAAAGAATTCTTCACATCTTTGTAATTCTTCTTCAATGGAAACAAGAACTTTTTTCCCAAGCTTATAATTATTTGAAATAAATTCCGGTCGATATGCCAGATTAGAATTTATGGTATGATCCAGATATGCTGTCTGGATTGCTGTCTGTAATGTTGTTATTTTATCATTCTGTAACTGCATTACCAGTAACCTCCCTGAGGTTTTATAGTTGTATATATTGTATCACAATTTACCTTTTCTCACTAATGGTAGAAATTCTGCTCTTGCATAGCTTGTTTTATCTCATTAATCAGTGTTTGTTCCAATGGAACATAATACAACTCTATATCAAATTGCCTGATTGCTTCTGCCACAAATGAATTCCCCATCAACTGATTGTATTCCTCAATATCGCAGACGACAATCATTTTTCTATATCGTTTTCCATTATGACACTTCTCAAAAAGAAGCATTTTTAAAATATCGCCTTCTATTTTATGTAATTGCGCAGACTTTAATTTCCCAAGATGGGTATGAATCTCACCTATTATATGATTTTCCTCTGAATAAAAATCGGGACAAATCCATATATTATTCTCCTTTGAAATCAGTATTCTTACATTACTCTGTAAATCATTACATTTTAACTTGCTTTTTAAATTTTCAAATATTATTTCTTCCGCTTCTCTTTGAACCTTTGAATCTGACAAGTACCTTTTCTCCATAAATTCCCCACTATACCTCTGTGTCACATCTCCAACAACAAATTGTCTAAAATAATGACTTCGCCCATTCTTCAGAAATCTGATTTTCTTTTAAGACAAGTTCCTGCCAAATCCCGGCATAATAAATACCTTCATTAATACCCTTCACAGAATTCTTTCGATTGCTTTCAATGTTATCAGTATCATATGCTTTACAATATTTCCAGGTTGCTTTTGGTTTTCCCGGCATCGTCAGCACACGTTTTTTATCATACAAAAATGTACCTGCCCCCGGCATTTCAGGAGCAAAGGAAAGTTGTTTGCTTGCTGTAAAAATCACATTATTCTTCTCTTCATAAATACGTTTATCACAGGCATGTGGATGCCAGAACAATTTCTTTTGCTCGTCAGGATCAGTGATAATGCCCCCAACCTGTAAATATCCCCATACGACCTGCAGCGACATTCCCAGATAAGTACCCTCTGTTTTATCCGTTCTTCGAACATATTCATACTTTCCATGATTCTGCTTTATATGGCGAAAATTTCCAAAGAAAAGAAATAGATCTCCTTCAGAAATATGCTGGTTTTTTAGATAAGTTGCAGATTGATTAATCTGCCCAAAAGCGGGTGTCCACTCACGAATTGATTCCCGCCTTCTGTCTTTCACCAGATCGGGATCCAAATGGCAATGCTCTACTCCCCGATACCCAAGCGCATTCAAAATTGTTTTCATACAGATTCCATCACAAAACAATTCGTCATACCGAATGTTGTCCTTCTCCACATCTTTACTTGGGATAGGGAATGAAACCATTGTCCCATCTTCAAAAATAGGACTCATGATACCGCCATTAGCGCTATCAAATCCTTTACGACTTAAAACTACTTTCATTGCTCTCACCGCTTATCATTAAGAGTTATTTCTTCTCAATCTTAAAACCACATTCAGCCACCGAAATCCCCGTCTCCCGCTTACATCTTCGGTATACCACAGCTGCTCCAGCTTCAATTGTTTATTTACCGTCAGGATTTTCTCTACCAGCTGTTCTGTAAACTCAAGAAAAAAACGTCCATCCTCCACTTTTCCTGTGGAAAGCCCATTTTTCCCGGAAATGTATATAATTCCATTGTCATTCAGATACTGATCGATCTTTTCAAAAAACTGCAGTACTTCTTCTTCCTGCAGATGAATCAATGACGCACACGCCCAGATCCCATCGTACCGCTCCGTCGGCCGATAGTTCTGAATATCCGAACATACAAGTTCTCCAGAGAAGACTTTCCGGATTTCTCTGCCTAGATTCTTCGACGGTTCCAATGCCGTCACCTGATATCCCTGTTTCTGAAAATAACATGCATCCCGTCCGCTGCCGCTTCCCACATCCAGAATCTTTGCTCCTTTTTTTAACAGGGGCAGAAAGCTTTGATACTGTTCTGACATATCAGCGGAAAATGTTTCTGCCGCATAACGTTCTGCATTGTTTTCGTAATAGTTACCCATCATCTTATATCCTTAAGCTCCAACTGGAAAATCCCATACTTTTTGCCGACTGATAAACCGGAAACATAACCTCTTCCAAACGCCCGGAAAACTCCGTTTCCGACAGACCTCTCTGATAAAGTTTATGCCTGATCTCCTGATTGTTCAGATGCTCCTTCGCACATTTGTCAAAGGCTTTATGTACTTCCGGATATTCCCACATCAATTCATAGGACAAATATTCCATTTTACATAATAATGGGAAATACTTATTCCAGTCCGGAAGGCTGTTGCTTTTACTGCTGTTGATACTCCGGGTTGTGGGCGTCAGATTCCACAATTCATCATGTGCCACATACGACCAGGGTACAAAATGATCAATGGAAATATTCTTTTCATTGAGTGAATTTTCCCCATAGATTTCGCAGACAGGTTTTATGGAAACAAGCAGTTTCCAATACTTTTTCACCTTTTCCAGGTTCCGCTCTTTCGGTGGATAAAGCTTGTCCACGATTCCCGGGACGCTGGGGTTCCTTCTCTGAAGATACTGGATCAGATTCAGTTCCACCCATCCCTGTATGATTTCATAATTACGGTCAATATAATCCGCCCATTCTTCCTGTATCTGGATTTGAGTGTTCAGGCCACTGAATTGCAGGAAATAATACATCAGTCTTCGTTCCTGGTTGATTCTTTTCGCAAGATTTTCCCCGGATCTGTTCCATTCTTTTCCTTTCATAGATTCCATAAAAGGCGCCTGTAAACGATACGGAACATTGTAAGATAACGTCCGTTTCATGGCTAAAACTTCTTTATCTTTACATGTCTTCACATACTCCAGAACAACGTCTTTCTTCTCACAAGATTTCATATTACTGATCTCACCCAGCCGGTGGACCACCCGTTCCAGTGCATCATTAGGGCCAAGATTCAACCGGTACTCCAAAACCATATACCAGGCATCTGCGATCATTTCATCAATTAATGATTTAAATGTAATTGTTTTCTGTCCTTCTTTTATTTTCCGTGCAATTGCCTGAAACCAGAACAATTTGTAACACTCACTCTTGTTGTCAAACAATCTGGAAAAATGGGCAATATCCAATATATCAGAATGTGGCAGCTGCATGTCATTCTCCCAGCTCCGTATATTTTTCTTTATGTCCGTATGCTTTTTTTACCGGATATTTTTCTGCATTCCGCTTTACCTTGTCCTGGATGATCTCATCTAGGTCCAATCCGCAGGTATCTGCCATTAAAATACAGTAATTCAGTACATCCGCCAGTTCTTCCCTGACCTTATCTTTTTTCTCCTCACACCAGACATCATCCGCACTCCACTGAAATACTTCCAGCAGTTCCGCTGCCTCCAGACTGATGGAAATTGCCAGATCTTTCGGATTATGAAACTGCTTCCAGTTCCGATCATCTCTGAATTTTAATACCTGTTCTATCGTTTCCTTTGTCATTTTTCACCCTCACTCTTCCGTGTCTCCAGACATTTCTTAAGATAAGCTGCCAGCCTTTGATCTGTACAATATACATAGCAGCCTTTCATACCGCGTGTCATTAATGTCCGGTATGTATTTTTTATAATTTCGTCCGCTTCTTTATTTGCCAGCTCCGGATTCTCTTTATATAGTTTTTTAATTCCTTTCAAAGACTGGTCTGTTCTGGCTCTTTTTGTAAAATCGGTAACGACCATTCCGTTTTCATACCGCATATCATCCCCAATGATGACTCCTACATAATCGAATTCCAATCCCTGAGAGGTATGAATACATCCCGCTTCATGAATGGAATCTTCGTCAATGGCAAACGTAGTCGTATTTTTTAGATTCCAGCTGATTTCAAAATCTCCGATTATTATATCATGTACAGATGGATCATTAACTCCTTCTTTTTTCCAGTTCCAACAATAACCAGCCAGAATCCTCGCTCTGTTATGCGAGGTACGATTTCTTTCAATAATTAGCTCCTGCATTTTTGCCGGAGAATCAAGAATTCGGATATCATAATCGATATCCTCCATATCAAAATTTGCTGTATCCCGAATTTCCAGCGTATGATCCAGCCAGGCAAGGTATCCATCAGAACCGTTGCATCTAAACTGAGACACCAGTTCCATCTCTGTAACCTGAGCTTTTTCCTTCTCCGCCCATTTTCTGATTTCATTTACCCGTCCTATGTCCTGAAGTGTAACTCTTTGGCTTTCATCAATAAAAAACACGCTGCATTTCGCCGCATGAATAATTTCTTTAATCTGGTTTTCTCCCATGTTATGGAACATTCCTGATTTCTCATTCAAACGATGTGCTTCATCCACCAGGATCGTATCAATCATATTATTATCGGTTTCTGTGTAAATACCTGAACCTTTGAACATATTATCGACACTGCTTTTCCTGATACTTCCTTTTAACTTTTTCCGATATACATTTCTTGGTGCTGAATTTTTGGATACATACTGGCAAAACTGATTCTCTTTTGTTAATTCTGCAAGGAGATTTACAGCCACCACACTTTTACCTGTTCCTGGACCACCCTTTACAATCACAACCCGTTTTTTATCATCTTTGACAGACTGTCTGGATTCATTCAGGATTTCTTCGTAAACAACCTTCTGTTCATCCAGCATAACGAATTCACGGTTACCCTTCAGCATTTTTGCAATAGAATCCTGGAGACTTTTCGATGGTTTAATGCGTCCCGAATCAATCTTATAAATTAATTCTTTATTATCACCAGTTCGAATACTCTTCTTAATGAAATCTCTCAGCTTTGCGACTTCCCCGCGTGTAAATGCCGGTGCATCTTCCAGATAAGTTTCATACTGTTCAGCATCAAGCGGATCCTGATCCTGCCGTCTGTAATTGTGCAGATAAGCGCACGGAAATATGGAAACCATTCCTTCCTGTACAGAAGCATTGTAATCACTGATCAGCATGGCATATGACCACGCCTGATAAGAAGGATGAACCACTTGCCTCACAGCATTTCCGGTATATGTCTGCACCAAACCGTCCCGCCCTGGAATTGCCTCCAGCTCGTCCCATTGCTTTAGTTCAATCAAAACGACATTTGCCTCTTCTTTTTTCCCATAACCGGATATCAGAAAATCCACTCGCTTGGACGTCTGTGGAATATTGTACTCGATAGCAATTCCTGCATCAGATGGAATGTCCTGATCATTCAATACCTTATACATATATTCCATGGAATTTTCCCATGCACGGAATTCATTCTTCGCTGTGTGTCGATGCATTCTTTCATAAATATTGCTTTCGATTTCCACAGCGATTGTATCCTGCTCTACACTTGATAAAAAATTATCTTTAGTTCCTTCATAAATCAGCATCAAAACACTCCTGTCTAGATTTTATTTATGCTTATTCACTTTTATATTTGATCGATTACAAATATTATGTATTATAGGATTCGCTTTTTGTCCATTTTACGTTATTTTATATGCATGATTCATTTCGTTCATATTATTTTGGTAACCAGCTCGTAACTACTATGTTTATTTACCTCGTTATTAACTGCAAAATCCATAAACATCTTATTTATCTTTAATTTCTATTCTATTTTTTACTCTGTCAATCATTATTGCCACACGTTTAGATTAATAGCTTACCCCAAGCCCTTTTCTATTGCAAATGCCAATGCTCGAAGTCTATTTACTGTTCTTTTTTGATTTTTCAATATATATGTTATATTCTCTGCAGATGATACCTTCTTCACCGGATTTAATATACCTATATCTTTTTGTGATAATATTTCAAATACATTCAATAATTCTTCTAAAGATGGAGAAACTTCGGTATTTCGCAACAATAAATACATGTCACGGGCAGAAAGACTACCCAGCATATCTTGTTCCTTTTCAAACGTGGAAACTACATATGTAATAATATCTATTTCCCTCTGTCGAGCAGCTATAAGTTCCTCTAGACGTGAAAGTCCATCAGGAACTTGAAAGATAAGAGCAATTTCTTGTAAGCTTAAACCCAACGCACAAGACATTCTTGCAATTTCAATTAATTCCGCATCCGTAATTAGTGCAAAACCTTTCTTTCTAGTATGTTTTTGTATAGTATCTCCACTAAATCCCGGTCCAATAATTGCAACATACTCTGCATTATTTTTTTCTTTATGCATATCTATCGCCACATCACTTATGTCACTATGCGATACGCTTCCGCTGGATTTAGATTTACCGTCTACTATCGCTATAATAGTTTTTCCTTCATTATCTTTCCAACGCACAATCACATCTGTATCACCTGATCCACCTATTCGTTTTGCATCGAAGCCCATAAAATTAAAAATATTAGCAATTGCTTCTTCAAATGCAACTCCAGAAGCTTTCCCTTCTGCACCAGGATCAATTGCAGCTGTGTGTAATTGTTCAAAAATCTGCGTATTATTATCTGTTAAGGTGTTGGAAGAATCTATACAGTCATTATCTTCATTTATTTCTTCTGTTTTTTCACAAGTGCTCTCTTCTGCTAAGGGCAGTTCAGCAACAAAGCATTTACCTAATGGTGTGGCTTTTAAATGTAAATATTGTGGTTCCTCCAAAAGTCCTGCTTCAAGTAAAAATCCTGCAATCCACCTAGCTTTTTCAGTATTTAATCCATATACTTTTGCTTGAGCATAAAGGTCATTTCTAACAGTATCATTTTCTGAAGCCTTAATCATCTCTCCCACAAAACGCATATGGGTATGAAGAATCCGCACAAAATCTAAATCATCACCTGTCTCACACCATGCTTTTGCTGCAGGTGTTGCAATATAAATATTCCGTCCAACTTCTTCTATAATCCCTGATGCTTTTAGAAAAGGAAGCATTGATTCAGCACTACTCTTTTTAAGATTGAACTCATTTTCAACAAATTGAAATAAATCGGACCTAGATACTCTCTCTAAAGCAAATTGAGTAAGTACACGTAAATTATCAATTCGATTAGGACTAGGAACCCAAATATTATATGTACTGCGTTTCTTGTGCAACTCAGGCATTTCCTTTAGACGATGCAGTAATATCGCAATTTCATGCGGCGGATCTGAAATTGATATATCATTTGTCACCGCTTCAAAAGAAGCAATAATATCCGGAGATACAAGTCTCCAATTCTTAAGTGCATTGTAGCCTTCTTCTGTTACTTGCCATTTTCGATTTCCAATACCTTGAATTAATCCCAGAACTTCTAACCAATCCAATCTTTTTCTTGTATTACTACAATTAGCCCAATCCAAATGATAATTTTTACAAATCTTTGCATCGATTTCCTGAACAGTCCCCGGTTCTACTGCTAAAATTTCAAGGACCTCTCCAAACAATCTAAACTTATTATGCATAAGATCAGCTAAATGTCTTTTTGTCAAATCATTACAAAATGCAACACCAACATCCGAAAGTTGCAAGATTCCTGCACGATTACTTACAAGACCAACACTTTTCAAAAAAGGTGCATACTCACGCCATAGTTTCGGTGTAGATATTCCATGTAACTCTGGCGTAGTGTCAATGTCAATTGCTTCTCCTAATCTTAGCAATTCTACTAATTGCTTTACCAACAAAAAATATTCCTGTTTTCCACCTAACAAATCAGGAATTGACCATGATTTTTTCCGCCATTCGCTTTTCTGAAATTGAATATCTGTCAAAGTCATATTGACACCCCCATTAGTTTTATCGCTTATATTTTTCTAATTTATATAAAATAATAATAACCGATTTATGACATTAATCTGATACTTTAGTAGATGCACAAAAAAAGATCAATCTAATATTTCTAGTTTAATCTGTTGCACTAATTCGCTTAAATATGTATAGAGACGCTCTTTTGCTTCCACATAACCCATGTTGAAAGCCTTATTTGTTAGCCCTTTTAAGATATCATCTGAATCCAATTCTTTTTCTGATATATATTGCCCCAAACCATAGTGTGCAAGACAATTCCGAAACGCACGGTCTTTTAAAATACTATTAATATAAAAATTCGTCCCGTTAACAGTATTAATCTGATTGACAAAATCACATAAATAATAGTATTGGAGGTAAGCAAATTTGAATTTCTGGGGAATTTCATCTACAAAATACTTGTCAATAAATTCGATAGTATAATTAATACTACAAAGAACTGAAAAAAGCAAAAAACCTAATTTGTTTTTTTCTTTCAGTGGACAATTCCTATAAAAATGATAGTCTTTATATTTCACTTTTATATTACGGTTATACTCATACGGCGAATAATCTAAACAGCAAAAAAAGGCAGCAAGTTTACCAGAAATAACACTCATATTTTTTATCCAAGGTCCCACATCGTCTATGTTCAAAATATCTATGGGCATATATAACATACAAAGGATTGTATTGCCACAGAATTGATTATCGCACAAATCGGTACCAACATTATAGTAACCCCAAATTTTCTCGCGGAGACTCCGTATCTTGTAAAAATAAGCATCACTCGCATTAAGACTCTCCATCAATGCAGACATATAGTCATTATAGGACTTTTCGAATAACTTATGTCCTCGACGCAAAGCTATGTAATATGCTCTCTCTATTTCACTAAAACGAGGCGCATCTAATCCTACCTTTCTACACCATTGTTCTGCACCATCGGTAAAAATCCCAATGTAAGGTTGACTCATCATGATATAGTTGCTATTAATATTCTTTGCATTTTTCTGAATATCAATCAATGTGTAAAAGAATCTTGCATCTGATTGTATTAGTTCGTATGCAGCTTTTTGCACAGCATTTAACACAATTATTCACCTCAATAAAAATACTTTAATCTTTTTTCATCAATTGTTAGCTCTATTAATAAACTCCTCTTCTTTTAAATTAATGACTTCATCGAGAAATCTTTCACCTTCTTCATCATAAAAGTCTTCAGAAATACCAATACTAACAAAAAATTGTTTAAGTTTCTTTTTTCTTTTTTCCGGCGTCGTATTCTGATAGTTAAAAATACTTATTTTCATGTCTTTGGATTTAATTTGTTGTAAAAGAGTAGTTTCAAGAAATTGATATTGTCGTATATCTCGAAGAAGAATGTTATCAAGTTCTTCCACAAAATGAATTGTCATACTAATTAACGTAGCAACCTCTTTAAATGTGGGACATTTATTATCTTTAAAGCTCTTCAACATTTTTGATATATCTAAATGATATTTATTTAGAATTACATCCTCTGAAGGAATATTCTTAAAATAATTAAGTGAAGCAGGTAACAGTTCATTTTCCGCATCAAAATGGACAGAATTATTCCGCCAACAAATAAGCAAATCTACATACGCAAATTTATCTGGAGTTAGTTCAGCATGGTTCTCTATAACACAACGGAATTTATTATATACACTATGTTTTGTTTTAGCAATTTTGCTGCTCTCCTCATCACTGTAAAGCCGCGGTTCACGATTACAAAGCCGCAGATACATATCGAGATTATCAACTGCCCATGCTAATGATGATTTTATAGCATAATGCTTGCTTCTCACAACAGAAGCCGTAACATCTTTTGGATTCCAATTTGCATTGAAGGACTCTCGTTTTTGAGCTCCATCTTCAACAGCGTCCAATCCAATCATTATTGTGATAAGAAAATGGTTAGCCTGTCCCATTTCTGTTTTAAATTTTCTAAATGCTCGACTATTCATCTTTTCACCTAAAAATAAATTATGGTCCCAAGACAGGAATCGAACCTGTTCTTCCTACTTTAAAGGTGAAAATATCACAATAAAGGTAGGCGTTTTACCAATCACCACTTGGGCAGAATTTAAGTATATAATCTATCTAATGAACTCCGATATTACTTTCGTATGTTCTCCCACTTATTCTACTATATTTGTGCAGCTATAAACAAGATATATTATAGATTCGCATTTTCCCCTAAAATAAAATTTTAAATTCTTTACCTCAAGACTTTATCACCATGGTCATTTTACTACACCATTTACTACACCATTTTCTTTCAAAATGACGATTTTTGACGCTCCCAGACAAAAAATAAGAACCCGCAAAAACCTTGTAAAATAAGGCTTTACGGGCTCTGACACCACAGGACAAAACCACCCCAAACGAGCCAAGAGGCGAGTGCTAATTTTTTTGAATTTTTTGCAAGGCCGTTAAATGAAACAGTTATTTCTGATTTTTCTCCTTTTTTGCTTCTCTATAAATCAGGGGTGGATTTTACCTTTGCAATCGTGTTATCCTGTACTCCCCGGAGCGGATTGGAGGTCATCATGGCAACTCATCATATTGGTAACTTTAAGCATCTTGCTCTTTCTGATCGTGCAGAGATTGAAATCATGATTGAAAAAGGCTTCTCTTTTTCTCAAATGGCCAGGGCTCTTTCCAAAGACTCCTCTACCATCTCTAAAGAAATCCGACGGCATCGTTTCCTTGTTCCACACTATCGGGACGAGAACAGCCGCAGACGCTGTTCCTTTTACTGTCTGGACTTTTCTCCCTTGATCTGTCCACAGCTCTTAAAGCCTCTTTACGTTTGCAACAGCTGTTCTAAACTGCGTATCTGTTCTATCGTTCTCCGCTATTTCCCGATAGTAAATCTGGATTTTCCCTCAAAATTACTCCCATCAATCCTTTCCATGTAATTATCAATTAGCGAAACAATGTTTAGCCAATTCCATGACATCACCAATATTACAGCCCCGCATATTACAGATTTTTTTATGCTGTCCATTGAAACAGGTACGCCTTTACTTAGACGTACTAATACCTACAGTCCAACTCAATGCATTAAAGTTTTATACTTACAGAATTGAGTACAATTCCTATCCATTGCATTCTCTAAAACCACTTCGTCCAGCTTATCCTCAAATTCCTTATCTTCATCGTACCAGAAGATGATCCGACGGTGGTAAACCTCCGGCAGAGGTGCAGCAAATCTGCGGTTCAAGTCTTGTATTACTTTGTCTGTATCCATGCTGCATTATCTCCCTTCTGTATTTTTTACATAAATTTTGCTTCTTGAAGCACCTTCTTTTCTCAGCCATCCTTTTTCAACCATTTTAGCCAGTATTTCTCTGGTTCTACGCTGTTTGATACCAAGAAGTTTCATTGCCTGTGCTGTTGTAATGCCGGCATTTTCCGATACATATTTATAAATTTGCTGTTCCTGTTCAGTTACCGACACTTTATCGGCGGTTTCCCGGCGGTTTAGCGGCAGTTTAACGGCAGTATTGGACGCATTGAGGTCAACAGTGCCGTCAATCTGACCTCGATAGATATTGATACGCAAATCAACCTCGCCACCAATAAACTCTGGTTCCCGCAGCCCGGCAGCTTTTACTTTATCAATAATTCTTGGAATGCCGCTTCCCCAATGCTCAATCAAGTTCATATAAGCAAAGGCATGGGCAAGAGCTTCATTTCTGATTTTGGAATAGCCTTCTTTCATACGCTCCATAGTTTGTCCCATTGGCAGCTTTCCCGGAGAAGTGATTTCTAATCGGTTATCATACACCGCAACCTGTATCGTACCATGATCCAAATAACTACGATGCACCATGGCATTTCTGATATATCAGAAGTACTTTTCAGGTCTTTTATCGGAATAATCTTTGGCATTATGTGCACTCCTTTCTTTTATGGCTTAATTACACCATTATTATCAATCATACTTATGAAAACCTGTTTCTCCAAAATCAGAACGGAAAACTTAATTGCAGTAAATTGCTTCTAAGTTGCAATTCATTGCAATTAAGTTCCAAATTGGTTCCAAGTTTCTTAAATCAATACGCAAACCATCATTTTACATTTTCTTGCGTTTACTACACCATTTTACGCTCCCAGACAAAAAGTCAGAGCCCGCAAAAACCTTGCAAAATAAGGCTCCCCAGGCTCTGACGCCACAAAACAAAACCATCCGATCCACGACAAGATGTGAGTGCTGATTTTTTAGCCTAAAAGAATCATGTCATGGAGAAATCTAATGGTGCTGTAGAAATATTTTTATTTATTCAGACGGAAATAAAACAGCCTTACAAAGAAAGCCTTACCTGTGCCACTTCCATCTATCCAGCAGTACCTCTTTACTTACCAGCTGCATCTTCCGCAGTTCGTACACGGAATACAGCTTTTCTTTTTGATTTTAGCTTCCCAGGGCAGAAGTTCCACGGAAGACGCTTCTGTTTCACGAATTGTCCACTGCTGATTTCTCACCTGAAAGCAGATTTCTCCTCTGTCTATTAGGATCTGTACCGGATCAATATGGATTTTTTCCGGGTGCATGCAGCTTTGATAAAGAACAGGTGAAATTTCCCGTTCCCCGTTTGGGATCCGGAACGTATGAGAAGCAGTGATAATTAAAAGTTTTCCGTCTTTTTTTCCCAGATTCCCGGCGGCGGCACACATGGATACGGATACTCCATATCTACCTTGATCATTCCCAGCTCTGTCTGCCTTTCCACTGCTTTTCTTCCGGTTTCAGTCTTTCCGCTATCTGATAAATTTTCCTTATCTTTCATTTTCTGAATTTCCTTTCGGCTTTTCTGTACCATTAGTTCAGGACAAAATTTACGCATACGCGGATATTACACCTATACAAACCCTTTCCTCTCCGCAGCCTCATCTATCAACTTCTTCGCCTCATCAAAAGCCTCCGGCAGATAGGCCTCCGTCCATTCTTTTCCTTCTTTTTCCCATTTTTTGATTTCGTCCCATCTGGTCAGCACTTCTCCTGAATCGGAGACTACTGCATCGCCGAATACATGTGGATGCCGCCGTACCATTTTATTAATGATTCCCTGTATCACATCATCCATGGTAAAGTAGCCTTCTTCCTCTGCTATCTTAGCATGCATCACTACCTGCAGGAGCAGATCCCCCAGCTCTTCTTTCAGGTTATCCGGATTCCCCGTCGCTTCCAGTATATTGATCCCGCAGATCACCTCTGCGGCTTCCTCTACGCATGGCTTTTTAAGGCTGAAATGTGTCTGCTCTCTGTCCCAGGGACAGCCATCCGGCGCACGGAGTTTTGCAACGATATTTTCAAATTCTTCAAACCTTGTCATATTCTTTATCTCCTTTATCTCTTAGGAGCCCTTTCAAATATAATACTCACACAGAAGCTCACACTCTCAGGCCCCAATTTTAGCAGGTTATTCTCCCAGCTCCGTATACTTTTCTTTGTGTCCGTATGCTTTTTCCACCGGATACTTTTCTGCATTCTTCCTGACTTTTTCCTGAATGATCTCATCCATATCCAGGCCGCAGGTATCCGCCATTAAAATGCAGTAGTTCAGTACATCTGCAAGCTCTTCTCTGATCTTGTCCTTTTTCTCCCCGCACCAGACGTCTTCCGCGCTCCACTGGAAAACCTCCAGGAGTTCCGCTGCCTCCAGACTGATGGAGATGGCCAGATCCTTGGGGTTATGAAACTGTTTCCAGCTCCGCTCATCTCTGAATTTTAACACCTGTTCAATCGTTTCCTTTGTCATCTTTCACCCTCATTATCATCATTTATTTCTTCTGAAAAGTCCTTTTCATCCTCTGCGCAATATAATCTTACAGACAATTTTATCAGACTCTGCATTTTACGCCAACTGATATTTCTATCCGCTTTTTTCATCTGCTTTTTTAGGCTTTCTCCACCCGGATCCGCCTATAAGGTTTCTGCATCAATCTGAGGATTTTCAGCCGGATCTTACCGCATATTTTTTATTCTCCGGAGAGAAAACCAGATGAAAGGTCCTTTTTGCCTCCTGGTCTATGATGGGTGTGACCTTTCTGCCTTCAAAGGTCCCTTTATCATCTATGGTAAGATTTGTGGCAAAGCAGGGAAGAGAGGATTCCCGGATCAGTTCCTGTAACGTAAAGGAATCTGTCTGTACCAGGAACCGGGAGGCGGGCATCTTCTCTCTGCACATATCATCCCAGAATCCCAGCTGGCTGCCCAGCAGGAAATTATATCCGTTGAGCTGGGCAAAGGAAAGCTCTTTATATCCGGCAAGTGCATGGGTGGCAGGCAGGCACGCATAAAGGTCTTCTTTTAACAGAGGAATGCTGGAGTATCCCTGGGGTACCATATCCTGAGGCAGCACTCCAAGAACAGCCGAACCGGACTGCAGGTCTTTCAGGACAGCGCCGTTCCCCTTGATAGATGAGGAAATGGTCATATCCGGAAAGGTTCGTGTAAGAGCAGGGAGCAGTTCCCATAAAGGTGCAGGAGCACAGGAGCTGACTGTAATGGTATGCAGGCTCCGGTCAAAACTGCGGACTCCTTCCACTGCCTCCTCTGCGCTTTTCAGGATCCTCTCCGCATATTCCACAGCCTTCCACCCGGTTTCATTCAGTGCAATGTGATTCTTGGTGCGGCGGAAAAGAGACACCCCAAAATCCTCCTCCAGATGCTGCATGGTTCTGGTAATCGTAGGTTGGGAAATGTGGAGTTTTTCCGCTGCTTTGGACAAGGTGCCTTCTGCCGCAAAGGCCGCGAGCTGTTCCAGTTCTAAAAGATTTAACATATCTTTCCCCTTTTCTCACTATTCATATTAAGGAATCTGAATTCCTATATTCTTATTGTACTTTTTTCTCTTCAGGCTGTAAACTCATAATTGAAAACAGGGAAGTTCCCTGGAGCAGATGAAAAAGCAGATATACCCTCAGTGTACAGAGGTACCATCATTAAACGAAAAGGAGGAATTCACTATGGAATATGTAACACTGAACAATGGAGTCAAAATGCCGAAATTAGGTTATGGCGTATATCAGACTCCTCCGGAGGAAACAGAGGCCTGCGTATCGGAGGCCATCCGCACCGGCTACCGCAGCATTGATACGGCCCAGGCCTACGGCAATGAAGAAGGGGTAGGCAATGCCATTGCAAAATCCGGCCTTCCAAGAGAAGAGTTTTTCATTACCACGAAGGTGTGGATCACAAATGCAGGATATGAGAAAGCAAAAGCTTCTATTGCAGAATCTCTGAAAAAACTCCAGACCGAATATATCGACCTGCTCCTGATCCATCAGCCTTTCGGTGACTATTACGGAACCTATCGGGCCATGGAGGAAGCTTATGATCAGGGCAAAGTCCGGGCTATCGGCGTATCCAACTTCTATCCGGACCGCTATCTTGATCTCTATCACTTCTCACGGATCAAACCTGCCGTAAACCAGGTGGAGACCCATGTATTCCAGCAGCAGAAGGCTGCAAAGGAATATATGAAGAAAAACGGCACTCAGATTATGTCCTGGGGACCTTTTGCAGAAGGCAAAAATGATTATTTCAATAATCCGGTCCTGAAAAAAATCGGAGACAGACATGGCAAAACCGTTGCCCAGACTGCTCTGCGTTTTCTTCTTCAGAGCGATGTGGTGCTGATTCCCAAGTCCACCCACAAGAACCGCATGGAAGAGAATTTTGATGTTTTTGACTTCACTCTCAGCGAAGATGAGATGAAAGAGATTGAGGACCTGGATACCGGAAAGAGCCTGTTTTTCTCCCACTATGATCCGGCAACTGTTGAGTGGTTCATGACTCTGGCATAATATAGAAAAAGACCTTACGGATATTCTGCAGTCCAAAAAACTGCCGTGGGATATCCATAAGGTCCTTATTACGTTATGCTAGTGCACTTCATATTATCTAGGCAATTGTCTTCCCCACCTGCTTATTCCGGAATGGGGTCAAACTCCTTCAGATCCTCATCTGTAATTTCCCGGATCACTTTACAGGGAACTCCTGCTGCAAAGCTCATTGGAGGGATATCTCTTGTAACAACGCTTCCTGCCCCAATGACGGATCCCTTTCCTACCGTAACTCCGGCGCAGATGACCACATTGCTTCCGATCCACACATGGTCTTCAATCACCACCTTCTTACAGTACATTTCTCCATGCTGCCGTGCCATATAATGCATGGGATGATTGGTGGTGCTGATGGTAACATTGGGGGCAATCAGTACTCCTTCTCCTATGTTTATCTCATAATCGTCCACCAGAGTCAGATTTGAGTTGACATAAGTTCCTTTTCCGATAGATACGGTATTTCCCATGGCCAGTGTAAGAGGCGGCTCGATCCAGACCCCTTCTCCGCAAAAGGCAAAGAGTTTTTGCAAAATTTCCTCTCTTTTTTCGGTTTCCGTCCCTCTGGTATGATTAAAATCCTGACAAAGTCCTCTGGCATATACCTGCTGGTCCATGTTTTCTCCGGTATCCACCCATAACAAGCCGGCTGCTCTCCGCTGAGCCATTGACATTTCTTTTTTCTCCATTTGTAAATCCTCTCGTTGACCTTGTTTTTATTTCACTTTCTTCCATCTGTAGGTGATCATCGGAATCTGGAAGGCCAGCATAGCCACCCAGCCGAAGAAATTCGCCCAGGCCAGTCTGTCAAATCCTCCATGCATCACATGGATCATCAGCCAGGCGGTAAAGAATCTGGCAGACATATTCAGGATGGTACTGATCAACGTGACCTTCAAGTCTCCCAGTCCCCGGAAATATCCCTGAATAATATTGGTAGCCGCAGGCATGACATACATAGGTGCGATCAGCACCAGATAAGAAATCCCCAGTGAAACTACCTCTTCTGAATTCTCCCCGACAAACAATTCCATGATCTGCCTGGAAAAGAAAAAGGTAACCGCCGCAATAACCGCCGTATAAATTGCCTGAAGCAGGATCGAACTGAAAAAGCCTTTTTTCATCCGTTCAATCTTCCCGGCTCCCCGGTTCTGTGCCATGAAAGTGGTGCTTGCGTGAGCAATATTCTGCTGAGGCGTCATGGCAAAGTCATCTACACGGTTAATAGCAGTAAAAGCTGCAATAAATTCCACTCCCTGAACATTCACCACTGTCTGCACACAGATCTTTCCCAGCTGTACACACATCTGCTGGAGAGCGCTGGTAATCCCATAGCTGAAGGTCTTCCAGAGCAGAGAGGGATCAAATATCTTCCACTTATTTCCCAGGCAGAGCAGAGGGACCTTCCTTTTTATATAAATCAGGCAGCACAGACAACACAGCATTTCACTAAGAACGGTAGCCAGGGCGCTTCCCGGCACGCCCCAGTTCAGGACTACCACAAAAAACAGATCTCCCGCCACATTCAGACAGGCGCTGATAATCAGAAAATACAGGGGAACCTTGCTGTCCCCCAAAGCCCTCAGGGTATTGGAAAAAAAGTTATATACAAAAGTAAAGATCAGTCCCAGAAAAATGATCCTCAGATATCCTTTGGCAGAATCTATAATATCAGCAGGAACCTGGAGCAGTTCCAGGATCGGATGGGCGAAAAGTATCAGCAGGATTGCTATAACCGCTGAAAAGATCAGTCCTCCTATCATAGCAGTGCTGATCTGCCGCTCCAGCCGGTTATATCTTTTTGCTCCGTAGTAACTGCTCATAAGGATACCGGCGCCCATGCACATTCCGCTGATGAACAAAATAACCATATTCATGATGGGGCCTGCAGTTCCTACCGCCGCAAGGGCGTCGTCTCCCAGGAACTTTCCTACGATCACAGAATCCGCCGCATTATAGGTAAGCTGGAACAGGTTTCCCAGGATCAAAGGGATGGTAAATTTTGTAAGCTGTGGTATGATCGGCCCTTCTGTCATATCTTTTGTCATGTCTGTTCTCTCCTTCTGGCGGCTGGCAGAAAATATGCACTTATTCCACAGCCGGAAATATAAAAATATTATACAGCCGATTTTTCACTCTTACAAGAGTCAAAGCCCTTCCCAGCAGTCGCCAAATGAGCCTGCAGTCATGTCCCCTTTACCTTAAATTTCAGTTCAAAGCAGACTAAAAGATCCTGTGTTTCCTCTTCTCCAGGCTTCTCAGGAACACTTAATTCCAAAGTCCCTCCCATTTCTTCTGCCAGAGATTTTGCCACTGTCAGTCCCAGGCCGGTTCCTCCCTGGCTCCTGGCGCTGTCCTGTACGTAAAACCGGTCAAAAAGGCGGGGAAGATCCTCCCTTGACAGCTTCTTTGTATCATTGATAAAGGAAACCAAAACCGTCTCTTTTTCTTCTTTTACAATAATCCGGAATAGGGTTTCTGCGTACCTTCCTCCATTCTGGAACAGGTTGAGGAAAATCCGCTCCAGGGCAGACTGATTTCCCATGATCCACAGGGGATGTTGAGGAAGATCTGCCTCTACCTTCAAATGTGCTTCCTCCAGGATCCGGCAGTTTCCCATAAGAGATTCCCGCAGGACTCTGGATAGATCTGTCTTTTCCATCTCCATTTCAAAATCCCCTGCACACAGACGGGAATACTCGTAGAACTGGTTTACCAGAGCATTCATTCTTTCTGCTTTTTGTTCCAGGATTCCCAGGGTATCCGCCAGTTCCGGGTCTTGGGAGATCCCTGCCTGCGAGTGTTTTTTCAGCATTTTCAAGTACCCCAGTATTACCGTCAGCGGAGTACGGAGATCGTGGCTGATATTTTCTATCTGCTTTTGAAATGCTTTTTCTCTTCTCTCATAGTCAATTCTTTCCTCCCGGATTTCTCCCAGCACTTTATTAAATGCACCCAGAAGTCTCCCTAAAGCCAGGCTTGGGACGGGCAGATGCAGCATCTGGTTCTGGGTAAGGTCCTGTTGTATTTCCCGGATTTCCTCCTCTGTTTTTTTCATTGCATAGAGAAGAGAAAAATAGCGAAAAGCAAAGAATCCTCCCAGGATAATCGATATAAATAGCAAACCCCCGCACAGCATAACCTTTTCCTCCTGTGAAAATTTTTCTTCTATTTTTATTCTTTAAAGGTCCCTTCTTTTCAGCAGCACTGCGCCGGAAATACCAAAGATGATACATCCGGCCAGACCGGAAAGGACGCAGCGGGTCATTCCTTCCATGGTCTCCCAGGCCGTGATACACTCCTGGGTATTTACATGGGAAGTATTGACTGCCAGAAAATTATTGGGAAGCCACATAGCCGGCTGATAAAGAACAGGAAAGCGGATGGCCAGATACATAAAAGCTTCCGGAAGCAGAAACCACAAAGCCGCCCAGACCAGGATCCCTATAATACTTTTATCGAAAATTTCCAGAAACAGGATACCGGATATGAGACAAGCTGCTGCGATGAGATACATGGCGGCTCCTTCTCCCAGAAAATCCTTCCATTCCACAGGCCCGGCCTTTTCAAGAAGCAGGTTTGCACTGAGCACCCAGACGCCCATGGTGACCGCCATAAGGAGGGTGGATACTGCCAGGCTTACCACACATTCTCCTGCAAATATTTTCACCCTGGAAATTCCTCCGGCAACGGTATTTTTCAGGTTCCCATTTCGTTTGCCCCCTTCATAGAAAAGGAAGGGAATGATCATTCCCATAAAGGCAAAAACCATAGGATTTGCCACCAGATTGGAATAGGAAAAAGAAGTGTTTGCATAAGAATTTCCGAAAAAATATAAAGCAGCATTCAGCAGCAAAGCAATTCCCGCCAGCAGACCTGCCGCAGCATAAATTTCCTTGGTAATAAAGATCCGGTAGAATTCACTTTTGGTATAATTCATCATTTTCCTGCACCTCTTTCTTTCAGCTTCATATAATAATCTTCCAGAGAAGACTGCAAAATCTGCATGCTTTTAATGGCAATATCATGTTCGGCAGCCAACCGGCTGTAGGCCTCTCCCGGCCTTTTGGGAGCATAGATCCTTACCCTTTCCTGAGGCAAAACCTTATAGTTTTCTTCCGGAAAGGTCTTTTCCAGGAAAACACAGTAGCCCGCTGTATCCGAGAGGGAAAGTTCAATGCAGTCGGCGCATTTCTCCCTGAACTCCTCTGTACTGATTTCTTCCAGAAGGACGCCTCTGCTTAAAAATCCGTAGACGTCTGCAATCTGCTGCAGTTCCGCCAGAATGTGGCTGGACAGCAAAATAGTAATCCTTTTCTCTTCATTTAACCTTCTGAGAAGATTCCGGAATTCTATGATTCCGCTGGGATCCAGGCCATTGATAGGCTCGTCTAAAATCAGGATTTTCGGTTCACCCAGCATGGCAATCCCCAGCCCAAGCCTCTGTTTCTGACCCAGGGAAAGTGTGCCGCATTTGCTCTTCCTCTTTTCATAAATCCCCGTCATCTTCATCATTTCCAGAATCCGTCCTTTGTCCGGTATCCCTTTCTGGATACAATAATATCTCAAGGTCTGTTCCACGGTCATATTGGGGAAAAATCCCGGCTGTTCGATCATACATCCCATCTGTTTCCGCACATTTTCCAGGTCTTTTTGCCCATGTTTTCCCAGTATCTCGATTTCTCCTTTGGTTGGAAAACTCTGGCCTGCCAGAAGCTTCAAAAGCGTGCTCTTTCCCGCCCCGTTATCTCCTACAAGTCCGTAGATACAGCCCTTTCTCACATGGATATTTACATGGTCTAATGCCAGGAAGGAACCGTAGGTTTTCGTAACCTGTCTTGTTTCCATAACATATCCATTCATCTCATTTCCTCCTCATACAAAAATACGTCTGTCAGTCTGCAGTATTCCGGCTGACAAACGTATTCTACTTTTTTCCCTTTTAATAAGTCATAAAGAACTTTTAAAGAAGTTATAAAGATGTGAAGATTCATATGCTCATGGAAGCTTAAAGCCGATGCCGTATACGGTCTGGATATACTCTTCACCGGGATCTTCTTCCTTTATTTTTTTCCTTATATTGCTTACGTGGACGTTTACTGTATTGTTTTCTCCGTAGTACCCTCCATGCCATACCTGCTCATAGAGCAGCTCTCTGGAATACACCTTTTCCGGATTCTTCATGAGAAGATACAGAATATCAAACTCATGGCCTGTAAGAGCCAGCTCTTTTCCCCTCAGAGTCACCTTCCTGGCGCCGGGAGAAAGCTTCAGATTTTTATAGGTCAGAGGCTTTTCTGCCTCCGGCTCTTTTCCCCACCGTCTTAAATTTGCCTGGACACGGGCGGCCACTTCCTTCGGTTCAAAGGGCTTGGTAATATAATCATCTGCACCCATTTTCAGCAGAGAGACTTTATCCTCCAGCAGCCCCTTGGCGGAGATTACGATCACCGGAACAGGAGAGCTCTGATGCTCCCTCAGATTCCTGAGAAATTCCTCCCCGGACATCCCCGGCAGCATCAGATCCAGCAGGATAAGGCCCGGCATTTCCCTTTCCGTTACCATTTGAGCCTCTGTTCCGGAAAAAGCCTGCAAAACCTTATAGTCTTCTTCCCTCAGTATCCTGGCCAGAAGGTTATTGATATCCGGCTCATCTTCCACAACTAATATTCTGTAATCCATACTTTTCCTCCCTGTGTCCAAAACCAAACACCTATGCTCCGGCCATTTCCTGTCATCTTTCCTACTCCTCATACTCCCGCAGCCGTTCCACAATAGAAGGATTCCCCCGAAGTCTTCTGTAGGAAAGCAGAGGAACTCCTATACATAGGATAACAAGCAGCCCTTCTCTCACAAGAAGCTTTCGTATCTGCCTATCAGACATGCCCAGGCTTTCCATTATGGCAAAGGTCAGTTTCCGGCTCTGGATGCTGGCTGCCATGGTATTCCCGTAATTCAGGGCTCCCACCAGCAAAAGCAGCAGTGAGATCACTATGCCGATCTCCATCATGTTTCCCTGAGAATCCTGGCTCACAATAAGATTGGAGCCGATATTTCTCGTTTCTCCATAATACCACTCATGGCAGACTGCGGCAATAGAAATGGAAAATTGCTTTCCGGCAAGAAAGGCGGCTTTATCTGCAGGTTTTTCCAATGTCTGGTTCAACCGCCGGATCCCAGCCAGCTAAAAAGAGACCATTCCATAAAGGTTCCGGGCTTTATAATAGTCCAAACCTTAGGGAATGGTCTCCTTCTTATTCCTCAGTGGGCGAAAGCCGGCATTGGCCGGCAGCCCTATTTAGCTTTATGTCAAAAGTGCTGTTTTAATCCCCGAATCAGGAAAAAAGCTTTTTCCCAGCATCTTCTGCATTGGCAAATGGTCCGGGAAGGACGCGGATGCCTCTGTGGTTTCCAAAATAATCGCTGTCAAAGATAATGTCTGTTCCGTCTGGATTTTCAAATCTTTCTTCCGGTTCAAAGGCATAGCCCAGGATGTCGCTGTTTACCATACTGTCTGCAAAGTCTCCAAGGAATTCATAGAGGTTTGTGGACAGTACCGGACAGCCGTCTTCCATGTTCAGGTCAACGGTTACTTCATGTTCCGTATCCACCAGATTGCCGGTTTCCTTTTTGTATGCTTTGGCACCGTTGAAATAAACGTTGCCTTTTACCCATACAGGAAGCTTTTCGCCATGAGCCGGCTCCAGTTTTTTCATATCCGGTGTGTCTGTATCCATATCAAACATTTTGATCCATTCATCATAGGTAGGATACTCATCCATTACATGAGTGCCTACTTCCCGGTTCTCCTCATCGGTTCCCTCAGAGCTGTCTCGCAGAGTGACGAAGGGCTTGGACGGCCATTTCTGTACGAAAATGTTGTTATAGAAACGGTCATCGCCATGAAGAATGGTCATAAATCCCATGACTTCTGTCCGGTGTGGAATGTGATAAGGTGTGTAACGAGGACCTGTACCATCTCCTACACAGGTCAGCGCACCGCAGATCAGGTTGTGGACCATGGCAACTCCTTCTGTAGCCATACGCAGGCAGGCATCGGAAAGAAGGATATTGTTGTCAATAAGTGTAGGACCGTGTCCCACCTCTACGAAAATATCCTGGCTCATCATACCGCCTTTTAACTGTTTGGCGAATTCCGGCTTCTGATTGTCATGAAGCAGGTTCTGGGTAATACGGGTACCCTGAGCCTCCCAGTCGCACCAGATTCCCATAGTACAGTGATGGATATGATTCCGGCGGTAGATCACGTCAATAGCCGCATGCATTTTGATGCCGGCAATTTCTGCTCCGCCCAGTTCCATCATGTTGTTGATGTGATGGATATGGTTATCCTCGATAATAGAGAATACCCCTCCCATACGTCCGATGATCCCGCCCTGTTCACAGTTGTGGATATTGCAGCGGCGGACAATATGACTTCCTACTTTTTCTTTCAGCCATCCATGGTACTGGCCTCGGCATACAGCATCACGCTCCATCTGTGTGGGGCTTTTCACATGTTTATAGGTAAAGTAATGGTCGTTGTCCGGATCCAGATATTTACCAAGAGAAATACCGGCACATTTACTGTTGCTGATCTCGCAGTCCTCGATGATCCAGCCTCTAGACCAGTGAGGGCCGATCATACCGTCCTGGTAGGCTGCCGGCGGCGCCCAGGTAGTTGCAGCCTTGTTAATATTAAATCCGCTGACGGTAATATAGCCGATGCCTGTTTCTGAGGGCATAAAGCATTCCCGGCGGACATTGATCTCTACATTTTCCTCATTGGGATTTTTTCCCTGGAAATTTGCGTAGATCACAGTCTCGTCCCCATCCTGCTGGGCATACCATTTATAGACAGAGGCTTCCGGCTCCCAGGAGCATTCATAGACTTTTCCTTCTATACATGCCTCCAGACTCTCTGCCTCATAAAGCATCTTGTCGTTGAGATATACAGCTCCTGTATGTTTGCTCCTTCCGGCAAAATACCAGTCGCCGTATACATATGTAGTATAAGGATTATAATTTCCGAAAATAGAATTGTTGATCCGGGTCACCCATGTAGTGTCCTGATAAAGTTCCCAGTCTTTCACTTCCTCTGCCCCTGTGATCACAGCACCTAAAGGCTCTGTGCTGCGATAGGTGATCCGGGACTCTTCGGTTCCTGCATTTTGGGGATTTACATATTCACGGTAAATACCCGGAGCTACCAGTACCTCGTCACCGGCCACTGCCACTTGTGCCGCATCATTGATGTGTTTAAAAGGCATTTCTTTGCTTCCGTTTCCCTGGCGGGAAGCCTTTGCATCTACATAAATTTTCATATGGATCCGATTCCTCCTACGATATAATTTCTGATATTCCTATTTTATTTGTTTTCTCGAGAAAAAGCTTTTAAGATTTTGGATATTTCTTTTTCCTTTTAGGATATATTTTCCCTTGAAGATCAGAAGACCGTCTTCCTGTTCTGATCCCGGTATTCTTTTGGAGACTGATGCATTTTCTTCCGGAAGGCCGTGCTGAAATGGCTTACGCTTCCATAGTGGAGATATTCTGCGATTTCCTGTATCTTCCTGTCTGAATACCGGAGCATATTACAGGCTGCCTCGATCTTAATATCTGAAATATATTCGGTAATGGAGATTCCCTCATATTTTTTGAACAATTTCTGCATATATTCTTTTGAAATCCCCAGATTATCTGCAATTTCCTGTATGGATATTTTCGTAAATCTTTTGGATATGATATTTTTCTTGACTTCCTCCACATGGAAGTTCACACTGCTTCTTTTCTTATGGTCTGCCACCAGCCGGGCAAAATAAATCTGGCTCTCTCTGCGCAGACGGTCCATTTCGAAAACCGTTTTGCACTCTGAAAGTTTTTTCAGATAAATATCATTGTTAATAAAACCTTCTGCAGAGCTTAATCCCCCCTCTATAGCCGCCCGTGCGGCCAGTGAAATACCGATCACTGTCATATATTCTTCATTCTTCTTAAGATCTTCAATAATGATCGGATGGGAAGGCGCCTCATAAAACTCCTGCTTTTCCAGGAACTCCACGTCTCCTTCCTTAATATGGTCATACAAAAGCTGCTCATCCATGTAGGTATGGTTTTTCTGAAAAGAATCTATCTGCCGCAGTTCTTCCCTGGTGACCAGTTCCTGATTTTCTCTCTCTTCCCTGTCAGGCAGAAGCTCACCCAGGATATCTTTTCTCCGTTCTTCCTGAAACTCTTCCCCTGTCAAAAAAGACACCAATGCCAAAATATCCTCCAGACGGCACTTTGGACATTCTCTGATTCTATTTTTTCGTATAAAATTTCTGCTCTCAAATGTATTTGTCAGTCCATAAGAAAAGGGGCCCAGAACGAAATATTCCTCTTCTCCCCGGCAGCCGCACAAAGCAATCGGCACATGGGCGTCATAAGCCACAAAATAAAATCTTTTCTCCGCCATATTTTCCTTCAGTGTCTGCATCATTTTGCTCTCAAAAGTATCTGGTTCTTTATAAAAGCTGGTAAATCGGTCCAGCTTTTTCCACTCAGATGTATAAACTGTAATGGGAATCTGGCTGAAACGGAACAAAATTCTCATGGTATTCGCATCATACATAGCTGCTACTTCCTTTGCTGTTAATTTCCACATAAATATATCACATTTTTTATAGAGAGAAAAATACCGCATGAAACCTTTACTTATCAACATGCAGCCAGGCTGTATACTGATAGCAGTTTCATGCGGTATTATCTATTCTAATATAATAGACCATGTGTTCTTATAAACACCGGCGCCCTCCAAAGCAGTCAGATCAGGCTGCGTTGCCAGATCTTCTATGATTCCCTTCCTTGAAGGAAGGGCTGACCATGGCTCCAGACATACATAAGGAGCGTCTTTTCCAGGAGCATGCCAGATTCCCAAATATTTCATATCCGGGTATTCAACCGTTACTGAACGTTTTCCATCCGGAGCATATAACTGGACTATATTTCCGCTGTCTTTTATAACTATAGCATCCTGGTCAAACAGTGAATGGCGCAGTTTCTTTATCTTTCCCTGCTCCAGTTCCCAGACAGACTGTTCACCTGTAAGGAAACAGTCCGGAGTAAATTCTATCCGAGTGATTTTTTCGCTTTCAGGAAATCTAAGTCTATACTGGTCAAAACTGAGCTCTTTCTCTATGGGGATCTGAAAACCCGGATGGCCTCCAACAGCAAAATACATAATTTCTTCCTGGCAGTTTTCTACCCTGTAGGTAACGCTCAGACGATTTTCCTCGATTCCATAAATAACCTGAAAACGAAAGGAAAAGGGATAGCATTTTTTTGTTTCAGGTGTGTCGCAGATTTCCAGCGTCACTTCATTTTCCTTACGTTCTATAAGCTGAAATTCACTGTCCTTGGCAAACCCATGAATGTCCATTTCATATTCTTTTCCCTGGTAGCGATATTTTCCATCTGTCAATCTGGCAATATAGGGGAATAGTGTTAGGGCTCTGTCCGCCCAATATTCGGCATCGCCCTGCCATAGATATTCCGTATTCTCTTTCTTAATAGACATGAGCTGTGCGCCAAGAGAATCTATAACTGCACTTATCTGCTCTCCTCTGATCTCATATAACATGAATTTCACCCTTTGCTTTCTAAAAATTTTTGTTCTTTTTATTATAGTCTCTATATTGTTGTTCGTCCAGAGTCTGCTATTATTTCTCTGTCTTGTTTTTTAGCTCATCAGAAGTAATCTACAGATTTCAAAAAAAGTCAGAGGTTTGAAATCTGTATGATACCACTGATTTTCTATTTATTGGTTTCAGACAATAGTTTAACTACCTAAATCCAATAATTGAAAAAAACTCCCATCGGCATCTCTGCCAACAGGAGTTCTTCTCTCTCCTATACCTTCAAAACCACACATGTAAAACTGTTTATCCAACTTTGCCGCTTGGTGACTTGTGGCTCCGTCCGTTCCGAAGCGGTCACTCATAGACCTTTGGTCTATTTCGTGTCCTTTGCTCCGCAAATGACTTCGGTCCGTCTTCCTCATCCAGGAATGCAGGCATTCCCGGCTGTTCCAGACTTCCCTCGCCGCTTTCGTCACTATTAGGTCAAGCCCTCGACCGATTAGTAGCAGTCAGCTCCATACATTGCTGCACTTCCACCTCTGCCCTATCTACCTCGTCGTCTTCAAGGGGTCTTACTCCTTTCGGATGGGATATCTCATCTTGAGGGGGGCTTCACGCTTAGATGCCTTCAGCGTTTAT
>UQSX01000002.1 GCA_900543715.1 uncultured Blautia sp. | reverse complement strand
GGGAAGTCAAACACATACGAGAATGCGCCGAGAATGAAATAAATCATGGTGACAAAACCGACGGTTATTTGGAACCATTGAAAAAAGATTGCGGCAAAACCCCATCGTTCACCAAGTGTATTTCCGACCCAGGCAAAAATACCACCGTCCTGCCAGCCATCGACCGTCGCCATTTCAGCGGCGCAGAGAGCAACAGGAATGAACCATAAAAATCCACCAAGTAATAAGAAAAATACAAGCTGGAAACCAGATGATGCAAAGGTTCATAGACCGTCATAACCATTGAAGCAGTAATGGCAAAGAAGCCAAATAAGGTTAAGGTCTTTTTAGGTCCAGTGCTTTGCGAACTTGGTTTATTCATGTGAGAAACACCTCCTAAAAAATGTTCTTTTGGTTTACGGTTAATTACTTACCCGGCGAAATTTTGGTTTAAACAAAAAAGAAGAAAAAAGTAAAAATAAAAATTTTTATTTCCACTGAGATTCTGCTGCATCATTTCACTGTACCAGCCTTTCTGTTTTCTTTTAAGTTATGTTTATAATATCCTGAGAATCCTTTTTTGTCAACGATAAATTTTAGCAATTTAAAGCAAAGCAGTAAATTCTCAATCAAGATTAACAAAAAAAGAATTGTCAGTCTCTGACATGTCTTTTATAATAAATTTAGAATATGTATTGTCTTTTTATTTTAATTATAAAGGAGATCCCATCATGAACGGCCAAGAATCCCACAGCCAACAGGCTCATCAGGTAATCCGTGAGGTACAGAAAGCAGTGTTCGGAAAGGACGAATGTATCCGTAAAGTGATGATGGCGATTTTAAGTTCCGGGCATATACTTCTGGAGGATATCCCAGGTGTTGGAAAAACAACCATGGCCCTGGCTTTTTCCAAAGCCCTGAACCTTAAAGAAAACCGCCTTACCTTTACCCCCGACGTCCTGCCTGCGGATCTTACAGGATTCACCATGTACAGAAAAGAAACTGGAAAGTTCTACTATCAGCCGGGAGCAGTTATGTGCAACCTTTTCCTGGGGGACGAGATCAACCGTACTTCCCCCAGAACTCAGTCTGCTCTTCTGGAAGTTATGGAAGAAGGACAAGTGAGTGTAGACGGTGTGACCCATCCGCTCCCAAAACCATTTATTGTTATTGCCACTCAGAACCCTGCCGGCTCTGCCGGAACACAACTTCTCCCCCAATCTCAGCTTGACCGTTTCACTGTCTGTCTCACCATGGGATATCCGGATATGGATGAGGAGATCGCTATACTCAAAGGCCGCATTGCCCAAAATACCATTGAACAGGTCCGGTCTGCAGCAGACGGGCCCTGCCTGCTGCAGATGCAGGAAGAAGTCCGTGGAGTCTTTATCCATGACCGTATCTACCGGTATATTGGAAGTCTGGTCCAGGCTACCAGGAGTCATCCTATGATAGAACTGGGCGTCAGCCCCAGAGGCTCTCTGGCACTTGCCAGAATGGCTCAGGCCAGCGCCTATCTCCGCGGTAAAACCTATGTTACCCCTGATGATATTCGGGAAATATTCATGGATGTATGCGGCCACCGTATCCTTCTGAACGGAAAAGCCAGAATCAGCCATCTGACTCCTGCCGCTGTTTTAGAAGAAATCCTGAAAACAGTTCCCGGACCTTCTCTTCGCAGATCCTGAGGTGAGATTTATGATAAGTCCATTTTTTCTTTTACTCTTCCTTTTTCTGCTCTATATGTCCGTGCTGTATAAAAGCAGCTCATCCCTGGCTCTGTGCCTGCTTTTCCTTTTCTGGGCTGCAGCCTCGGTGTTCCAGCTTTTGTACAGCCGAAAAAAGGTTCAGGTGGATTTCCCTTTTTCTGCTCACACTGGCGCCAAAGAAAGTCAGGCTGTTTTTACCTTCACTGTAAAGAATCAGGGAGTCCTCCCTGTATCTGGAATTCGGCTCCGGCTTTTGCTGCTGGATCAGAATGGCAATAAGGCAGAAGAAAAAAAGATTTTCCTCTCTCTTGGGCCCAAAAGCCGTCGAAAATATTCTCTGATTTTTTCTTCTCCCTATTGTGGAAGATTCCAGATACAATTAAAAAGTCTCCGGATTTACAGCTTCTTATCTCTTGCATGGCTGCCTGTAAAAACCCGCCTGATGGGGGAAGCTGTCTTCTTTCCCCAGCCTTTTCCTCTTCCCCTTAAGATCAGTGAAAAGACCCGGTATTTCGCTCCAGAAGGAGAAGAGTCTCTGGAAACGCCTTTTTTGGCTGCTTCTGCTGCCGGAAGTCTCCAGGATGATATTCACAGCTATCAGCCGGGCGACCGTCTTGGACTGGTGCACTGGAAGCTTAGCGCCAGAACTGACGAACTGTTGGTGCGTTTTCCCGCCTCCGGGGAAGGATTTTCTGTCCTGTTGTTTCTAGAATTAAAAACCCCCGGTCCTGCAGATTCTGCGGGACAGATCAGTGTCTTTTTCCAATGGGCAGCTTCTCTCTCCTTTAGCATGCTGGAGCTGAAATGCGCCCATCTGATGATCTGGTTTGATTTGAAAGAGCAGTGTCTCCGGCGGTTTCCTGTCCGGAACGAAGAAGAGCTAAATTTTGCTCTGTACTGTCTTCTTCATGGAGATTTTTATCCAGACTCTAAGGAGCTATTCTCTCTTTATTCTCGGGAATATCCTACGGATACCTGGGCTTCCCGGCTTTTACTGGACACCAGTCTCAAGCTCTGGCAGGAGGACCGAAAGTTAGTTTCCTCCAGCCAGGATAAATGGAAAGAAGATATGGCGCTGACAGAAATCACTTTATAACTTTGGAGGATGAATATGAAAAAAGAACAGCATTTTCAGCTTACTATAAAGACTGGCCCCGCCATCCAGAACAGAAGGGCATATCTTTTTGGATTTTTCTGCTCTTTTCTTCTGTTCTTTTTTGCCTGCGGCAGTTTTCTTCTGAACTTTTGTCTCATTTTCTCTCCGGGTTTCTCCTTTCCGTCCATGGCAGGGCTATGTACACTCTTTGGTCTTTCAGGAGCTCTCCTTTTCAGCCTTCGAAAGAGCAGCTCTTTTGCCCTGCTCTTTCTGGCAGCATGGGGAATACTGCTGCTGGCGCTTTTTCTCCTCCGGGAAGATTTTTCCCGGCAGTTTTTCAGCGCCGCAGGGGCTGTAGAAAAACTGGTCAATGCTGTTTATGGTCTCCGTCTCTTTCCCGGATACCAGGATATAGTAAAGGATAAATGGATTCTCTGCTTCTTTTTTGCTGCATTTTATCTCCTTCTGCTCTTTCTGACAATGCTCTGGAAAAAACGTATACTTTTTGTTCTTCTTCTGGGAGTTCCCATTCTCTGTTCCTATCTTCTGGAAGTCAACATGCCCCTTATGCTTTTCGCCCTGCCCCTGGGCGCTTTTCTGCTCTGGAGAGGTGCGGTCTCTCCCCAGAGCGTATCCCGTCTGTGGCTTCTTACGGTTCCTCTGCAGGGTATTCTTTTCCTGACAGCAGCCTGGCTCTTTACCCCTATGGTGTCTCCCTGGCTTTTCCAGTCCAGCGAAGCTTTCTCTGACCGGATCAATGCAGTGGGAAACCAGCTTCTATTCGGAGAAGGATCCGCTCCCTCTGTATCCTCCGCACAGGGAGATGAAACAGCCGCCAGCGGGTTTTCCTATGAACCTCAGACAGACAGCCAGTCTATTACCAGCAATCCTCCTGTCTATACTTCCCAGACAGTTCTGTCCATAGAGCTCAGCGAGGCTGTTTCCCAGACTCTCTATTTGAGAGGATTCGTAGGTGCAGACTATGAAAGTTTTCAGTGGAATCCTCCTGGAGATGAAGAATGGTTTACCTATGCCCAATCCATGGGCTTCTCTCGTCAACAGGCCCAGGACATATACAGCCTGCCTGTATTTGCTGTTTCTGCTGAAAACGTTCTGGAGCTTTCTATGGACTTTCCTTCAGCTCCGGCATTTACCTATCTGCCCCTGGCAGGCCAGGGAGATAGCATTTCTCTCTCCGAAAGCAACCGCCTGTCTGGCAGAAGTTCCCAGAGGGTCACTGGTCAAGTCTTTCCTCTTACTCTGGATACCATGGGTATGGTATCTCTGGAAAATTTTTCTCAGAGCAGCCGGGGACTGGTGTACGCCTATGAATCCTTCTGCCGCAGCCGCTATACCTCCTGGGACGAAAATGAAATGGGAAGTGTGCTGGAAGAGCTGAACCAGCTTCCTGTTTATTCTTCTATGCCGGAAATTCCCACTGACCAGGATATTCAGAACGCCGCAGAAGAAATTCAGAATTTTCTCTGGAGCCATGCTGCTTATAGACTGGCGCTGGAGCCTTTTTCTTCAGACACGCCTCTGGCTCAGGAGATTCTATATGAACAAAGGGCTGGCTTTTGTATACATTTTGCTACTGTAGGCGCCCAGCTTTTCCGAATGTACGGAATTCCCGCCAGATATGTCAGCGGTTATGCAGTTCTCCCAGATAGCCTCTCAGAAGATGGTCAGGGGAATTTTATCGGAGAAGTTCGTGATTCCCGTGCCCACGCCTGGGTGGAGATCTATACGCAAAACGCCGGCTGGGTTCCTGTGGAGGTAACGCCGGGAGCCTCTTTCTCTGCACCGGAAACAACCCCAACGCCTGAGGAAACTCCGGAAGAAAGCCCTTCCCCCAAAAACAATCCGGAAGAACCGGCCTTTGATGCAGGAAACGGCAGTAAAAATGCCAGCCTTCTCGGCACTGCTGCAAAGATTATAAAGGGACTTCTTTTTTCAGCTTTATTCCTGGGTATTATTTTCCTGGTTCTGCTGTTTATCCACCGTCTGCTCTTCCGTTTCCGTCTGGGATATTACGCCGGAAATCCCACACAGGCCTACCTGACTGTTTTCAAAAACCTTATAAAACTGTGGGAGCTGGAATTCTCCATAAAAATTGAAAATCCCCTGGAACGTGAATATTTCCGGCTTCTTTCAGAAAAACTGCCTGAATCTCAGAAAAAAGATTTTACCAGCCTCTATGCCGAAGCTGAGGCTCTGGCCTATGGGCAGGAAAAAACCACCCCCAAAAAGCTCCGAAACCTCCGCCGTTTCTATCTGGCCCAGCGAAAAAACTACCTGTCCGGCAAAAAAGGCCCTGAAAAACTCCGCATACTCCTCATAAGCCTTTTCCTCTGACCCACCCCAGAATAAACAGCGATTCTTGAGAACTTTTATACCACCCGGAAGAGGCTTATATCGCCTCCGCCTTTTCAAACTGGCTGTTATAGAGATTTGCATAGAACCCGCCGGCAGCCAGCAGTTCCTCATGGGTTCCCTGTTCAATGATATCTCCTTCATTCATTACCAGGATAAGGTCTGCATCCCGGATAGTAGACAGACGATGGGCGATAACAAAGCTGGTCCTTCCCTTCATCAGGTTATCCATAGCACTTTGTATCCGTTCCTCGGTCCTGGTATCTACAGAGGATGTTGCCTCATCCAGGATCAGGATCTTATTGTCTGCCAGAATTGCCCTGGCAATAGTCAGAAGCTGTTTCTGTCCCTGGGAAATATTATTAGTCTCTTCATTTAAGACCATCTGATAGCCTCCCGGCTGGGACATGATGAAGTGATGGACATGAGCCGCTTTGGCCGCAGCAATCACTTCCTCGTCAGTAGCATCCAGCCGTCCGTATCGGATATTTTCCATGATAGTTCCATGGAACAGCCAGGTATCCTGGAGCACCATTCCGAACATTTCTCTTAACTCGCTTCTGTTGAAGTCTTTCACATTGTGACCGTCAATAAGAATCTCTCCGGAATTTACGTCATAGAACCGCATCAGCAGTTTGATCATAGTAGTCTTTCCTGCACCAGTAGGTCCTACAATGGCTACTTTCTGTCCTTCCTTTACTTTGGTGTTAAAATCATGGATGATCATATGATCCGGATTATAACCGAAAGCTACATGACGAGCTTCTACATTTCCGCTGAGGGTATGGATATCCACAGGGTTCTCCACAGTCTGGTCTTCTTCTTCCTCATCCAGAAACTCGAAAATTCTCTCTGCGGCAGCCGCTGAGGACTGGAGCATGTTCGTTACCTGAGCGATCTGCTGGATAGGCTGGGTAAAGTTTCGGATATACTGAAAGAATGCCTGGATATCACCTACGGCAACATTTCCCTGTATAACCATATATCCTCCTAAAAGAGCCACCATCACATAGCCCAGATTTCCCACAAACTGCATAATAGGCATCATCATACCGGAGAAAAACTGGGATCTCCAGGCGGAAGTATAAAGCATGTCATTGGTCTTTTCAAATTCACGGACCACATCGTCTTCTTTGTTGAAAGCTTTTACTACATTATGGCCGCTGTAGATTTCTTCTACCTGACCATTTACCTCACCCAGATACTTCTGCTGATCCCGGAAGTATTTCTGGGAATGTTTCATTACATTCCCAATGATGAACATAGAAACCGGCAGGATTAAAAGAGCCGCCAGAGTCATCCATACATTGATAGACAGCATCATCACAAAGACACCGATCAATGTGGTCACAGAGGTGATCAGCTGGGTAAAACTCTGGTTGATACTAGTCTGAAGAGTATCCACATCATTAGTGATACGGGAAAGGATTTCTCCATGGGTCTTGCTCTCATAATATTTCAGAGGAAGACGGTTCAGCTTTCCAGAGATATCTTTTCTCAGGTTATAAGTCACATTATTGGAGATTCCTGACATAATAAAGCCCTGGACAAAGGAGAACACAGCACTAGCCGCATACAGACACATGGCTCCGGCAAGGATCTGTGCAATCTTTTCAAAGTCAATTCCTGTCCCGCCTCCGATTTTTGACACAAGTCCGTTGAAAAGTTCCGTAGTGGCCTTACCCAAAATCTTCGGGCCGATAATGTTAAATACGGTACTTCCTATGGCAAAGAGCATCATCACAAAGAGCTGGATACGGTATCTCTCCATATAGATAAAAAGTCTTTTCATTGCCCCTTTAAAATTTTTGGCTTTTTCACCGGACATTCCTCTTCCATGTCCGCCCATGGGGCCTCTTGGTCTTCCATTACTCATTGGCTAATTCCTCCTCTGACAACTGTGACATGGCAATCTGGCGATATACGTCGCAGGATTTTAAAAGCTCTTTATGAGTTCCCTGACCAACCACACGTCCTTCATCCAGTACCAGTATCCTGTCTGCATGAAGAATGGTGCTGATACGCTGGGCAACGATCAGAGTCGTTGCATCCTTAGTTTCCTTTTTTAACGCTCTTCTTAAGACTACATCGGTCTTATAGTCAAGAGCTGAAAAGCTGTCATCGAAAATATAGATTTCCGGATTCTTGGCAATCGCTCTGGCTATGGACAGACGCTGCTTCTGTCCTCCGGACACGTTCGTTCCGCCCTGAGCAATGGCATCTTCCAGTCCGTCTTCTTTTTCCTGGATAAACTCCCAGGCCTGAGCAATCTTAGCCGCTCTCTCCACTTCTTCAGGAGCTGCCTCATCATTTCCGTAACGGATATTGGAATCTATAGTTCCAGAGAAAAGCACTCCTTTCTGAGGCACATAACCAATCCTCTCACGGAGGCTGTGCAGATCCATTTCCCGGATATCCACACCGTCAACCAGGATCCGTCCTCTTGTCACATCAAAAAATCTGGGAATCAGGTTGACCAGCGTACTCTTACCGCTTCCGGTACTTCCGATGAAGGCTACCGTTTCGCCTTTTTTCGCTGTAAAGCTGATATCTGAAATCGTCTCTTCATCTGCTCCCGGATAGGCAAATCCCACGTTCTCGAAGACCACTTCGCCCTTTCTGTCAGCAGAAGGCTCTGTATGGCTTTCTCCATCCTGAATACTTACTTCTGTCTCCATAATTTCATTGATACGTTTTGCAGAAACACTGGCCCTTGGTATCATAATAGACATCATGGTGATCATCAGGAATGCCATGATGATCTGCATAGCATACTGCATAAAGGCCATCATATTCCCAACCTGCATGGTTCCGTCATTTACAGCATGAGAACCGTTCCAGACGATAAGTACGGTAATGCCATTCATGATCAGCATCATCACCGGCATCATAAAGGTCATACACCGGTTAACAAAGAGGTTCGTTTTCATCAGTTTTTTGTTGGCGTCCTCAAAACGCTCTTCCTCGTGTTTCTCCGTACTGAAGGCCCGAATTACATAAACGCCGGTAAGGATTTCCCTGGCAACCAGGTTCAGATTGTCAATGAGATACTGCAGCTTCGTAAATTTCGGCATGGCAATCTTAAACAGCAAACCTACAAAAAGCATGATCACTGCCACTGCCAGAGCCAGAATCCAGGTCATAGAAGCGTCCGTCTGGAAAACTTTATATACTCCGCCGATACCCAGAATTGGGGCATACAGCACAATACGGAAGATCATGGCAAAAAGAAGCTGAATCTGCTGTACGTCGTTGGTACTCCTGGTGATCAGAGAAGCTGTAGAAAATTTATTCAGCTCTGCTCCGGAGAAAGTAATTACTTTCCGGTACACACTGTTCCTCAGATTTCTTCCCAGTGTAGCTGCAACCTGTGCGGAAAGGAAGGTAACGGTAATGGCCGCTGCCATTCCCAGAAAGGCCAGGCCCAGCATTTTTGCTCCGGTAAAAAGGATGTATTCCATCTGCATCTGATCCAGGTCTTTTCCCTGGGCACTGTACTCTTCCTGAACATAAAGTACCGCAGACTGGGTTACTATCGAGTCTGGCATTTCTTCAAACTGTTCTTTCATTCCAGAAAGCATTTGAGTGAGCTGTTCCTTTGGGAGCTGTTCCAGCACCTGAAAAATATCTGCTTCTGCAGGGATTCCCATCTGTTCTCTGAGCTGAGACACTTCCTGTGAAGATTGGTCTGAAAGCCCTGTTACGATCAGTTCGGGAATTCCCAGAATACTGTTCAGCTCTTCCCTTTCTTCAGAATCCAGGTCTTTTAATTCATAAATCCCATCTGACAGATCATAGTTGTCTAAAACCTGCGTCTGGTCCTTTTCATCCATAAACAGGGAAAGTTTTTCCATGGATTCTTCACGGATCGTCTCAGGCACTCCGTCTTCCACGCCTTTCTGCTGGATTCCCACATTGATGATATCCGATGTGTAGTCCGGCAGAGACAGGTCACAGAAAGCCTGAACAAACAAAAGGAGCAGGATCATCACAAGGTAATACCATCTCTCCTTCATGTAGCGAAACATTTTTAACATACTGTCACCCCTTATTTTGTCTTTCTATGTTATTTTCATTGCCGTCATCCTCCAGATTTTGGATCATCTGAAGGAAAAAACGCCGAAGGAGACAAAGTTCACTTTCAGAGAATCCCCGGAACACTGCTTCTTCTTTTTCTTTAATGCAGTCCTTCACTCTTCTGGTTACAGCTTTACCTTCTTCTGTAAGGTATATACGGCTTAGTCGCTGGTCTTTCTCATCAGCTCTCCTCTCAATAATTCCGGATTTTTCCAGTCTTTTGATAGAGACAGCCACTGTAGGAGGACTGATCCTGAGAGTTTGAGAAATTTCTTTCTGGCTAATTCCTTCCCGGCAGGACAAAAGTCCGATAAGAGGAGCCTGCTTCGGATGGATGCCAGTATCCTTTACCAGGGCAAAGGCTTTCTTAAAATAGAGATGGGTCAGTTTGATAAACAGACTCTGCATCCCTTCCTCTGCTTTCTCTGTTTCCATTTTTTCATCTCCTTCCATTAGTTAGTCGGCTAACTTATAATATGGCAATTTCCTTAATTTATCAACCCTTTTTGTGCCATTTTAAAATTATTTTATAAAAAACTCACAAAACTTTAATTAGTCAGCTAACTTTTGTGCAAAATAACAAAAGGCCGGTTGATACCGACCTATGCTGATTTTCTGTCAATAATTACAGTTTTTGTCAAATTTCAGCAGCTTCTTTACCAGTTCCTCACAGATTTCCAGTTCTGACTTTCCGTCTGTAGCCACAATAATGTCCGCTGCAGCCTTATATTTTTCCCGGCGTTCCTCCATCAGTCCGGCAATAAATTCTGTATTTTTATTATTTTCCAGAAGAGGGCGCTCATGACTGTTCTTTACTCTCTCCAGAATTGTCTCAGGACTGGCTGTGAGAAGGACAACCCTTCCGTTTTTCTTCATCTCCACTACGTTCTGCTCTCTCAGGGGAACGCCGCCGCCGCAGGAGATCACCACATTGGTCCGTTCCTGCATTTCTATAAGCAGGCTGGTCTCCAGGTTCCGGAAATATTCTTCTCCCCTTGTTTCAAAGATGTCAGAAATACTCATTCCCTCTCTCTTGGCGATCATCTGGTCCATTTCTATGATTTCCATGTCAAACAATGTATGAAGGTACTCAGAAATCGTAGATTTTCCAGAACCCATAAATCCAATGAGCACAATATTGTAAGAAAACAGCTTTCTGGCCTGTATCTTCTTACTGCTTTTCAGGATTGCCTGAAAAACGTCCTCTACTTCTTGTTTGTGTCTGTGGCCTTCCAGCTGTCTCTCCAGCCAACTCCGCTGTCTTTCTTCCTGGTCAGGCTGGAGCATAGGCATTTTATTTTTCTCTTTATAGGCCATCAGTTCTTCCACAATCTGGTTTCTCTCCAGCAGTCCCTCCAGAATTTTCTCATTGCAGGCCATCAGTTCTTCTCTGTATTTTTCTAACTGGTCCATACTCTCTCCCTATCTAATCTGTTTTTTCTTTTTTATTTTCTGCTCATTTTCCTCTGACAAAGCAGGCCACATCACGCAAAGCATGGTAACAAAGCAGGCAGTACCTCCGATAAAATTAGAAATCGGTTCTGCCAGGAAAACTCCATTTACACCCAGCCCTGCCACATGGGGCAGCCACAGGGTAAGAGGAATCACGATGACCGCTTTTCTCAGCAGTGAGAAAAAAATTGCATGTTTGGCTTTTCCCAGCCCTGTAAATACGCTCTGCCCCGCAAACTGCAGGGACATAAAGCAGAATCCGAAAAAATATATCCTCATGGAGGGAACTCCAATTTCCATCAGCTCCTCTCCTCCGTTAAACATAGCAATAAAGACTCCCGGTATCAGCATGGTAATGATCCAGGCCAGTGTGGTATACACAATGCCAATGGCCGCCATAACCTTGATTCCTGCTTTTACCCTCTTGTATTCTCCTGCTCCATAGTTAAATCCGATCACAGGCTGAGAACCCTGAGTCAGTCCGCTTACCGGAACGCTTAATACTTCTCTTACAGAATTTACAATGGTCATAACCGCCACATAAGCGTCTCCTCCAAAAGATTGAAGGGTCACATTGCAGACAATCTGGACGCCGCAGTTGGTAGCTGCCATGATAAATCCGGAAAGGCCAAGAGCCAGGATTTCTTTTACATATCTGAGATTCGGCTTCATTCTGGAAAACCGGATACGAAGGAGGGTATGTTTCCCTGTAAGGAACTTTACCACCCATATGGCGGAAACAGCCTGGGATATGACTGTGGCAACGGCAGCCCCTTTCACTCCCATGCCAAATACAAAAATAAAGACCGGGTCCAGCACAATATTGATCACAGCTCCGATCAGCACCGTAAGCATACCGGTCCTGGCAAATCCCTGGCAGTTGATAAAGCCGTTCATGCTCAGGCTGATCATAACAAAAACAGTGCCCAGAAGGTAAATGCTGATATAATCATCTGCATATCTAAAGGTAGCATCGCTGGCGCCCAGGGCGTAAAGAAGGGGATCCTTTACCGCCATTCCCACCAGTATCAGCAGTACCCCGGTAATCAGGGTAAGGGTAAAAGAAGTCCCCATGATTCCCTCTGCCCGGTCCTCGTCGCCTTTTCCCCTGGCGATGGAGCACAGAGGCGGACCACCGGTGCCTATCAAATTGGAAAAGGCCGTGATTGCCGTTATAATCGGAAAAGCAACCCCTACTCCTGTAAGGGCTGCCGAACTGGCTCCGGGAATCCTTCCGATATAAATTCTGTCTACGATATTATACAATACATTAATAAACTGAGCCACGATCAAGGGAAGGGCCAGGCGGAGAATGGTCCCTGCCACACTTCCCTTGGAAAAATCATGCTCTTCTTCTCTGTCCTCATGATGATTTTTAAACAAATGCATGATCCAACTCCCTGTTTTCTTTTGTCTTACTGGCGGTAGGTCTTAAGGAAATCCGCCAGTTTGTCCGTGGCTTTTTTCAGCTCCTCTACTCTGGGCAGATATACGATACGGAAGTGGTCCGGCGCTCCCCAGTTAAAGCCTCTTCCATGTGTGACCAGAACCTTCTTTTCTCTGAGAAAATCCAGGGCAAACTTCTCGTCATCATAGATGTTGAATTTTTTTACATCAATTTTCGGGAAAATATAAAAAGCAGCTTTAGGCTTTACTGCTGAAAGTCCCGGAATGTCATTAATGGCTTTATAAATAAATTCTCTTTGTTCGTAGATCCTGCCTCCCGGCACCAGATATTCGTTTACGCTCTGGTAACCGCCAAGCGCCGTCTGGACAATGGACTGAGCTGGTACATTAGAGCACAGACGCATATTGGAAAGCATATTCAGTCCTTCTATATAATCTTTCGCCTTCTCCTTGGCCCCGCTCAATACCATCCATCCTACCCGGAATCCTGCTGCCATGTGGGACTTAGAAAGGCCGTTCAGGGTAATGCAGAACAGATCCGGAGCCAAAGCTGCGATGGAAGTATGCTTGATCCCGTCCATCACCAGCCGGTCATAGATTTCATCTGAAAATATCATCAGTTCATGTTCCCTGGCAATATCTGCAATTTTCAGCAGAACATCTTCCGGATACACTGCACCGGTAGGATTATTGGGATTGATGATCACAATGGCTTTGGTCCGGTCTGTAATCTTACTTTTTATATCCTCTAGATCCGGATACCAGTCTGATTCCTCATCACAAATATAATGAACAGGTTTTCCTCCTGCCAGAGAAACGCAGCCGGTCCACAGCGGATAATCCGGCGAAGGCACCAGGATCTCATCTCCAGTATCCAAAAGGGCCTGGGTCACAATGCTGATCAGTTCACTGACTCCGTTTCCTGTATAAATATCGTTAATGGTCACATTTGGGATCTTTTTTAACTGGCAGTACTGCATAATTGCTTTTCTTGCGGAAAAAATCCCTTTAGAATCTGAATATCCCTGGGATTCCCGGAGATTATAGATCATATCCAGGATTACTTCCTCCGGAGCGTTAAAACCAAAAGGCGCAGGATTTCCCAGATTCAGCTTCAATACATCGATCCCTCTCTCCTGCATACGATTGGCCTCATCCAGCACCGGTCCCCGAACGTCATAACATACATCCTCTAACTTTGACGATTTCTGAAAGGTTCTCATAGTTTTACCCCCATTCTTAACTACAGATTTTATCACTTTACTCTATTAACTTCAATCGGTTTCCCCATGGATTTTCCGAAAATATTCCTGTATGTTCTTTTCATATCCATTCTCTGTAGGATGATAGAATTTCTTTCCCAAAAGCTCGGAAGGCATATACTGCTGCTCCACGTAATGATTTGGATAATCGTGGGCGTAGAGATATCCTACGCCATGGCCCATCTTCTTTGAGCCTTTATAATGAGCATCCTGAAGATGGGAAGGCACGGTAGTCTTGGTGCTCTTCACTGCTTCCATAGCATCAAAGACCGCCATACAGGCAGCATTGCTCTTTGGTGCGCTGGCCACATAAGTCACGGCCTGAGCCAGAGGGATCTGTGCTTCGGGCATTCCCAGCCGTTCTACTGCCTGAGCTGCCGCTACAGCCACTACCAGAGCCTGAGGGTCTGCATTTCCCACATCTTCTGCGGCGCAGATCATAATTCTTCTGGCAATAAACTTAATATCCTCTCCTGCATAGAGCATTTTTGCCAGGTAAAATACTGCGGCGTCAGGGTCAGAGCCTCTCATGCTCTTGATAAAGGCAGAGATGGTGTCATAATGGTTGTCCCCAGTCTTATCATAGCGGACTACCCGCTTCTGGATACACTGGGAAGCCGTTTCCAGGTCAATATGGATCTTTCCGTCTTCCCCTCTTTTTGTAGTCAGGATTCCCAGTTCCAGAGCATTCAGGGCTGCTCTGGCGTCTCCTCCGGAAATATCTGCCAGAAACTCTCTGGCGTCCATTTCCAAAACTGCATTGTAGCTGCCCATTCCCTTTTCCTTGTCCGTCACTGCCCGGTCCAGAAGGGTTTCGATATTCTCCTTTGTGAGAGGCTTCAGTTCAAAAATAATGGACCTGGAGATCAAAGCGCCGTTTACCTCAAAATAAGGATTTTCCGTGGTAGCCCCGATAAGTATCAGCGTACCGTCCTCCACAAAGGGCAGGAGATAATCCTGCTGCCCCTTATTGAACCGATGGATCTCATCAATAAAAAGGATGGTCTTCTTCCCATACATTCCCAGATAGTTCTGGGCTTCTTTTACTACTTCCTCCATATCCTTTTTTCCGGCTACTGTAGCGTTGATCTGCCGGAACCGGGAACTGGTAGTATTGGCGATCACTTTCGCCAGGGTGGTCTTTCCTGTTCCCGGGGGACCGTAAAAAATAATGCTGCCTAATTTATCTGCCTTGATGGCTCTGTAAAGCAGCTTATCCTTTCCGATAATATGCTCCTGCCCCACCACTTCTTCCAAAGTGGAAGGGCGTATCCTGGAGGCCAGAGGGGCCTCCTGTTCCAGATTCTGTTCCTTCATATAATCAAATAAGTCCATAAATCTTACTCCTTTTTCCTGCCTTCCGCATACAAAGTTTTTATGTACTGATACCCTCAGTGTAGAATATTATTCTGTATCCTCTTGAAAATATCGTTCTTTCAGTTCTTCATATCGCTGCTGTCTCATATCCTCTGCCTGTTTCTGAGCCGCCCGGTCTGCAAAATATATAGGGATTCCTCCCAATACCAGGATCAGCATACCGCCAATAAACATCATAGCCAGCCAATGCAGCCCGATTTTCACTGTAGTTTTTCTCATATCTTTGTTTATTTCATTGATATTCAAAACCTGAGCATATTCTCTTTTCTTGCAGCAGGGGCAGTAAAATTTCTTTGCATAATAGGCATAATGAGGCGTATCTACAAAAGCCCCTCTGTAGACTTGGGTTTTGGTAAGGCTCCTGGTTTTAGTCATGATGCCTTTATTGAACTCCTGGGGGCTTACCGTATATTCTGTACCGCATTTTTCACATTTTACCTGGCCGATGAAATCCGCCCCGGCTATCCGTCTCCTGCCCTGAAAGATAAACTGGACTCCGCAGAAAATCACCCAGCCTAATAAAAGCGCTCCCATAACTGCTGTGATCATGAATCTTACTGTCATCCCATCTTCTCCTCTCTGCTTTATCATTTTATTTTATCATGTCTGATTTCTTTCGTCACCTGTATTTCCATTATCCTCAGCTTTTTCCATTCTTGACATACTTCCTCCATTTCCCGTAAAATAGGTCCCGTGAATACAAGTCAACAGAATCTTTTACTAAAGGAGCTTATATGAATACAAAAAGCAAGCGGGCAGTTCTGGCTGTCATTCTTCTGTTTTTAGTGCTTCTGGCTTTTGCCCTGGTATATCAAAATCGAGAGAGGGAAACAGAGCCCATAAGCAAAACCGATTACTTACTGAATACCATTGTTACTGTAACTCTTTATGACTCTCAGGACGAATCCATTCTGGACGGCACATTGGAATTATGCAGAAAATATGACAATCTTCTCAGCCCTACCACAGAAACCAGTGAGCTGTACCGACTGAATCACGGTGAACTTTCTCAGGATGAAGAGGGATTTTATGAATTGTCAGAAGAAACTGCCGATTTGATCTCCCGGGGACTTTCCTACTGCCAGCTGTCCCAGGGAGCCTTTGATATTGCCATAGAGCCTCTCTCCTCTCTGTGGGATTTCACCTCGGGAGAAGGAACCGTTCCCGATAGTTCAGCCATTGAGGCTGCTCTGCCTCTTATCAATTATGAGGACATTACTCTGGAAGGCAATCGTATCCGTTTTGAAAAAGAAGGAATGGGAATCAACCTTGGAGCCATTGCTAAAGGTTATATTGCTGACAAAATGAAAGATTATCTCCTGGAAGAGGGAGTAGAAAGCGCCATTATCGATCTGGGCGGAAATGTACTTTGTATTGGACAGCGGCCAGATGGAAGCCCCTTCCGCATCGGCGTCCAGATGCCTTTCGCAGACCGGAGCGAAACAGCGGCTGTTATGGAAATTTCCGATAAATCCGTGGTATCCTCTGGAATTTACGAGCGGTACTTTGAACAGGACGGGGTGCTGTATCATCACATTTTAAATCCCTCCACCGGATATCCCTATGAGAATAATCTGGTCTCTGTCACTATCATCTCCGATGAGTCTGTAGACGGAGACGGTCTGAGCACCACCTGTTTTGCTCTGGGTCTGGACAAGGGCATGGAACTGATCAACAGTCTCCCTGATGTACAGGCAGTCTTTATCACAGAGGATTACGAACTACACTACAGCGAAGGTTTCGAAAACCAGATCACTCTTGCAGAATAGTATCGTAAAAGGACTCTTCTGGTCCCTTAGATGGCATCCGTGCCATAAGGTATCCAGAAGAGTCCTTTTTTAATAAATACTCAGAATCAAATAAATAAAGCTCATAGAAAGCATTTCCAGAGGAAGTCCTCTGAAATAAGGTCCCGGATTAGAAAACCGCAGAATCTTCTGTATGGAAATGTAAAGAAGTACAGAAACCCCTACTGTCCAGATAAAGGCAATGATCCCTCCGAAGGTAACCATCTCAAAAGGCCTTGCAAAAAGGATCACCGGAATCGCCAGTAACAGGCTCTGGGTTCCCGAAGATTTTTTCTTCAGGATTCCATTGGCAAAGGCCAGGGCCAGTCCTGCTGCCAGAAAGCCCAGGGCAGTTCCCTGAAAGCTCTGGGAAAAGAAAGGTGCTTCTTCTAAAAGAAGGTTTCCAAAAACTGTTCCCTGAGTCAGAAACTCCCTGAGGATTCCCAGCAGTATCCAGAATCCCCAGAGGATCCCGGACTCATAAAAGATGTTTCCGTAATCTGCCTCCAGATTTCCGAAAAGAGCGGTTTTTCCGGCTAACAGTCCGATTACTGCGGTCATCAGCCAGGTACCGTTATCCACAGTGATCCCCAGGGCTGTAAAGCCCAGCAGGAAAGCGCTGGCGGTAACAGCTCCTGTGCCGATCAGCACGCACAGCCTGAGACTCCAGACAGGTATCCAGTTTTCGAAAAGATTCTTCAGAAATTCAGCGAAGACCACAGCCAGGAGTACCAGTATTCCCCCTGCAAAGGCCTCCTTCATATTCCGGGAAAAAAGCACAATACCCAGAGCAAAGGCTTCTGCCGGATATTTTAATTTCATGTCTGTTCCCCCGTTTCTTTAATCTATGGTCTGTAAAAATTCATAAGCTGCATTGATACCTTTCACAGCCGCTGTGGAGGAAATGGTGGCGCCGGATACTCCATCTACCTCCGTTCCTTCCTGTGGGCCTTCGGATCCTCCCTGGCTCTCGATTCCCCCGGCCTGGTCAATACACTGCTGGGCCAGTTTCACAAATCCGCCTACAGAAATGCTTACGCCAGACACTGCATCTGTCTTTCCCTGATTGTCTGTAGTCAGAAAATCCAGATTCTGATTTTCTACCAGTGCTGCACCTAAAGCCTTGGATTGTTCTGCCCAGGTAGGTCCGTCTTCGGTCATCACATACTGGCCATTTTCAGAAAGCTCACTTTTCTTGTTTCCATCTGCATCTACAGATTCCCATACAGCTTCTGTAATCTTTCCGTCAGCAACTGTAATGGTCACCTGATCCGTGTATCCATTGCTGTCAGGAGTTTCTGTCTTAGCCTCATAGGTTCCATCCTGTAACACCAGGACTGCTTTTCCTGATGCCTGGTCGATACACTGCTGAGCCAGCTTGGCAAATCCCCCTACGGAAATGCTCACGCCGGATACTGCATCTGTTTTTCCCTGATTATCCATAGTCAGAAAGGCAAGGGACTGATTTTCAACAAGAGCTTCCCCTAAAGCCTTGGACTGTTCCGCCCAGGTAGGTCCGTCCTCGGTCATAACATACTGACCGTTTTCAGAAAGCTCGCTTTTCTTATTTCCATCTCCGTCTACAGCATCCCATACAGCCTCTGTGATCTTTCCGTCAGACACAGTCATCGTCATCTGGTCAATATAGCCATTATTGTCAGGAGCCTCTGCTTTTGCCTCATAGGTTCCGTCCTGAAGTTCCAGGTCTTCCGCCTGAACAGAGGCAGTGTCTTCTTCCAGTGTCATACCTGGCAGATAAACCGGAGCCTTTGCCCCTGCAAACTGACTCAAAAATTCCTCTTCTGTAATCTTGGAGCCAACGCCTTCTGTCTCATTCTGTTCTGTCACTGCCACATTTGTCACAGTAGCCTTATCTTCCCCAAAGGATACCTCCAGAACAATATCGCCGCCGTATCCGGCTTCTGTCACAGTTACCAGATAGCCTTCCTCTGTCCTGGCAGCTGACTGGATATTTTCGGCCCCTGTCACGTCCAGTTCCTCTGTTATCTGGGCCTTGTCCTGTCCCTGGTCTGTACTCTGGTCTTTTGCCAAAGCCTTAGAGCCTGCGATCACTCCAAAGGACAGAGCAGTTACTATGATCAACGCAAGAATTCCTCTGACATTTTTATTTTTCATATTCGTCTCCTTTAAATCACCTTTTTCTTTGTTCCATATACCTGCTGCCGGTAAAGCAGGGCAAGGACTCCTGCCAGGCAGTTAGCCGTCAGGATTCCGAAACAGATCCCCTCCGGATATGTGCTGAAAATACGGATGGCAGCCGTAATGATACCTGCTGCCAGAGCATACAGAAGTTTTCCCCTTCTGGATACAAAGACATAATCTGTCAGCATATAGCAGCCTCCCATGATCAGTCCGCCGCCAAAAAGGTTGGACAGAATGTCTCCGGTGAAAAGGCCGGATGGACCAAAAATAAAGGTAAGGACTGTCACTGTAGCAATATAGGTAAGCGCAGCCTCTGCATTCACCACACCCATGTAACACATATAGGCAAATCCTGCCAGGAGAAGAAGCTTGCTGGTCTCTCCCATAGCGCCGGGAACTTCTCCCAGAAACATCTGAAGATAGGAATATCCCGTTTCTCCTCCTGCTTTTACCGTACCAAGAACTGTAGCCTGGGAAACAGCGTCTGCTGTCAGTGTTCTGGGAGCTGTATATCCCATAACTGTCCCCGGCCATAAGACCATGACCAGCAATCTTCCCATAAGGGCCGGATTGGCAAAATTACTTCCAATGCCTCCGAACATCTGCTTTACGATCAGAATGCTGAAGACAGCCGCCGCTCCAAGTACCCAGACAGGCACTGTCACAGGCATGTTAAAGGCCAGAAGCATTCCGGTAACTACCGCACTGAAGTCTCCTGCTGTTACCTGCTTTTTGGTTATCTTCTGCCACAGAAATTCCGTCAGTACACATACTGCTACAGAAAAAGCAGTCAGATAAAGGGCCCGGATTCCAAAATAATACACTGCTCCCAGAAGAGCAGGAACCAGGGAAATAGAAACATGGAGCATGATGTTCCTGGTGGTCTGGGCAGTCCTCAGATGAGGACCGTTTATTACTTTTGTGGGACTCATGATTTCTTCACCGCCTTTTCTCTCATTCGCTGCTTCACTAAATCTCGTGCCAGTCTGTTCCGGAGAGTCAGTTCTCTTTTGGCCGGACAGATGTAGGAGCAACAGCCGCAGGCGATACACTCGCTGGCATAGAGCTTCTGGCACAGATCATAGTCCTCCTTTAAAAAAGCAAAATCGATCTGGTAGGGAGTAAGCCCTGCAGGGCAGACATTTTTGCAGGCCTCGCAGCGGATACAGGGCTGCTCTTCGTAATGGCTGTCCGGAAGGACCAGTATTCCGGAAGTGCTCTTGGTAATGTAAAACAGCTCTTCTTCACCCTTCCAGTCGGAAGCCACACAGGGGCCTGTCATAGGCCCTCCCCCAATGATCCGATTCTTTTCTGTGGTGACTCCTCCGCATAGTTCCACCAGTTCTTTGGCGGAAGTGCCTATAGGGACCAGGAAATTCCCCGGATTTTTCACACAGCCTGTTACCGTAACGATCCTGGACGTCAGGGGTCTGTTCCCCAGAACCATATCTGCTGCGGCTTTGGCAGTTCCCACATTGGAAACGATCACTCCTGCATCGGCAGGCAGCCCTCCCATAGGAACTTCCCTTCCCAAAACACTCTGTATCAGCTGGCGCTCACCGCCCTGAGGATACTTTGTAGGAAGCACTTTTATTTCCAGTTCTTCTCCCTGGTCTAAAATCCCCTGCTCTCTCATCTTTTCCAAAATCTTCCGAAGATTCTCAATGGCCTCCGGCTTATTGTCTTCAATACATACATAAGCCTTGCCAGCACCGGAAGCTTTCAAAAGAAGCCGGACGCCATTAAGCAGGGCAGGTCCCTGCTCCAGCATCAGACGATAATCACAGGTCAAAAAAGGCTCGCATTCCGCACCGTTGACCAGCAAAGTATCTATCTGCTTATCCGTTTCGTATTTTCGGAATGCAGGAAAACCTGCGCCTCCCATACCCGTAAGGCCGCCTTCCCGAATCCCTTCCAAAATCTTCTCCGAATCAATCTCAGACAGAGAAACTCCCTCTTTTTCATAAGACATGGTCTCTCTCTTTGGATCTTCCAGCCGTCGGAGCACACAGGCTGTCACGGTCCTTCCCTGATTCTCTGCCTCTTTGATCTCTATCACTTCTCCGGTGACGCTGGCATGAAGAGGGGCCGCCATAAAGGCTTCCGGATCCCCGATCCGCTCTCCTTCCTGCACATGGTCCAAAGGCCTGACCTTCAGGCCGCAGAGGGCGCGAAAAGACTGTTCTGCCAGAATCGTCACTGTTTCCGGCCAGTATTCCCGCACCGGAATGTCCATAGTCAGAGACTTATCGTAACCGTCTGTGGGATGAATTCCCCCCGGAAATCCTTTTGTCTCATTTCTGTGCATATTTTGTTTTCCTCCATCAAAGGTTTGTTAATAAATTGACATGCCCGAATAGCATAACATACTGGAGTTAATTTCGCAAGATTAACTTTCTAAAATCTGAACTGAATAGCTGCCAAAATTAGTATGCAGACATCTGCGGTTTTTACACGGGATTTTAAGTTTTTATGAAATTTAGGATAGATGGGAATAGATATTCTTCCTAGACAGTGTTATTGACTTGCCGGAAAAAGATATTTATACTGTATTCACGATAAGATCGTATATTTACCCAGGCAACTGGGAAGGGCAGCTTCCACCTGTTTCGGAGGTCTTACGAAAGGGGTGGTAATTATGAGTACATATGAAGAGTTTATGATCGTCATTGCCACGGCAAATTTGATCGTAGCCATCCTAAGTATGAAAAATAAAAAGTAGCCGCCCTGTCTCTGGTCAAGATAGCGACTACTTTTTGTAACTAAGCTTTTATATCTTCCCGGAGCGGATGGGGTGCAGCCATCTTTTCCAGTTGTCTTGTTAAGTATATTATAGTCAAGGAACTAAAATTTGTCAAATATGAAAAGGGGCTGTCGCATTAGTCGAAATCGAGAATATTTATACATTTTATTGCTCAGTCTGCGCCGCTTTGAGCCTATAGTCTCAAAGCTATGCTCGACAAATTCGCATAAAATGTATAAATATTCCTGAAATATGACTAACGCGACAACCCCTTGAAAAATCTATTAAGCTAATTTGCTCTTTGCCAGTTCTGCCAGAGTTGCGAATCCCTCTGCATCGTTGATAGCCATGTCAGCCAGAACTTTTCTGTTCAGGTCAACGTTCGCCAGCTTTAAGCCGTGCATGAATTTGCTGTAGGATAAACCGTTCATTCTTGCAGCAGCATTGATACGAGCGATCCAAAGCTGTCTGAACTGACGTTTTCTCTGTTTTCTTCCTGCATAGGAGCTTGCCAGAGCTCTCATTACAGACTGTTTTGCTACTCTATACTGTTTGGAACGGGCTCCTCTGTAGCCCTTAGCCATTTTTAATACTCTGTTATGTTTCTTCTTAGCGTTTAATCCGCCTTTAATTCTTGCCATTCTTAATTTCCTCCTATATTAAAGATAATCTTTTTTCAATGAAACTTTGCCGACTGTCCAGATTACATGTAAGGCAGGATTTTCTTCATGCTCTTTACATTTGTTGCATCTGTGATAGCTGCTTTTCTGAGATTTCTTTTTCTCTTCTGAGATTTCTTTGTTAAGATATGGCTCTTGTAAGCTTTATTTCTTTTTAATTTACCTGTTCCTGTTGTTTTGAAGCGCTTTGCAGCAGCTTTGGTAGTTTTCATTTTTGGCATGTTTATGTCCTCCTTAAACTCTTTTTCTTATTAACGTTTTTCTGTCAAAAACATAGTCATGCTTCTGCCTTCCACCTTAGGCGCCTTTTCGATCACCGCAATGTCGGACAGAATCTGCGCAAACTCATCTAAGATGTGCTTGCTGCTCTGCATATGTGCCATTTCCCTTCCCCGGAAACGCAGAGTCACCTTCACTTTGTTTCCTTTCTGCAGGAATTTTCTGGCGTTGTTGACCTTGGTCTTTAAATCGTTTTCCTCAATATTAGGGGATAAACGCACTTCTTTGATTTCTATGGTTTTCTGTTTCTTCTTAGCTTCCTTCTCTTTTCTGGCTAATTCGTACTTATACTTACCATAGTCAATAATTTTACAAACCGGCGGCTTCGCTGTGGGAGCAATCTTTACCAGATCCAGTCCGGCTTCCGCTGCATGTTTCTGGGCTTCTCTTGCGGACATGATTCCCAGCTGCTGTCCATCCGCTCCAATAAGACGTACTTCTTTGTCTCTGATTTGTTCGTTGATCATTAAATCGCTAATAGTCGTGCACCTCCATAATATTGATAAAACACTCTTGGGCCCCCTTGGCCATTTCCTTTAAGAAAAGAACACGTAAGCCTTCCGGCTTTCATGGTCATGAATAAGAATCTACAGAGCAAAAGAAAAGCGGATAGCAAAAGACACTATCCACCTGATATCTCCATATGAAAACGCTGTGCGCTTCACTGCATTCTATAAACCGTTAGTCACCCATTTGTGCTAAGGTGAGAGTGGATACTCTGCTTTCTTTTTCTTCTTCAGACTTTTGTAATATAGCATAGCTAAAACACAAAGTCAAGCTTTTTTGTATAAAAAATCCCTTGTTTTTTCTTATAAGAAATGGCATAATTATGCCTACATACCTTACACACAATACAAAGGAGAAAAATATGGAACAAAAAAGAGGATCTTTTACAAACAAGATGGGCTTTGTTCTGGCTGCTGCAGGTTCGGCTGTAGGCCTTGGAAACATCTGGCGTTTCCCTTACCTGGCTGCAAAATACGGAGGGGGTATTTTTCTGCTGGTCTACCTGATCCTGGCAGTGACCTTCGGATTTACACTGATGGTCACAGAAATCGCCATCGGCAGAAAGACCAGACTCAGCGCCATCGGCGCTTTCCAGTCACTGGATAAGCGTTTCGGTTTCGTAGGCTATCTGGCCTGCGCCGTACCTTTTATCATCACCCCTTATTACTGCGTTATCGGAGGCTGGGTGATCAAATACTTTGTCACCTTCCTTACCGGAGACGGCGGACTTGCCTCCGGGGACGAATACTTTACCGCTTTTACCAGCCAGACGGTTTCCCCGGTGGTATGGTTCTGCATTTATGTTCTTCTCACCGCCATTGTAGTGATCATGGGTGTTGAAAAAGGAATTGAGAAAGCCAGCCGCTTTATGATGCCCCTGCTGATCGTCATGATCGTAGGCATCAGCATTTACTGTGTTACACGGCCTGGCGCTATGGAAGGTGTAAAATATTACTTCTTCCCCGACTTTTCCAAATTTTCCGCCACCACTGTACTGGCGGCCATGGGGCAGCTATTCTATTCTATGTCTCTGGCTATGGGAATTATGATCACTTACGGCTCTTATATGAAAAAAGAAAGCAGTCTGGAAGCTTCTGTGCGGCAGATTGAAATCTTTGACACTGTAGTTGCCTTCCTGGCAGGTCTGATGATCGTGCCTTCGGTCTTTGTTTTCTCAGGAGGAGATGAAGCTGCCCTCAGCAAAGGACCTTCCCTGATGTTTATTACTCTGCCGAAGGTCTTCAACGATATGGCCCTTGGGGGAGTGATCGGAGCAGTGTTCTTCCTGCTGGTGCTTTTCGCAGCCCTGACTTCTTCTATCTCCCTGATGGAGACTGCGGTTTCCATTCTGCGGGATAAAACCGGATGGGGCAGAAAAAAATCCACGATATTGATCACCATCTATGTCCTGATACTGGGAACCATCGTCTCTCTGGGCTTCGGACCTCTGAGCTTTATCCAGCTTCTGGGACTGGGACTGCTGGATTTCTTTGACTTCATCAGCAACAGTGTGCTCATGCCTATTGTGGCTATTCTCACCTGTATCTGCGTGGGGCATTTTATCGGACCCAAGGTTATTGAGGATGAAGTGGAACTTAACGGTCCCTTCAAGATTAAAAAGTTCTACCGGATCATGCTGAAATGGATCGCTCCCATTTTCCTGGCCCTGATCCTGATCTTTGCGATTTCTGAAACAATGGGCTGGATCGTTGTATAACGCCCCCTGGCCCACAGCTTCAGAAAGCCCAAAAGGACTCTTCTGGAGCTGTCGCGTTAAATGTCAGGAATATTTATACATTTTATGCGAATTTGTCGAGTATAGCTTTGAGACCCTAGGCTCAAAGCGACGCAGACTGAGCAATAAAATGTATAAATATTCTCGATTTTGATTAATGCGACAGTTCCAAAAAGAGTCCTTTTTTCTGTGTTATCTATGGCCAGGATATCTTCTCAGGCTTCTTTTTTCTCCCGAAATGGTTTCAGGAAGATAAACCATCCAAAGATTACCAGGTTCAGTATCAGAGAAGCCAGTACGTCCCCCCAGGCAATAGTCTGTCCCTGGAGTACATCTGCAGAATAATTGCCAACAAACATAGGGATCAGATTATTATTCATATAGTGGACAGCCACAGCTACCCAGATATTCCTGGTCTTCATATAGACATAAGCCAGAAAGATTCCTATAAAGACGCAGGTAACGATCTGGGACGCCACATAGATCACGCCCATATCCGGCGTGGTGTAATAGAAGAAATCCAGAGGCAGGTGCCACAGTCCCCATATCACCCCTAAAAGCAGTACGCCCTTTCTCAGTCCGAATCTTTTCTGCAGGAGAGGCTGGAGATAATACCGCCATCCGTATTCCTCTCCGAAGAAGGCCACTACTACCAGGAAGAAATTCAGGATCAATGTAACCAGATAGAGCCAGGTAGAAGGCAAAGCCCACAGCTGGATAAATTCTCCCATCTGTCCTCCCAGAGCACTGGAAATCCCCATACGGAGGCTGTAAAGCACAAAGAACAAAAGCATACACAAAACCGACTTTTTCCAGTTCCTCCACCGCAGGCCGCAGGCTTCCCGCCTCTCTTTTCCCGAGACCAGAAGGGTGATCCAAAATACAATGCTTCCCAGGATCAATACCACCTGTACAAGCACCATCCATACTGACATTTCCATCTGTCCTGCCTGTATACTCTGAGGCAGAAATACAGAACCCAGGGCACACAGGATCATCAGGACTGTAATCACAAGGAAGGTCACATAAAAAATCCTGGGCACCTTCTGGTCTCCTTTCCTGGTAAGCAGATAAGCCATCATAACTCCCGCCGCCGGATAAATCATCTGGGCGTTGGGAAATACACTCAGATCTGCTCCTGTGCTGTTTCCATACCACATCAGCAGTCCCAGGACATAAGTGATCCCATAGGCCAGTGCTGCAAAAATGATCAGTTGTCTCTTTTCTGTTTCTGAAAATCTCATCTCTTTTTCCTCTCTTTTTCAGATTATTCTTTGTTAAGCCTTATATTTTCACCACAAAGATTATACTGAAAAATACATTTTTTGTATATAAAAAGATATGAATATTTTTCAAAAATACCTATCCAAGCAAATATTCTTACTTTTCTATTTTTTCCACAACCTATCTCTGCTTTTCCCTGAAGATTCCCAGGATTTTTTCTCCCTTTCTCCTGGCTGCCTGGTAAACGGCCCACAGAAACAGAAAGATAAGAAGACTGATTCCCAGGACTATCATCAGACTCCGAAGCTCAGCAGCGGTTAGTCTTCCGTCATTCATATAGTTCATTCCTATGCTGAAAAGCAATCCTACCCCACAGCCCAGAACTGTCGGGTAAATAAAAATTTTCCTTAGCTGAGCTTTTAAAACTTTCTTCCGATACTCACGGTCTGCTCCCAGCCGCTCCAGGCTTACAAAAACTTCCCGGTTGTCCGCAGCCACAGAGACACCTCTTACATAAGTCATAATAGCCACTGTGGAAAGGGTGATGATGAAAATGTACAGGCAGAGCATCACATAGACCCCAACAAACTGCATCCATTCCTGGCTGTTCAGAATCTGAAACTGCGGCCCGTATCTCCAGTTTCCAAGAAGCTGGGTATCCTCCGGGTCCATCTCAACCTTATCCCCATACATATATTCTTCCCCATTGGCTTTGGCCTGGAGCTCTTCCCACCGGTCATAATTTCCCATATGAGCAGAAAGGTCTGTAGCCCGGCTTACATATTCCTCATACAAAGCTCTGGTAAAAGGATAAGAGGCTTCCGGGTCGGTAGCGTCAAAAAAGACCAGATGCTCCATCCACTCCTGTCCGATACCTTCTGTCAGAGTCTCATAATCTTTATCATTGAGCACATAAGCAAAAGGCTCAGACATATCTGACAGACTGTTATATTCCAGTGTTCCTCCAAAAGTCAGTCCAGTCTCTGTCCCTGTGTCCGGATTGGAAACTTCTGACAGACCGTCTGTAAAATCCCAGATATTATCCTGATGCCCTGCCTCCGTTATGGTCTTATAGGTTCCGGGAGCCACCCCAGGGTCTTCTCCCGTAAGCTGCTGATAGGTTTTTCCGGAGAAAAAAAGAGCCGTTTTTCCTTTTTCTCTGGTAACCGTCACATATTCATTGTCCTCTGTATAATCTGTCATTTTATAAGTGATCACCAGATTGGCTCCTTCCCCCTCTGTGTAATCCTGGATTTCCACAGAATACTCTCCTGCCAGCTTCCGGATCTCCTCTTTCGTCACCTGTTTCTCCTGAACCGGATAGTGGAGAACAAAGTCTCTGGTAGTCCCGTTATCAATATATCCGGCACTGTCGGAATACAGGAGCCCATAATAGACAGCAAAAATTCCTGCAAACAGCAGAAGGACGACCACGCACATATTCCGTGTGGTAGATTTGGCGGAAAACCGCATAAGGCTTACAGACACCAGATTTTTGTAATACTTCTTTCTATTTTTTCCTTTCCGGTTCTGCCCTACTATACTGAGCAGCACCAGATAGATGCCTGCCACTGCCAGAAAATAAAAAAGGTTCAGAACAGAAGGGGGGCCTACATGAAAGACATGGACAAAGATCCTGGGCAGCCCCATAGCCAGAAGAAGCCCTCCCAGTACCATCCCCATGCCGGCCACAAATGTCCAGGCAGGAATCTTCTTCACCATTTCCGGCTGGTGCTGGGTCCGCAGGATATCCATAACATTGGTCTTTTTTACGAATTTCCTTCCGGCAGCTCCTAAAAGAATAGCCAGTATAATGGCAAAGACCAGCCCCACCAGAAGTCCGCCTATTCCAAAGTGATATTCCATTTCCTCTGTAGAAACCAGAAAGGATTCAAAAAGCTTCCAGATCAGCCAGGACAGAGGTATGGCTCCCAGTAATCCCAGGGCTGCAGCCGCCCCTGTAAGCAGAGCCAGTTCTTTAAAGAGCATAGTCCCCAGGGTCTTCTTCTGCTCTCCCAGAGCCAGAAAAATACCGTATTCTCTGCTTTTATACCGAAAAAAGAGTATGGAAGCATAGAGGGTGAAAATAGCACATCCTACCGCCGTAGCTCCTAAAAGCAGAATGGCCAGTTTTCGTGTATCTCCGCCCTCAGGGAGAAATTCCTGTACCGTAGGTCCGAAATACATCAGGGCAAAGGCTGTAAGCAGCAGCACAGAGAGGAAGATGCAAAAGGCAAGGATCCCATACTGCCCTTTATTCTTTCTCCGGAGTTTGGCAAAAATCTTATTCCTGGTCATCCCTGTCACCTCCCAGTTCCCGGAGTACATCCAGCAGTTCATCCATAAATTCTCTTCTGGAACCCCGGCGGGTCAGTTCTGTATGTACGGCACCGTCCCGGAGCACGATGACACGGTCACAGAAAGAAGCTGCATAGCTGTCATGAGTCACCATGAAAACAGTAGCCTCAAGCTGTTCTTTTGCCTGAAGAAAAGCATCGATGACTGCTTTGCAGGATCTGCTGTCCAGGTTTCCTGTAGGCTCGTCCGCCAGCAAAATATAAGGAGAATTCATCATAGCTCTGGCCACTGCTGTACGCTGTTTCTCTCCTCCTGAAATCTCTGCGGGATATTTTTCCTGTATCTTCTCGATTCCAAAGGCCTTGCAGAACTTCCGGGCTTTCTCTTCCATCTTTCCCACCGGCTTTCCTGCTATGACCTGAGGAAGACAAATATTTTCAAAAACCGTCAGTCCGTCCAGGAGCATAAAATCCTGGAATACAAAACCCAGGTGCTGATTCCGGACTTTTGCAAGCTCTTTCTGTCCAAGGCCTGACAGATCCTTCCCATTTAACAGGATTTTTCCCTGGTCATGAGGGATAAAACAGGAAATACAATTTAAAAGAGTCGTCTTTCCCGAACCGCTGGGCCCCATAACCGCCACAAATTCTCCTTTCTTCACCTGAAAAGACAAATCTTTCAATACCAGGTAGGAATTGTTCCCTGTCTTATAGGTTTTTCTCAAATTTTCAACTTTTAACATCTGGTCTACCTCCCCATTTCTGTGTATAAATTTTAGGCAATCATTATTATAATTTTTCTCTCCCGAAAGGGATATTCAGGAAATAGGTAAGTTTGACAGAATTTTGGGAAAGTTCGGCAAAATCATCCCTCTTGCTGGCAAATTTTCAGAAAACCCTATATAATATTATTGATATCGGCTTTCAGGCCTGTCCGTCAGGAAGAAAGACGCTGTCACAGATCAAACTATCACAGTCAAAAGGAGCTGCAAAAATCATGGAAATCTGTATCTGTGATGACGAAAAAGAGCTGCGGAAGTCTCTTTCTAAAATAATAAAAACCGAACTGCAGCTGCAGGGAATCCCCTGCAGGATCCGGGAATTTGACTCCAGAAGCGCTCTGCTGGAAGGATTAGAAGAGGAAGACGGGGATATCCTTTTTCTGGATATCAAAATGAAAGGTTTAAACGGCATAGATACGGCCACCCAGCTTCGGAAGATTTCTCCCCATATTGTAATTATCTTCATCACCGCTTATCCCGACTTTGTCTTTCAGGGCTATGAGGTCCGGGCCTTCCGCTATATACTGAAGCCTTACCGGGAAGACAAGATCCGGGAAATTCTGGGACTGGCCGTAGAGGAAAGCCGCAGGATGGAAGAGCAGTTTTATTATATAAAGCAGAAAGGCCAGCTTCTTCGCCTTCCTTTAAAGGAAATCCTCTATTTTAAAAGTGACCGGAAAAAGGTAACTGCAGTCACCGTAAAAGGCCAGGAAGTATTTTATGCCAGGCTCTCAGATATTGAGGCGGAACTCCCAACAGGCTTTATCCGCATACATAACCGCTACCTGGTAAACCTGAGCCATGTTTCCAGGATCGGAAACACCTTCTGCCTGTGCGGCGAAGAGCAGCTTCCTGTAAGCAGGGCCTGCCGCCAGGAACTGGCCGCAGCCTTTGCCAGAAAACTTCTTCACTCTTAAATTGGAAAGCAGGGATCCTATGGAAAATCTCATCAGCCTTATCGGAACTTCCTGTAATTTTGTACAGGGGTATTTCTTCTTTAAAACCGTATCCTGTCTTCTGAAGCCCAGAGAGCCCAGGTTTTTACAGATCCTAGCCTGGATGCTCTGTACCCTGGTGTCCTCTGTAGTTATTTTCGCCCAGGACCCGGTTAATATCCTGGTTGTATTATGCCTTTTCTTTGGGACTACCTTTTTCTTTGAAGGACCCTGGTATTTGAAGATTTCTGCTGTAATGATCCTCTATCCCATTGCCACAGCTCTGAATTTTCTCCTGAATAATATCGGGACCTGGATTTTCTTTACTTTTTGGGGCGGAATGGGATTTACCAATCTGCTGTTCTCCAATCTGGCGGAAATTGTACCCCTGCTCTTCTGGTTTGTTTTTTACCGGTCCATGAACCGAAGGCTTCTGAAAGCCCGCCAGCTTCTGGACCGGCGTTCCTGGCTGTTTCTCAGCCTGATCTGCCTGGCTTCTCTTACAGCAGTAGTCAGTCTGGTCTGCTTTACCCCCAACCTGGCCCCTGCCGCTTATCCCTGTATGCTGGCCTGTATCGCCACCAACTTTACCAGTATTTATCTGGCCTCTTATCTGGCAGATACCATCCAGGCAGACATGGAGCGGAAAAATCTCCGGCTTCAAAAAGACTATTACGAGGAGCTGGAGAAAAACCAGCTTCAGATACGACGGCTCCGCCATGATATGAACAGTCATTTTGCTGTAGTGGACAGTCTGTTAAAAGACAGAAATATAAAAGAAGCTCTGGAATACCTGGAAAAACTTATGGGATACATAGAGACGGGAAACCGTCCATTTTGTAAAAACAGTGTTGTAAACGCTCTTCTGAATGCAAAGTATAACCAGGCTTCTGAGCAAAACATTGACTGCTTTTTCAGCATCAGCATTGACGGTTTTACAAAACTGGATGATATTACCCTGTGTTCCGTCTTTGCTAACACTTTAGACAACGCCATAGAAGCCTGCAGCAAGATCCCCTCCGGACAACAGCGGAAGATTTCCGCTAAAGCCCGCTATACAAAAGAAGGATACTTCAGCTATGAGATTGTAAACACAAAGGAAAATGAGGTACAGAAAAGAAAAGGACGTTTCCTCACAGACAAAGAAGATCCCCACTCCCACGGCCTGGGAATCGCCTCAATTCAGGAAATTATAGAAAAAAACGGCGGAACCCTGGACATCTCTTACACTGAGAAGGAGTTCCGCCTTACAATATTCCTCTGATAAAACAGTAAAAGACTGCCCTACCGGCCCAGTACCGATAGGGCAGTCTCTCAATTTTTATTTTTTGTATTCAAAGTCCGGGATCTTATGCCATCTGTCTCTGAAGTAATGAGCCACTAATTTCGGCTTTCTGTCTCTGGTAAAGATTCCCTTCTTATTTCCCTGGACTCTCAGCAGGCTCTGGCTGGTAGCGAAGTCTGCAAAGTTCCATACCTGCTCGCCTACTACAAAATCATAGTCATCGAAAACTTTGTTGTTCATCTTGTAGTATTCTACCTGGAATTCCTCTGTATACATGACCGGTGTGGTATCATGCATACCCATAACTGTATCTGCACCGTACTCGGTAAATACCACTGGTTTTCCGATGGTCTTCCAGTAGTCTAATTCTTTTCTGAGGGCCTGTTCCGGCAGTTCCAGATCCGGGCCGCCAAAGTACCATCCATAGTAGCGGTTCAGGCAGATCACATCGCTGAGTTTTGCAGAGCAGTCTTTTTCAGGAGGCGCCATCTGTACACTGATCAATGTGCAGGGACGTTTCTGAGGATCCAGCTCTCTTGCCAGTTCATAGAGAGGTGCGAAATAATCGTAAGCTCCTTCGCTGTAAGAATCCGGCTCATTGGCAATACTCCACATAACCACACAGGCATGGTTCTTATCTCTGGAGATCAGGTCACGGATCACGTCTTTGTGGTGTTCCTGGGTCTGTACGCCATGTTCTTTATCAAAGGTGCTGACTTTCTGTCCGTTGAAGTTTGCGCCGCCGCCGAAATCCAGGTTTACGCCTACAGCCGTGGTCTCGTCAATGACTACAAAACCTTCTTCGTCGCAGAGACGCATCATTTCCTCGCTGTATGGATAATGGCTGGTACGGAAGCTGTTGGCCCCCTGCCATTTCATCAGAGACATATCCTTGGTGTTCATCGGCAAATTCATGCCTCTTCCGTTAGGGAAGGTATCTTCATGTCTTCCATAGCCTTTGAAATAGAAAGGTCTTTCATTGATCAGGAACCTGGTCCCCTCTACTCTTACTGTTCTTACGCCGTAAGGCAGTGTATAAACGTCTTCCCCGAAGGTCACTTTCACATCATAGAGATATGCTTTCAGAGGCTGCCACAGATGCACATTTTCAATTTCCAGAACGCCCTGGGTTCCCTGACCCTGCGCTACCAGATTTCCTTCTTTATCAAAAACTTCTACTTTGCAGTCTCCTGTTCCCACAGTATCTACCTTGTAGGAAACTCTGGCAGTAGTTCCGCTTACCTCAGGAACCAGAGTAATATCTTCAATGTAGTCCTTTGGTGTCGTATAGATTTTTACAGGTCTTGTAATTCCACAGTAGTTGAAGAAGTCGAAGTTGGGATTGTTCTGTGGTTTTGCAGAGCTGGAAGAGCCGAAGCCTCCCATGCCGTTCATCATATTGGATTTTCCTCCGATAGGAAGGGTGGTATAGTCGATCACATTATTTACGGCAATGGTCAGAAGGTTGTCTCCGTCCTGAAGCTTTTCTGTAATCTCCACTTCAAAAGGAAGGAAGCCGCCCTTATGCTCGCAGATCAGTTCTCCGTTTAAATAAATTTTTGCATAGTGGGTAACTGCAGCACACCGAAGCATCACTCTCTGGGTCTTCACAAAGGAAGGCATGGAAATCTTCCTCTGATAGAATACCCAGCCGTAATGATCTCTGAAGTCAATGCCTTCCTTCAGATCATTATAGGAAGCCGGCACCGGCATAGTCATAGGATCTTCCAGGGGAGCCTTGTACCACTCCTGGTCAAAGCCTTCTCCATTGTCCAGCTTGAAGTCCCATACGCCGCTTAAGTCGCTTAATAATCTGGATGGTGTTAAAATTGGGTATAACATAAAATTCCTCCTTTTTCTCAGAGCACAGCTCTGTAATTTTTATTCCCATTTCACCGCTTAATTAAGAAACAGTGCCGGTAAAGTTTCCCCTGCCGGCACTGTACACTTACTGCTTATTTAAATTATATTTTCTTATTTCTTTCCTTCTCTTTTTGCTTTCAGCACTGCGATATTGCTGTCAACTTTCTTCTTGCCCAGCGGATATACAAAGATCAGGGCAAGAGCCATCAGCAGGAATCCTGCTGCGGGAACCAGACAAGAAATATCATAAATTCCGTTTAAAACATCTGGATCAAAGGCTGTTGCCTCTGTATATCCTACAATACCCAGAAGAGCTCCTGAAAGTCCTGAAGAAGCAGCCTGTCCCATTTTACGTGCAAAGGAATACACGGAATAGAAAGTACCGTCAGATCTTTCTCCCTCTCTCACCTCTGCATCATCAATTACGTCTGTGATCATAGCCCAGCAGTTTACATTGAAGAAACCGATTCCCAGATATCCAATGGTATAAAGGGCGATAAACAGATACAGGTTATCTGTATGGAGAATAAAAGCAATGAAAAATACCACTGCTCCTAAAATCCCGCCGAAAGCAGATAATTCTTTCTTACCAACTTTAGCTGCCAGAGTCGGTACAATAAAGGCCAGTACAATAACCAGGATGTTTGCACAGAAGCCAGAAATTGATACACCCTCTTTGCTTCCAAAGTAGTTCGGGAAGATGTACTGTCCCATACTGCCTAATGTAAGCTGTGACAGAAGGAGAAGCAAAGCTGCCAGTACAATACCGATCAGAGCACGGCTGGAAATCAATGTTTTCAGCAGATGGATAAGGCTGAACTTTTCTTCTTTTTTCTCAATCTTTACGCGCTCTGTAGTCAGATTATAGCAGATCAGATAGCAGATAACAGCACAAACAGAGCAGACTGCTCCTGCGATTGCCATATTTGTACCGGAAATCAAAGTATGTCCTTCTGCATCTTCATAGTAAACGATCATAGGAAGAACAACACCGATGAACATACTTGCTAAAGTTGCGCCAATAGTTCTCCAGCTGGACAACTCTGAACGGTCTTTTGCTTCAGGAGAAATTGCAGATGCCATGGAACCGTAAGGAATGTTGATTCCTGTGTAGCAGATACTTCCCCATAGCAAGTAGGTTGCAAACATCCATACGATCTTGAACGCCATAGGCATATCCTTAAACCATACTGCATACATCAGGAAAGATGCCAAGGCCACAGGTCCGCACATTCTCTTGATCCAGGGAAGGAATTTTCCCTTTGCCGTAGGACGGCTGCGGTCAGCGATCTGTCCCATGGTTACATCAGTGAAGGCGTCCACAAATCTGGCCACCATCATCATCATACCAACGATGACAGGGCTCACACCCATAACGTCTGTGTAAAATTTCATCAGAAACGTTGATGAGAGGATGAAGGTAAAGTCATTACCAAAATCACCGAACATGTAACCGAGTTTGTCCCTCATACCGAAAGGCTGGACTTTGTTCGTAGTGTTACTCATTAAAAATTACCTCCTTCTACATTACATATGTAAGTCGTTAGTATTCATTATATATTAATTTTCTATAAAAACGTTAAGACTTTTTTTATATTTTTCGGTATAATTTTTGTGTGGGTTGAAATTGCATAAAAATTATACTATAATATATAAAAATATTACCAGTGGGGATATGTTTATGGATAATGTTCTTATAGATTTTACGAGGAAACTGTTCAGCGAATTACGGATTCCTACACATACGGTTACTCTTCCCTTCCAATGGGATGACCAGTTCGACCTGGGGCTGAGAAAAACTCTTGTGAAAGATCCCAGCAATATTTTAAAGGATACCTTTCTGGATTTCGATAATCTGTTTGACGATAAAGTGGAGATCATCTTCGGCGAGGATTTATTTACCTGCTGTTATCTGATACTTCCCCTGAATCCCTCACAGCTTTTTCTGGCCGGTCCTTTTATCTTTGAGCCTTCTGTGGTGGGAGATCTCATGGAGCTTTGCGAAAAGCTGAAAATATCAGGGAAGTATCACACTTATATCAAGCAGTATTTCTCTACCCTGCCCAAAGTTCCAAGCAAAAGCTTCCTGGGAAGCTATGTAAAATGTCTGGCTGACCAGGTCTATGGACCGGGAAAATATGAGATACGCCGTCTGAAAAATCAAAGTTCTTTTGATTTTCATTTTGACGAAGCTCTGGAACCGGAGCCAAGTCTGGATACCATCAAAAGCATGGAAAACCGCTATGAAAACGAAGAAGCCATCATGGAATGTATTGCCCGGGGAGATTATGAAACTGCAGAGACCTATATGTACCGCCCTTCCTATCTCTCAGATCTGGAGCAGCGGCTCTCAGACACTATCCGGGATCAGAAAAACTATCTGATCATCGGCAACACCCTTTTCCGCAAGGCTGCCCAGAGAGGAAAGGTACATCCTATCTATCTGGACGAGCTGTCCAGTAAAATGGCAGCAAAGATTGAGAATATTACCTCTGTATCCCAGGTAGATCCTCTCAGGCGGGAAATGGTCCGGAAGTACTGCTTTTTAGTAAAGACCTACTCCACCAAGGGGTTCTCTCCCATTATCCAGAAGGTATTAAATTATATTGCCTTAAATCTGGCTTCTGATCTCACATTGAAGAATCTATCTTCTATTTTTTCTCTGAACAGCAGCTATCTTTCCGCCATGTTCAAGAAAGAGACAGGGATCACCCTTACTTCCTATGTAAACAGCAAGAGGATCGACAGGGCAGTATATCTTTTGAATACTCAGGTAGATTCTATCCAGGATATCGCTATTCTCTGCGGAATTCCGGATCTTACCTATTTCACCAAGTTGTTTAAAAAGGCAAAGGGAATGACTCCCACCAAATACCGGGAGCTGATCACCCGAAAAGCAGAAGATGTCGATGAACAGGTAAATGCAGGTTCTCAGACGCCGCCTCGTTAGAAAAGTGTAAAGCAGCCCCGGAAATTTTCTGGTCCGAAAAGGATCCGAATAATTTCCGGGGCTTGATCATTTACTTTTTGTAAAAGCTTCCGCACATAGTCTCATCACATCTGCAGGCATTTGTTCCTGCAATGGTGATTTTTGCAGCGTCACATTTTTCCTGATCGTTGTAGGTACACTCACAGGCTTTACAGGCCACCTGGATAGTCTGAGTGGCTGTACCTGTTTCCATACTGTTCATAGCGCCTTCTTTTTTCTCTACAAAACTTTTGCAGCAGGTTTCATCCGGTCTCTGAGCGTTTGGTCCGTCTACCTGGATGTCTCCTTTAGAACAGTATTCATTCTTATTATACAGACAGGTTCTTGCTGTACAGCTTAATAATGGCATACATATTACCTCCTAAAATAGATTTATCAGAGATAATATGTGCCATTTTTCTATTTCTTATACATCAAAAATTACTTTTCTTCCTGTTCCATCTTACGGATTTCTTTTGAAGCAATCTCTTCCTGAATGTCTTTTATAAATTCTTCCAGTCCTTTCTGGCCTTCATCTCCCTGGAAACGGCTTCTCACAGATACTTTTTCTTCCTCTTCCTCTTTTGCACCTACTACCAGCATGTAAGGAATCTTTTTCATCTGAGCTTCCCGGATCTTATAGCCGATCTTCTCTGCTCTTGTATCAATCTCAGCCCGAACGCCTGCCTCTTTCAGTTTTTCCAGGACTTTCTGTCCATATTCCAGATGTTTGTCGGAAATGGGCAGCACCTTCACCTGTACCGGAGCCAGCCAGGTTGGGAAAGCTCCAGCGAAGTGCTCGATCAAGATACCGATAAATCTCTCGATAGAACCGAATACCACACGGTGGATCATGATCGGTCTGTGCTTCTCTCCGTCTGCTCCTGTATATTCCAGTTCAAACCGCAGCGGCAGCTGGAAGTCAAGCTGGATGGTTCCGCACTGCCAGGTTCTTCCGATGGAGTCTTCCAGATGGAAATCAATCTTTGGTCCGTAGAAAGCTCCGTCTCCTTCATTTACAACATAGGGCAGCCCCAGGTCGTCTAATGCTCCCTGAAGAGCCTCTGTAGCCATCTCCCAGTCTTCATCACTTCCCATGCTGTCTTCCGGTCTGGTAGAAAGCTCTACATGATATTTAAAGCCAAACAGCTTATACACACTGTCGATCAGGTCTGCCACGCCTTTGATCTCATCTTTAATCTGTTCCGGTGTCATGAAAATATGGGCATCATCCTGGGTAAAGCAGCGCACACGCATAAGTCCGTGCATCTGTCCTGATTTTTCATGACGGTGTACGATTCCCAGTTCTCCCATACGGATAGGCAGGTCACGGTAGGAACGTGGCTCTGACTGATAAACCAGGATGCCTCCCGGACAGTTCATAGGCTTAATGGCAAAATCCTCATCATCGATAACTGTAGTATACATATTTTCTTTGTAGTGATCCCAGTGTCCGGAAGTCTCCCAGAGATGACGGCTTAACATGATCGGTGTAGAAATCTCCACATATCCTGCTTTCCGGTGGATCTCACGCCAGAAATCCAGAAGCTGATTCTTCAGCACCATTCCATTAGGCAGGAAAAATGGGAATCCAGGACCTTCTTCTCTCATCATGAACAGTCCCAATTCTTTTCCAAGCTTTCTGTGGTCACGTTTTTTTGCTTCCTCCAGCATATGGAGATATTCTTCCAGCTCTGCTTTCTTTGGGAAAGCAGTTCCGTAGATCCTCTGGAGCATTTTATTCTTTTCATTTCCTCTCCAGTAAGCACCTGCCAGGCTGGTGAGCTTAAAAGCTTTTACATATTTTGTGCTCATCAGATGAGGTCCTGCGCACAGGTCTGTAAACTCTCCCTGAGAATAGAAGCTGATCACTGCATCTTCCGGCAGGTCTTCAATAAGTTCTACCTTATAGGGTTCGTCTTTTCCTTTAAAATATTCGATGGCTTCGTTTCTTGGCTTTTCAGATCTGGTAAGAGGAAGATTTTCCTTTACGATCTTTTTCATTTCTTTTTCAATTTTTTCCAGATCTTCTGCTGTAAACGGCGTCTCTCTGTCTACATCATAGTAAAAACCATCTGCCACAGAAGGACCGATGGCCAGCTTTGTCTCCGGATAAAGTCTCTTAATGGCCTGAGCCATGATATGGGAAGCTGTATGGCGGAAGGCTCCCTTTCCCTTTTCATCATTAAAGGTAAGGATATTTAACTGACAGTCCTTTTCCACAGGAGTTCTCAGATCTACGATCTCTCCGTCGATTTCTCCTGCTGTAGCAGCTCTGGCCAGTCCCTCACTGATATCTGCTGCAATTTCAATAACAGATTTTGCTTCTGCGTATTCTTTTACAGAGCCGTCTTTTAAAGTAATTTTCATAATTCTATTCCTCCTGTTAATTTTCTGATTTTCTTGCCTTTTTATTGCCGGGGAACGAAATTTCTATACAAAAAGAAAAACCCCGTTCCCTCCGCCTTTCGGCAAAAGGGACGAGGCATATATTCTCGCGGTTCCACCCTGATTGAACCGGCATTTCTGCCGGAACCACTTCATTTGATGATAACGGAATCACCGGACCGGATTAGGGCCACTCCGAGGTAGTTTTCAAATGCTTCCGCGACAGGAGACTTCCAGCATATGCCTCCCTCTCTGGGACCTTCCACATCCTACTCTTCTCTTCAACGTGTTGACTTTCTTGTTCCATATTATATCTTACCTCAGAGGTTTGTCAACTGTTTTTTAGCCGGTCCCCTGCCTGTTTCTATTCTTCAAACAAAGGCGTGGAGAAATATCTCTCTGCTGTATCCGGAAGAATGGTCACTACCGTTTTTCCTTCACCCAATTTTTTTGCCAGCTTCATAGCTGCCGCCACGTTGGTTCCAGATGAGATTCCACACATAATTCCTTCCTTTGATGCCAGGTCGCGGGATGTCTGGATAGCTTCCTCGTCTGTTACGATACAGATATTATCATAAATTTGCGTATTCAGGATTGCCGGAATCAGACCGTCCCCGATCCCCATCTGGAGATGTGTGCCAATGGAGCCCCCAGAAAGGATTGCCGCATGCTCTGGCTCTGCTGCCCAGATTTCTATATGAGGATTTTTCTCTTTAAGAACTTCACCGATTCCCGTAATGGTACCGCCAGTACCGATTCCAGAACAGAAGCCGTCAATGGGACAGTCCGCCTGCTCCAGGATTTCGATTCCGGTCTGGGCTCTGTGCACTGCAGGATTTGCAGGATTTTCAAACTGCTGAGGCACAAAAACCCGCGGATCTTCCTCGGCCATTTTCAGAGCTGTATTCAGACATTCTTCAATACACTCTCCGATATTGCCTGCATCGTGTACCAGAACTACTTCCGCACCATAATGCTTCATCAGTTTTCTCCGCTCTTCACTGACAGAATCAGGCATGATAATCCTGGTTTTATACCCACGGACTGCCCCTACCAGCGCCAGACCGATTCCCTGATTGCCGCTGGTAGGTTCCACAATAATCGTTTCTTCATTAATAAGTCCTTTTTCCTCTGCATCACGTATCATGTTATAGGCAGTTCTGGTCTTAATAGAGCCGCCTACATTAAGTCCTTCAAATTTCACAAGAATCTGCGCACTTCCTGCCTCTGTCATTCGCTCCAGACGAATCAGCGGCGTGTTTCCCATTGCCTCAAGAATATTATTATAAATCACTGTTATTTCCATACCTTTCCGAAAATCATTTCATTCAATTATTATATTACGATACCGGAAGAGCCTCAACTGATTTTTGCGAAATTTTCAGTGACAGAAGCAGATATCCTATGATAGACTTAAAAATATCATATTTTGAAACAGGTGATCTTATGTCGATTTTTTTCCGCAGCACACCGGTGCGGCAGCCTTTTGCTTTTGATTCTATAGGAAACCAGTGGATTCAGGACCCTATGTGCCGTCCGAAAGGATATCCGCTCTTTCACTATCTTCAGACAGAGACTGGAAAGGGGCAGATTAAAATCCAGGGAAAATCTTATATTTTAAATCCGGGAGAAGGCGTTCTGCTCTCTCCGTTTTTGGAGCATTCCTATGAAGGACTGGAAGGAATCTGGCAGACCTGCTTTGCCACCTTCACCGGTACTGCAGAAGACAGCATTACGAAAATGGTTGGGGGACGCCCCTTTGTCTTCACCGATACCTCTCAGGGAGAACGGATTGCCCATATTATCCAATCTGCGATCCTCCAATATCAAAATCCTCCTACAGACGAAAAGGCTCTGTCTGTGTGCTGCTATAACCTTCTTCTGGAATTTGTAGAAGGAGGCTACACCCATGATCTTGAAAAGGAGGAATTGTATAAGCGATATGTAGAGCCGGTAATGAAAGAAATAGAAAATCACTATAGTCTGGAACTTACTGTGGAAGAGCTCAGCAATCTGGTGTATATCACCCCTCAATATCTGTCCCGGCTTTTTGAACGTTTTTTAGGCTGCTCAACCTATGAGTATCTGACTTCTTTCCGGATAAACAAAGCAAAGGGCCTGCTCATCACAGACCCGCACTTAAAAATACAGGATATTGCCCGGCTGACTGGTTTCTCCAGCGTCAGTCATTTTATTACCATGTTCAAACGCACCGCTGGAGTTACTCCCCTGCAGTTTCGGAAGCTGAATTAAAAATCACAGATTTCCCACCAGTTTATCTTTTATCACGCAGAAAAATTCTCGAAAGAGATAATTGGGCAGAAGAAAAGCATTGCTTTTGGCCCCGATCCCATAGACCTGCCAGTCTGTTTTCTTCCGGGCTATGGCCATGCTCCGGTACAGGTGAAAGCCGTTGGTGACAATTCCTACCTTCAGGCGCCGTAATATCCCTTCTGCGCCCTCTTCCCTTTCTGTTTTTTCTCTCAGAAGATTTCGGGTAAATGCAATATTCTGGCTGGTGCTGGCAGACCGATCCTCCAGGATCAGCTGTTCCCGGTCTACTCCCTGACGGAGCATTTCCTCGTACATGCACCTGGCCTCAGAAATTCCCTCGTCCGGCCCCTTTCCCCCGGAAAGTACTGCCCGGGTGCCGGGATTTTCCTTCAGATATTCACAGGCACTGTCGATCCTGTACTGAAGGGACAGGCTTGGCCTTGTTCCTTTTACCTGAGCCCCCAGTACCACCAGGTAGTCCAGATCCGGCTCCACGGTTAGGAACATGACCGAGACAATCACTCCCACCACCACCAGCACAGAGACCAGCAGGAGGAGGCCAAATCCCCAGCATAAGGGCTGAATCCTTTGGGGAATACTGTCTGTCAGGATCAGGATCCCCACTGTCAGCAAAACACCTCCCAGAATCGCCCAGACTATGAAAAATTTGGAAGTCCAGCCTGCGTACCTGGCAATTCCCACAAAATAGCCCAGGCACAGAAGGCCCAGCCAGAGGAAAATGATTTCCGGCATAACTCTCCTTTCCGAAAAAAGAGGAGCTGTCGTATTAATCAGAATCGAGAATATGACTAATACGACAACTCCTCCTTTGTTCTTACTTATTCATGATAACAGGCAGCACGCAGAGCGTGATGTCTGTTATTTATTTCTGCCGCAGCAGTGTTTATATTTCTTGCCGCTTCCGCATGGACATGGATCATTCCGTCCAATCTTCGGTCCTTTTACAACAGTTCCGGATTTCTTCTGCTCCTTGTATAATTCTTTTCTCTTCTCTTCAGAGAAAATGTTATTCCACTGTGGCAGTTCGTACAGCCAGTCCGCCTTTGCGTCTACCATGTTCTTGTACAGAGTCTCCAGATCATAGCCCAGATTTACTTCTGTATCTTCTTCCATCTCCTCTATAGGATTGGGAACTTTCAGACTGTCGTTGATTCCGTCCAGGAAGCCTACCATTGTCATAACATCTACGTTATATTTTTCTGCAAGCTCTTTTACAGTACCTCTTACTACTTCGTCAGGATTGCTGAGAAGCTGTTCATAAATTCCCTTTTCAATCAAAAAATAATCTGTCCAGAATTTCTGCAGCTGGCCTCTGTCTGCCTGCTGGGAGTACGCTTTGTCTCTCCATTCCTGTAATAACGCCATATATCTTACCTGCCTTTTATCTTTTATATTTCTCTTGTTTTAATTTAACAGGTACAGTATATACGATATCTGATTATTTTTCAATCCTAACTTTCGGCAATTTGGCAAAGAGTCTCCCCGGACATAACATCGTTCCAGTAATAGAGGTTTTCCGGTTGGGTAACCCGGAACATGGGGAAAAGTTCCTCCATATCCGGACAGATCTGTGGGAAAAGATTTTCCTCTTCTGCAAAGAGTTCCGGATCATAAGCCAGCTTTCTCCTATCTTCCCAAAGGGCACTGTAAAAGATCTCCGCCTCCACCATGTCCTGGAACATATGGCTTCCGTAGCTCAGTTCCGGCATATAGCCAGCCCGGCTGTCCGAGACCTCGCAGATCCCGGAGACAGCGGAAATATCCGCAAAGGTTACCGGAACCCCCAGCTCCGGAGAGGATGTTCCTACCCTGCCGGGAGTCATGAGAAGAAGATTTTTCCCCGATCCCTTATAATACCGGTTAATCCTTCCTACAGCTTCTGCCACCTGGTGCTTCTTTCCGTAAGGATATTCATAATATAATTTCGGCTCGATCTGTATAACCACATGGATCTGTTTTTTCAGGGAATTACCTACCGAGGAATCCTTCAGATGGAAAAATGTCTTTCCCTCTGAAAGACTGGGGATTTCCACTTTTCCCCCTCTGCTTCCCGTAAATAGAGGCCGGCACTGAAGAAGGTTCACCACAAAATCCCCCTCCTCATCTATATTTACTGTGTATTCAATATCCACCGGATTTCCATAGACCTGTTCCAGTGTCTTCAAAAGCTTCTGCATAAGTCCGGTAAATTCCCGGTTCTCCAAAAGCTTCTGGCAGGTAACAAACCACACCTGGCGCCACCGTCCCATACGGTTCAGGGCCTCTTCTGCCTCATAGTCTCTCTCCATCACCGCCCGTTTATACCAGAGAGGCAGGATTTCCATAAGGGAATCTGTGCTTTTTGTGAGAAGATGATTTGCCCTGGTGTCCAGCACATCCACATTTTTCTGGGAAAACCGGTGTTTATCCGCCATATTGGTCTGCATGGATACGGCGGGACGGTCCAGATTTACCAGCCTTGGATAATCGTTCTCCGTCCGGTCTACGGCCCTGGTCCCAAGGCCTGCCACCAGCCGGAGCATTCCGGCGCTCTGATCCATGTCTTTACTCCACTTATAGGCGCTGTAACTATATCCCACTCCTGCCGCCGCAGGGAAGAAATAATCTCCCCAGTGAGAGCCGGAAACCCGCTGGACCAGCACAGCCATCTGTTCGTCCTGGTGTTCCAGGCCTCTCTGCTTCCTGTACTCCAAGGCGGATATGTCCATAATACTGGCGTAAACTCTCCGCACTGCGTCCTCAAAGACTTTCAGCCGCTCTTCCAGTGTTCCCTGATTTACGCAGAACACAGACTCATATTTTCCCGCAAAGGCATTGCCGAATCCGTCTTCCAGGAAACTGGAAGAACGGACGATAATGGGACTCTGTCCGAAATATTCCAGCACCGAGCGAAATTTTTCCCTGATATTGGAAGGAAACTCTCCGGAGAGCAGGGCTTTCTGAAGCTGTCCGGCTTTCTCAAAATAGCCTTCTTCTGTCCGCTGGGCGATCCTGGTCTCCCAGCAGTTATTGGATACAATATAGGTATAAAACACATCTGAACCAATGTAATAGGAATCGTGGGCCTCCCTGTGTGCCCGGTATTCCGGCAGAAGGGTATTCACGATCTTCCTGGCCAGAAGCATGCCGCAGGCCTTTCCTCCAATAGCGCCGCTGCCGATCATCCGGTCCCGGAGTTTGAAATAATCTTTGGGTTTAAAATATTTCTTCAGCATTTCCTGAAGCCGCTTATCCTTAGTCATGGTGCTTTCCAGGATCTGATTTTCCGTCTCTTCCCGGAACCTTCCCTGCTGATACTCCAGCTTCGCCATGGAAAAGAACCGGTCATGGCTGTCAAAGTTCTGGTCCTGCTTCTGGGCCTCTTCCTCTTCCATGATCTGATAGTACCGGCTTAAAGCCACGCCTCCGTCTACCGCCTTAAAATCTTCCAGATCCATACTGCAGGAATGAGGGAGGAACATTTTGGCAGAATACCGGTTCCACACCTTTAAGGGATGGACATAAAGCTTATCCCCTGTATGGACGTCTAAAAGCAGCTGGGTGGTATCCCGGATCCTGGCCACAGCGTCAAAGGAATGCCTTCCTCTGAGAAGGGGAAAATAGGCTACTGTATCCAGCTTAAACAGATAAGGGCAGGTCACCCGGAAAAAGTTCCCCATCATCAGGTCCGTATACCAGACAGACTGAAGGGAAGAAAGACTGTCAAACACATAAAAAGCGTCTTTCCCCTCTATAGTGATCCGGTTGTAAATATCCACAGTAAAGGCCTCAAAGCCTTTATCCGGATTAAACTCAAAAATCTTCAGCCCTTCTCTGGGGGAAAGAAGGGGCTCATGGTCTGCAAACCGCATATAGATCAGATTTCTCCTGTCACCAATGGCCTGCTCTACAAAAGGCTCCATAAAATACCGGAATTCCTCCAGATCTGTCACCTGCCACACTACATTGTCTCCCATACGGATATAATCCAGCAGATCATCCAGACCTGGTATACCGCTTAAAACTCTGTCAAAGGCTCCCATAAATAACCTCCTGATAAAAATTGAAAGGCGCTGACAGAGTTCTCTCTCCGTCAGCGCCTTTGCTGAATCCCTGACTCCCGCTCTCAGCGGGATATTTTACTTTCTGAATATAAGTATAACAGATATTTTTTTCTATGGCTATATCTCTTTTCTATTTTTAAAAGACGCTCCCCTTTTCTTCCCGTATCCACCGAAACAGAAGGACTGCCGCCAGGATGGCAGTGAGGCAATCTGAAACTGCCTGAGAAGCCAGGACGCCATTGTAGCCAAAAGTTTTTGAAGCCAGGAAGATCACAATAGCGAAGATCACGCCCTGTCTGCTCACAGACAGGAGGAAAGCTCCCAGAGCTTTTCCCGCAGACTGAAAAGTACTTGTAGTCACCAGCACTACGGCGATAAAGATCATTCCCGCCTGCTGGAAGCGGAGCATAGGAACCCCCAGCTCAATGATTCCGGGATCCTTCATAAAAATCCGGATCAGTGCCGAGGCCGCTGCAGACAAAAGCAAAGCCAGAGCCGCTGCTGTTCCGCATTCAACTCCATAGCTGAATTTCAGAATGTCTTTCAGACGTCTGCTGTTTTTCGCCCCGTAGTTGTATCCGATGAGAGGCTGGACGCCAAAAGCCAGTCCCACCAGTACCAGCACTGCGATAAGGTTTACCTTCATCACGATCCCCATAGCCGCCACAGCATCATTTCCATAGGGGAGGAGAAAACGGTTTGTAAGGGCCATTCCCAGGCTCTGCATTAAATTTGTAACAGAAGCCGGAATCCCAATGGCAAAAATCTGTCCCAGTTCTCCCTTTTGGATATGAAATCCTCTGGGATCCACAGACAGCCGCCTGCTTTTCTTCAGAAGGAACCACAGGAAAAATAGATCTGTACAGATATTTCCGATCACCGTGGCAATAGCAGCACCTGCAGCCCCCATCCCCAGGGTAAAGATAAAGACCGGATCCAGGATCATGTTCACCACAGCCCCCAGGATACTTCCCACCATGGAAGCAGTGGCAAATCCCTCTGTCCGCAGAAGGTTCAGGGGTGTATAGGACACAATGATAAAGGGAGCACCCAGGGCAATGTAGGTATAGTACTGGGAGGCATAGGTCATGGTATCCCTGTCCGCCCCTAAAAGGGTAAGTACAGGCCCCCTAAATAGCAGAAGAAGTACAGTCACCAGGATTCCGCAGGCAATAGCGCCGTAAAAGCAAAACACACTGAGGCGCTTCCCGTCTTTATCCAGCTTCTGGCCGAAAAGCCGGGAGATCACCGAGCTTCCTCCCAGTCCGAAAATATCTCCCAGAGCGATCATCAATGTAAAAACAGGAGCGCTTAAAGAAACTCCCGCCACCAGATCTGTATTTCCGGTCTGGGCGATAAAAAAGGTATCCACCATATTATAGACCAGGGAGACCACCATGCTGAACACTACCGGCAGGGCAAAAGTGAAATAGGCCTTGGGAATAGGCGCCTTCTCAAATAAGTCGTTTTTACTGTCTTCTTTCATTTTCAAAGTTCCTCCTGTAAATCCTCTTTCGCCCGTTCCAGCCGATATCTGCACAAGATTTCTCTCTCATGCTGCATAAAGCACAACTCCTTCCTGAGCCACGTTCTTATAAAATGGTGAAACTGTCTTCCAGTCCTGATACTCCTGATATTTTACATCAATGATGGAGAACACCATCATATACTTCAGCGCCAGATCTGTGGACACATCGCTGAGTCTTTCATCATATTCCCGCAGTTGTGCATCTGTACCGTCTACCAGCACCATAATATCTACATCGGAATCTTCCGTCTGGGTACCTCTGGCAACAGAACCATATAAGATTACCGCCTTCAGCCGGTTCCCATACACTTGTTTAAGAAGCTCCGCCATTTCCTGTAAAATCTTTCTTAACTTTTCATCCTTAATCTTCTCCATAGTCTCAGACCTCCCGGATATATAATCTCAAAATAGGATTACTTTCTCTGCCTGTTTTTTAGTATACCACACAACCGTCTGCTTTTCTATCGAAAAGAACACCTCAAATCCTACTCTTCCCTGATCCGCTCCACAACAGTTTCCCGGCACATTTTCCGGTAATGATATCTGGGAACTCCCCAGGCTATAAGGGCCAGAAGGGGAATGGCCAGAAGGCTGACCGCTATGGAAGGGTGATAGGTAAAGAAGAAACTCCTGCCTGCGGTCCTTGCGATCACTTCTCTCATCAGAGGTATTCCTGCTGTATCCGCAAGCAGAAGAGCTGCCAGGAAATAGACCCCGCCTTCGGTGCACAGCATTCTCAGAACCTGCTTTCTGGTCATTCCTACCGCTTCCAGCAAAGACAGTTCCTTTTTCCTGCTGATCACAGACACCGCCGAAGTATTGAAAAAGTTCAGTACGCCGATGACAAACAGCACCCCGCATAAAAGTCCCAGGATCAGCATATATTTTCCGGCAAACTGGCTGCACTGCTGCTCCAGTTCCATGCGGGAGTCCATGAGAAGCTGAGGCTTATCAGCCAGATAGTCTTCCAGCCATTTTCCAAGTACTTTCTCCTCTCCTTCCTCTGCCTCAATCCCCACAGTCATCGCCCCCGGATTTCCTCCCATCTGAAGATAAGTCTCTTCCGGAAGGTAAAAAGAAATATCATAATAAGTACCTGCTCCAAAAGGATACTCCAGATCATAAGGCATAGCCCCCACCCCCAGAACCTGGAACTCTCTCTTCTGTCCTTCGATCTCAAGGGTGATCCTATCCCCCGGTTCTGAATATCCCCCAAAGCCGTAGATACTGGCGGAAACGATCACATAGTCTCCCTGTGTAAATTCCTGCCAGGTACAGGAGCTGTCCAGAAATTCCATTTTCTCAAAGGCCGCCTGGTTGATTCCCAATACATGGGAGGGTGTCTGTCTGCTTTCCAGACGCTTTCTCTCTTCTTTTGCCCAGGCGCTGTCATAAATTTTTTCTTTTTCTGCAAGATCCATCATATTTTCCAGAATCTTATACTCTTTCTCGCTTAAGAGATGGAGTTCCTCCGTGTCATAGACACAGGCCAGGCTTTCTATGCCTTCCTGACTCCGGATATCCCCTAATATCTCGGGAGTCAGTGCATTCAGATCGGCATACTGCGCCATAGTTCCGGATCCTGTGATCTTAAAGTCCGAAGAAATATAAGTATCTATATAAATGTCAAAATCAAACCCTTTCTGTATTGTATAGATACAGTTCAGAAGGAAGATGGGAAGGGTCAGGGATAACACCACCAGTACAGATTTCTTCCAGGTCCTTTTCATATTTTCCAGGGCCATGATTCCCGGAGTGACCTTATGGCCTTTTCTTTCCCGGTTCCGGGCAGATCCTTCCGTCATCCGCACCGCTTCCACAGGAGACACTTTCGCTACAATATGGCAGGGACGCATACAGGCAATATAGACCGTAGCCAGGGAGAAAAGAACGGCAGTCAGAAAGATCCAGGGACTGGTACTGACCAGAACTTCCGGGGATTCTGCCCCCAGTTCCGATTCCATAAGATAAGGCACCATGGCCCTGCCAGCCAGCCACCCAAGGAGCAGGCCAATGGGAATCCCTATTCCGGACAGGAGCAGGGCCTGCCTTCGGACGATCCCCTTTAACTGCCTTCCCGTAGTCCCGATATTCTTCAGAAGCCCATAGGCCCGGATATCATTTTTTACCGATATCTGAAACACGTTATAAATGATCAGATAACCGGACAGGAAGACCAGAAAAATTACTGCCCCTACCGTGGCAAAAGGAAAACCGTCTTCTCCGAAAAGCCTGTCATAAGCCGGGGGAATATCCATCCTGGCGGGAGTATCCGAAACATGATAAAGTTCCTCGATCTCTTCCTTATACTGGTTCAGCTTAAAGATATTGTCAAACCACAGACTCAGATTATAGTCCCCCTCAAAATCTCCCATTGCAATGGACTCCTCTGTGGCGGTTTTCATATGGGCCAGACAGTAATCTCTGGAAACCCACACCATCTGGGCCTTTGGCAAAGGATCTCCTTCCCAGAAACCGCTGAGCCGGAAATCCTCTGTAATCTGTTTCCCCGAAGCACTATAGGTAAGAGTCACGGTACTGCCGATCTTGTGAGGTACACCCAGCAGATCCAGAACAATGGTGCTGACAGCAGCCTCCTTCTCCCCCTGGGGGAGAGTTCCTTGGGTAGGCAGGCACTGATAACTCCTGGCCCCGTTTTCATCTGCATAACGGATTTCTGTGGAGATGGTCTGCAGCTCTTCATTTTCCGCCAACGACAGAAAGATCGTGTAGCCCATCTCTTTGATCTTGTCATACTGGCTGATCTGACGGAACTGTTCTTCTGTAAGGTCCTGGATAGAGAGCTGGCTGGAATCCATACTGGTCCGCATTTCCTGATTCATAGTGGAGCGGAGCACAGAAACTGCTGCGGTAAAAGAAGCGGTAAACATTACCGCAGTCATGACCACCGCCAGGACCGCAATAATATTTCTCCCCCGGTTGATCTTCAGAAAACGCCTGGTCAGAAGCCAGATGGTCTTTCTGCTATTCACCAAGATCATAGACATCACTTCCCTTCACCAGTTTTCCGTCTTCAATGCGCAAGATCCGGTCTGCAGTTTGAGCGATCTCTTCATTATGGGTGATCATCACCATGGTCTGGTGAAACTGCTGGCAGGTGATCCTAAGCAGACTCAGCACATCCTGGCTGGTCCGGCTGTCCAGGTTCCCTGTAGGCTCGTCAGCCAGCAAAATGGCCGGCTTTGCCGCCAGAGCCCTGGCAATGGCCACCCTCTGCTGCTGTCCCCCGGAAAGCTGGCTGGGAAGACTGTTTTTCTTCTTTTCCAGACCCAGCATACCCATCACATTTTCCAGGTATTCCCTGTCCGGCTTTTTGCCGTCCAGCCCCAGGGGCAGGGTGATATTCTCCATGACGTTCAGCATAGGGACCAGATTATAACTCTGGAATACAAAGCCGATATTCCTCCGCCGGAAGATAGTCAGCTCTTCCTCCTTCATGGAAGACAGGTCTTTCCCATCGATCAGCACCGTTCCGCCGGTAGGAATATCCAGTCCTCCCATCATATGGAGAAGGGTGGACTTTCCGCTGCCGCTGGTTCCCACCACTGCCAGAAATTCTCCTTTCTCCACAGAGAAGCTGACCCCGTCCAGGGCTTTCACCAGAGTCTCTCCCTTTCCGTATATTTTTCTCAGATCTTTTACTTCCAGTATTTTCATAATGCCTCCTTTTCCCCGGTCCCCTGTTCAAACCCAAAGGCCCGGATTTTCTCTAAAGAGAGGATAGCAGAAAAAAATCTCCAGACCGTTTCTGAAATATCACAGTCTGGAGACATTTTCTCTTTTTTCACTGGGAAGAAATACGGAAAAGACACTTCCCTCCCCTTTCTTTGAAGAAACCTTGATATATCCTCCCTGGCTTCTGACAATTTCTCTTGCCAGATACAGGCCCAGGCCTACCCCTTCCTCTGAAAAGACGTCCCGGCTCCGGTAAAACCTTTGAAAGATCTCCGGCAGTTCTTCCTCTTCTATTCCGATCCCCGTATCCCGGACGTCGATCCTGGAAAACAGGCTGTAAGAAACCACTTCCATAGTGACTTTTCCACCTGCCGGCGTATATTTCACTGCGTTATCCGCCAGATTCATCAGTGCTTCCCTGGTCCACTTCCGGTCAAACCAGGCATAGACCTTTTCTTTCCCCGATTTTACCTCAAGGGATATCTGTTTCTCTCCGGCTTTCTGTTCCATAAGGCTTTTTACCTGGCAGGCCAGTTCACCTAGCTCCCCTTTTTGAGGAACTGTCTGTATGATCCCGTTTTCCAGCCTGGATATCTTCACCAGGGAATCCAGGAGAAACTGAAGCTTTTCTCCCTGCTGGCGGATCACCGTCCCATATTCTCTCATCTGAGGATCTGTACAGTCCTCTTCCAGAAGCTGGCTGTATACCAGGATATTGGAAATGGGTATAGCTGTCTGATGGGAAATATCCGATATCATGGTCTGTACCCGCTCTTTGCGCTGATTCAGATTTTCTTCTGCCAGTCTGATGTCCTCCAGAAAGCGGGCCATGGAATTTTCCACAGAGGATACCATGGTCTCATCAATCTCTTCCTGGCGGAAACTCCCACTCCTGGCCTTTTCCAGCATAGACTCCAGCCGTTCCAGAAGCCGCCGCTCTTTCTGTCTTCCATAAAGGCAGACCCCTGCTGCCAAAACAAGCATTCCTGTTCCAAATATTATCATTTCCATATCACTGTGCCGCCCAGGTATATCCGATCCCGTATACTGTTTTGATGTATCTGGGATTTTTACTGTCTTCCTCGATCTTGTCCCTCAGCCGCTTGATAGCCACTGTCAGGGCATGTTCATCTACAAATTCTGTATCTCCGCTCCATACTTCATCAATAAGATAGGTCCTCTTTAAAGTAGCGCCTTTGTTCTCCAGCAGTTTTCTCAGAAGCCGCTGTTCTGTCTTGCTGAACTCTACTTCCCTGCCTCTCACCTGAAAGACCAGCCGCTGAAAATCAAAGGAAAAAGGGCCTTCCTGATACAGTGTCTGCCCGGACATATCCTGCTGTCTTAACTGTACTCCTGCCCTGGCTCTTAAAACCATCAGGCTGAAAGGCTTGGTAATATAGTCATTGGCCCCCAGCTCCAGCCCCATAACAATATCCGTTTCCATATTATTGGCGGTAATGATGATCACCGGCACGGCGCTCTTTGCCCGGATCTCCTGAAGAAAATCCAGTCCGTTTCCGTCCGGAAGGTTCAGATCCAGAAGGATCAGCCGGACTTTTTCTTTCTTCAGCAGTTCCCGGGCCTCTTCTATGGTCTGGCACTGGAGAAAAGTACAGTCTTCCCTTCTGAGAGCCAGCCGGATCCCGTCATTTAATTTTCTGTCGTCTTCTAAAATCAGAATCTTGTTCATAATCTCCTTTTCCTCCAACTACTATTATGGGAGTTCTCATGGAAAAGGCAAGATATTTTTAAGGATAAAGTCATTCTACAAATCGTACTTTTCCCGGCGTTTTCCTGCTTCTTTGTATACCTGTTCATCCGTTCTTGCTGAAATAACAATAATCTTCATTATACCGTCAATCTGGATCGTCTTATATACAACCCTGATCCCCAGATTCCGAAACTTTATTTTCAGAAGATTTGTCAGATTATTTCCAGTTCTGTTTCCTAAAGGTTTCCCATAGCCTCCCTCCTGCACAGGAAGAGGATTCTGGCTTACTTTTCGGATTCCTTTTAAGACTTGGAGCTGAACAGAATGATCCAGTTTTTTTAAATCATTTTCTGCTTCTTCAGTCAAATACCCCGATGCAAGCATACGGGGCACCAAACTTATAGCAATGCAAGCATCGGGGTATTTGACCCTTGCGGCAGTCGCCAAATGGACATGCAAGCATGCCCGCTTGGCTCGTTGCTCGCAGGAATAACTTCAATACTCCAAATCATTCGATAACCACTTCCTCTGCATCATCAATATCGGATTCACTGATACCCTGATCATTAAGTACATTCGTAAAAGAAATGCCTGGTTTATCCCCATTTGCTTCAAGTCTGCTGTTTGCTTCAAGAAGCAGCATATAGTCCTCTTCAATCTCTGTAAGCCGTGTATATTCTTCCGGCGACAAAATAACTGCGGAAGGCTGGTTATTCTTCAGCACGATCAGTTCTTTTTCTGTACGAAGCCTGTCAAATATCTGAGCTGCCTTTCCTTTATTGAACTGAGAAATCGGAACCAAACTCTGCAGAATGTTTGCTGCGTTTGCCATTATTAACACCTCATTTCTTTTTCTTTACTATAAGTATATGCAAAAAAAATTTAAAATGCAAGATATTAATGAATATTCATTAGTATATTTTCATTATAATTTTCTATTATCCTGTTCTATTCTCCCTGAGCCTGGACCTTGGACGTTTCGGATATCTTGTCCTTCCCAAAGTTCTGTACCAGATCGATGAGGAAAGAAGAGATCGTAACTGTAATCAGTGAAAAAGCAATCCGTAAAACCGGGATATAAGTCAGAGAAAGTCCCAGGACTACCAAATCTGTAAAAAGATAAGACCGGGACAACCGCCAGCGGGTCACTCTGGATATGGTCAGGGCCAGGGCGTCGTCACCGCCGCTGGAGCCTCCCTGACGGACAATGATCCCTACGCCGATTCCCACGAAAAGTCCTCCTGCCACAGCCGCCGCCAGGGGATATTCCGACAGATCCGGCAGCATAGGGGGAAAGAATTCCCAGAATTTATAGAACAGGGATACACTTAACGTAGAGATCATGGAAATCTTGATAAACTGTCCTCCCAGATATTTAAAAGCCAGCAGATAACAGGAAATATCCAGAACCGAAGTGATGGCCGAAGGGGAGATCCCCAGCCACCGCTCTACCAGGAGCATCATACCGATAACCCCGCCTTCTGTGATCCCCGTGCGCTGGTGGATATTGTGTATGCCAAAGGTACAGATTCCTGCCCCCAGTATGATCAAAAGGATTTTTTTCCAGGTGAGTCCCTCTGTGAGTTTATTTCTTATAGTCAACAACCAGTTTGTCTTCACAAAAACGCCTCCTTGTGTTTTCTCTTCTGGAACTTTATAATAAAGGATATAGTAACTATAATGTCAAGAGATCCGGGGCAAAAATTTTTGCACAGCCAGTGTTTTCATCCCGGAGTATTCTGTTTAAAGGAGGCAGTATGGAGAATTTATTTTCCATCGGCGAAGTAGCCAGATATCAGAAAATTTCAAAGCAGACCCTGATCTTCTACGACAAAATCGGCCTGTTTCGTCCCGATTATATAGATTCCAATAACGGATACCGGTACTACAGTGCCAAGCAGCTGGACTACCTGGATACCATTCTCATTATGAAGAAAATCGGCTTTTCTCTCAGCGAGATCAAAGAACATATGCAGCACTATACCATTGACAGCAGTCTGGCCGCCATGAAAAACCAGCTCTCGGTCATTGACAGCAGGATCCAGGAACTGTTCATGATCCGAAGCCGTCTGGTGAACCGCTGCCAGCAGATGGAAGAAACCAGGGGACTCCGGGGAAAAGAAAGCTCCGTGTTTCTGGAAGATATCAGCTCCCAATACATCCTGGTCCAGTCTGTAGAAGAGCCTTACACCCTCCGGGAGATCAGCATTGCCACCAAACAGTGCTTTTCCGATTCTTTTCAGAAACAGCTTCCTGTATTTTTTCAATGCGGGGTAGTCGTCCCTTTGGAGCGTATCCTGGAAGGTCGTTATACAGAGGCTTCCCACGCTTTTCTTCCCATAGAGAAAACCGACAAAGCCGAAAATATCCGTAAGCTTCCCGCCGGGAAATGCGCAGGGATCTATCATGTGGGAGATTACCTTTCCATTGGCCGTTCCTATGAAAAGATCCTGGAGTACTGCCGGAGCCATAACCTGAAAATCTGCTCAGATTCCTACGAATTCTGTATCAATGATTATATTACTTCTTATGACGAAAATGAGTATATTACCAAGATCTTATTTTATGTAACTTCTGATAATTAGAAAAGGAACTCTGCCATTACCCAAAATCGCTATTTTTATAACAGTCCACAATTTTTTTCTGAAATATGTATAGATTTTCCTCTCCCGGCAATACTAGAAATAGTCCACGGAGGGATGGCACAAATGGGTGGCGCTTTCCGCAGACGACCAAAGAAAAAGTAGAAATACTTTATCCTCCCCTTTTAATAAGGCTGCCACGGTAAGGGGATACGGCAGTAAGATACTTTTTACCGCAGCAGCCTTTGTACATAGCAGGGATCCCGAAAAACTCTTTTTACAGAGACAGCAGCGTCTCCTCCCAGACGCCCCGGTTCCTTCTGAGGATCTCCCGGAAGGCGGAAGGGGGCAGGGGAGACTCTGCTTTTCCTATTTCAATGGTGAGGCTGGGGATCCTCCTTTCTTTTACGGCCCAGTCTTTGTAGCCTGCCGGGTCCAGGTAATCCCAGCCTTCCGGCAGGCCGTATCCTGTAATCCCCTGTATCCGCTCCCCAAAATTTCGGCATATTTTCCGGAACTCACCTTTTTGTCCAAAATCCCAGTAAATGACTTCTCCAGAAGAATGATAGCTGACTGTCCTTTGGAATTTTTCCTGTCTGGTCAGTTCAGCCAATACTTTAGACTCTTCCTGATCCTCCGGGGCCTGACCTTTGTAACCCTCCCTGGAAGGCTGTCCCTTCAGATCATGGTACTCTTCCCAGAAAGCCTGAAAATTCCGGTTCAGATCCACGCCACGGGCATTGGCCTTCCATCTTCTGTAGTAAGGTCCGCAGGGCATTCTTCCCCCTTCTCTCTCCCCAATCTTCCATACCAGTTTCTGAAGTTGGGGATCTCTAAGCCCTCTGGGGCCCTGCTGGCTGATAGTAACTCCGTCGGGGTTGGCCATAGGCACTACATAGACGGCTTTTCCCTCCAGCAGTTCTTTATAGGAATATCCTTTATAAGTTTCTTCCCGGTACAGTTTTGTGAGAAATTCGGCAGTCTGTTCCATAAGAAGCTGGCTGGTCATATATTCTCTTCCGTGAATGGCACCGAATAAGAAAATCTTTTCCCCGGCGTCCGCCCGTCCCAATATAAAGCAGTAAATTTCCCTTTTATCTGCCGTTTTTCCCAGAGTTTTCAATTTCATAGTTTCCGGAAAAGCCCTGGCGAATATTTCCAGGTCTTTTTCCATTTCCTGATAAGTATATCCCCAAAATCTGCGGCCAAGTTGTTTATACATTGACGGATACCTCAAAAATTATTATAATAATAGATATTCTAGACAAGGGAGATTAAGAAGTGAAGAACCTGAAACGACTTCTTGCACTCATAGGAGTTATCCTTCTGGCAGGCATGTATGTCCTTACATTGATCTTTGCCCTGACGGATAATTCTGCTGCAGGCAATATGCTGATGGCTTCTCTCTTCGGAACGGTGATCATACCAGTGTTGATCTACGCGATACTTCTGGTATACAAGTGGACCCATTCGGAAGATGAAGCGATTCCAAAGATCCTGGCGGAAACTTCCGAAATCGATACGCTGATCTTTGACATTGGCAAAGTTCTTGTCCGCTATGACTGGAAGAAATTACTGCGGGATCTGAAATATGATGAAGAAACAGCCCAGGCTGTGGCAAAAGCTGTATTTCTCAGTAATACCTGGACAGAGGGTGACCGGGGAATCCTTTCAGAAGAAGAGCTTTTGCAAGCTTTCATAAATAATGATCCTGTTCATGAAAAACAGATCCGAGAGATATTTGAACGGATGGGAGAGACCATTCGTGTTTATTCTTACACAAAGAGCTGGCTGACATATTTTAAGAAGCGGGGATATAAGCTTTATATCCTGTCTAACTTCTCAAAGCCCCTCTTTGACCGGTGCCAGAAAGAAATGAAGTTCCTGGATTTTATGGATGGAGGCTATATGTCCTGGCAGATCCACTGCTTAAAGCCTGATCCAAAGATCTATCAGAAGCTGATAAAAGATTTTGATATTGAGCCTTCTAAGGCAGTCTTTATCGATGACCTTCTGGACAATGTGGCAGAGGCCAGAGCCCAGGGGCTCCACGCCGTACACTTCACCGGCAGAAAAAGCGCTATGCGCCAGTTAGCAGATTTCGGTGTCAAATAAGAGAGAAGAGACGATCCCACGGAAATCCGGCATATTGAAAGCCCGGAATCTCTGTGAGACTGTCTCTTTTTTTTTCTGTTTTCCATGATATGATATAGATAGATAAATAGGAACGTGAAATCTGGAAGATCCTGGATTATCAGGGAGAGGATATCAAGGTGGACATTCCTGAAAATGGCAACTACTGTATTATGGTCGCTGATGAAGATAAAGCCTTTTGGGATATTATAGAGCTGGTAGATATGGAAGTTATCGGCGATGGGGAAGACTGGGGCATTCCTTAAAGTAAATTGCTTTAAAGGAAAAAAGTCCCCCTGCCTTTCAGAAAAAAAACTGAAGGCAGAGGGGCTTTTTCTCTGTTAACTATTTCTTCACTTTCTGAAGTTCTGCATTTGCAAGTCTGAGAAGCCGTTCTCTCTTTTCTTTGTCACTGGCGTACATCTCCGCCAGATCCTCTACCGGTACGCCCGACAGGATTCCCAGCATGGATCTTTTCGTCTTCATAGTCCCGTAGGTGTTAATTGCGCTTACCAGGATCTCCGCAGCTTCTTCATTAGTCAGAATCTCACTGACAAAATCACGGACACTGTAGTAACCCTCGTTAAAGGTCATTTCCGGAAGTTCTCCGTTTTCGTCCACTCCTTCAAACCAGTTCTTCACTCCAGCGCCCTCATCTTCTTCATCTACCGGTCTTACGTATCCGGCATATGGCTGAGACACCTTAGTGAAAGTAACCGTATCCCCAGGGCAGCCTTCTGCTTTGGCAGTGATCACATTGATATCCTGATCCAGCGCAATGTTCTCGAACAGGAAAATCTTATTTCCTTCCTGTGTGCCTGCGTTCTTGCCGTTCACATACAGGGTTACCTGTTTCTGGTTGGAATATACTTTAACAGTCATATGATCATAAGGACGAAGGGCATATCTTCTTCCGGTAATATGAACGAAGGGTTCTTCAGACCAGTATGCCTTATAAATGTAGTAGGCGTCTTTTTTCACCTTTCTGTCCAGAGTTACCAGTCCCTTATTGTTTCTTCCTTTTACGCCGCCTTCATCTCTGGCGTCGCAGCCGAAGTCAAACATGTTCCAGATGTGGGTAGCCCAAAGATAAGGTCTCTCATCGATGATTTTTGCCATATGTTCATGGTACTCGGCCTGATATTCCTCTGTATAGTCCTTGCATTTTGGATCGTCTGTATGCCAGCTGATAATGCCTTCGCAGCCATATTCGGAAATACCCAGAGGTCTGTCCGGATACATCTGATGGAATTCATCCAGCCATTTTTCATTCTGGGTATAGTCCCCGCCGTACCAGCCAAAATAATGGTTATAGCTGAGCACATCTGTGATCTGGTTGTGTCTGGACTCTTTCGGAAGGGCAGATACCTGTGCCATAGTAGTCAGTCTGGTGGAATCCAGCTCCTTCACCAGTTTGTTCAGATCTTCCAGATTTTCCTGAAGTCCCGGACGGTCTCCGCCGATGGTAATCTCATTAGAGATGCCCCAGAAGCAGATGCAGGGATGATTATAGTTCTGATAGATCAGTTCCTTCATCTGCTGGCGGCAGTTGTCATGTCCTTTGGGATCTTTGCTCATAACCGAGATAAAGGGAATCTCTGCCCATACTACCAGGCCCAGTGCGTCGCAGGCATCATAGAATGCCTGATTATGCTGATAGTGGGCCAGCCGGACTGTATTTGCCCCCAGCTCTGCAATCAGGTAGGCATCCTCTAAATGATCTTCTTCTGTAAGAGCATTACCCTGTCCCAGTCTGTCCTGATGTCTGGATACACCTCTGAGAGGTGTGGGAATACCGTTTAGGAAGAATCCTTTTTCCGGATCCACATAAAACTCTCTTATACCAAGGCTTGCCTCTACCTGATCAAGGACTTCATTATGGCGTACAATTCTGGCCGTCACAGTATACAGATAGGGATCCTTTACTCCCTGCCACAGATGAGCTTTTTCTATACAGGCAGTAGCCTTTGTCTCCCAGGCAGCGGGAGCGAAAGCTTCTGCCACTACAGACTCGTCTTCATCCATGATCTCAAACTGTACCATATCGCTTTCCTTGGCGTCTGTTACCCAGGCAGAAAGATTTACCAGAGCATCTTCTCCCTGAAGTTTGGTATCAAAAGCCACTCCCGCAGATCCGAAATAGTCCAGACAGAAATGTGTGGGAGACACACAGATCATGGTCACATTCCGGTAGATACCGCCATAGAAGGTAAAGTCTGCCATCTGGGGATATACATCTGTACGGTTCTTATTGTCCGCTGCTACAGCCAGATAAGCTTTTCCCTCTTTCAGCGCCTCTGTTGCATCTACACGGAAGGCGGAATATCCGCCTTTGTGTTCGCAGACTTTTTCGTTGTTGAGATAAACCTCTGCGACAGAATTTACTCCTTCAAATTCCAGATAGATTTTATAATCTGCAGGTACGTCAGGTCTTTCAATAGTCTTTAAATAGATGCCTTTTCCTTTGTAGTAGTCGCCCCCGCCGTCCTGGCCGTCCCAGTTATTCCAGGTATGAGGCAGGTCTACCCACTCCCAGTCCTGGTCGTTTCCATGACAGGGCATTTTATCCGGCACCTGATCAGTCTTGGCAAATTTCCAGTCCTCATTTAATGATTCATAAAATCTCATAATTTATTCTTCGATCTCCTTTTTAGAATCTGGTCTCCCATCTTCCACAGAATACATTCTCGTTATATCTTCCCTTGAATTCGCTCTTGCCCATCATCTTTTCCAGAGTGGCTGCAAAGCTTTCATGGTGATCCATGTAAGAGTTAATGTAGCATCTTGCCATAGGAACATCGATAAGATTGTTGGTATAGCTTAAGGATACCACAAAGGTCGGCAGTTCAGACATATACCATGGCTGCTTTGTAGGCTCGTCCCATTTTACTCTCATAGTATTAAACTGAGCAAATCCCTGTACGTTAAGGATCAGCAGCACACAATCATATTTCTTCTTGAAGTCTTCCATTTTGCCTTTAGCGGAAGGAACTTCTGCGTCAACCTCGAAGCCGGCTTCCTCTAACTGGCTCACAATATCTTTGATGATATTCTCATCATTGGATTTAAACTTGGTTCCGGCAATTACCACTGCCTCAGAACCGATATACATCAGTTTGATCCTCTTATATCTTTCCGGGGTCATAGGCAGATAGTTCAGACGGTCTTTTACCAGAGTTACATATTTGTCTGCGAACTCTCTGGATGCTTTGTGATGCTCTTCGCAGCCTACTACGGCCAGATTTTCCTTAGGAGCTACCAGCTTTCCTTCTTTCTGAAGGATGTGAAGGTTCAGAGCTGCCTTTACGCCCAGGATTCTATGAAGGGCATCGTTCAGACGTTCCTCTGTAATAGTTCCGTTTCTGTAGCCTTCCATCATATAGCCGAAGTCTTCTTCTCTGTCATTAAAGAACAGATACATATCGCAGCCTGCTGCGATCGCCTGGGGAACCTGCTCTTTTCTTGGAATGGTGGCGCCAAACATACCGATCATATGGGAAGCATCAGTAACTACCAGACCGTTAAATCCTAACTGGCCTTTCAGCAGATCTGTAATCAGCTCCGGAGCCAGGGTTGCAGGGCGGATATCCTCATCTTTGATTCCTGGGCGCAGTTTCTTGGAATAAGCAGGAAGGGCAATGTGGCCGGCCATAATAGTCATAACTCCTGCATCGATCAGTTCTTTATATACTTTTCCAAATGTAGCATCCCACTTATCACAGTCGTATTCATTGACGCCCATGATCAGATGCTGGTCATTTTCCTCTGTACCGTCTCCCGGGAAGTGTTTCATACAGGTGGCGATATTCTGTGTTTTCATTCCTTTGAAGAAGGCTTTTGCATAGCGGATAACATCCTCAGGATTGTCGTTAAAAGCTCTTAACTGGACAATGGTATTTCTCCAGTTGTAAGTCAGGTCTACGATAGGGGCGAAATTCCAGTTACAGCCTACCGCTGCAGCTTCTCTGGCAGAGATGGTTGCCATTTCTGTTACGGCTTCTTCTGAATCGATAGCTGCCATAGCTGCGCCGTTGGCAATAGGTGTTCCCCCGCCGGTTCCGCCGTTTCCGCCGGCCTCACAGTTGGAAGCGATCAGCAGAGGGATCTTGGTAGTCTTCTGAAGGCAGTCTGCCATAGCCCAGATTTCTTCCTTTGGAGCGTTATGATAACGGATAGCGCCGGGATGATAGGTATCCAGTACTTTCTTGATATTCTCCGGTTTTCTCTCCTCAGCGTTCCCTACCATGTTGACAAACAGCTGACCGATTTTCTCTTCGATGGTCATACCTGCAATGGTATCTTCCACCCACTGGATCTGCTCGTCGTTAAGGTAATAAGGTTTCTCTCTCAAATTCACCATTTTGCTTTCCTCCTGATATTCCTGTTATTTCGTAAGATTCTTTACAAATTTTTCTTTTAATGCATCCTGATATTCTCCTGCAAAAGTTCCTGCCTGGAGCCTGTCCTTTGCCTCTCCGATATTGGCCCAGCTTTCTTTTTCCTTTTTTACTAAAATAGGATAGAAAAATACTCCGTTTTTATCTGCCGCATCCATATCTCCCGGCGCATCTCCGGTCATCATTACTTTATTTTTATCATATCCGTATGTGAGAAGCTTCTCGATACAGCTCTTCTTTGAGCCTGCATTCTGGGCCAGAACCACATCCACATGATCGATCAATCCGAATCTGGTCCATTCTTCCTTAACCGCCTCATAATTTGCAGAAGATACAATGGCAATATCGCAGCTCTCATGGAGCATTTCTATACCTTCCTTCACACCTTCAAAAGGCTTTACCTCTTCCTTTGGCAGCTCTTTAATGGAGGCATTTACCGCCTGAGACCAGGCCAGGGCTTTTTTCAGACAGATATTTCCGGTCTCTTCTACTGCTTTCTCCAAAGCCGGATTGGACAATTCATCGGATTCTTCCACCCATTTCACCAATGTTTCCAGTCCTTCTACCGGCTGGTATTTTTCCTGTACTTCCGTGAGAGCCTTCACCAGTCCTTTAAAACGGTTGATCCCTCTTGTCATGGAATAGAGATTTACCTCATTCCAGCTTTCCAGAAGCTCCTTCTCATAAGCCTCCAGCCCCCACTCTTTTACCATGCAGGGACCAAAACACCTGAAGTGTTTAATATCCATACTGTCAATGGCACAGCCGTCTGAATCGATGCAGATCAGATAATCTCTTTTTTTCTCAAACCCGGAAAATGGGTCGCTCATAGTATCACGCTCCTTCCTGAAATTTGTGCAGAGCTACAGAGAACTATTTCTCTCTCCTCTGCCTCATACTTAAAATTTACCATTTTTTCAAAGAAAAACCAGAGTTAATTTATACTATTTTTCTGATAATATTTAGTTGCTCTATAGATTCCTCGTACAATGTTAATTTTCAGTAAATTCTCTTTCCGTTTTCCTGAAGAATCCTTTTACAGCAAGTGCAAAGCCTCCCAGAATGGTTCCGGTAAGGATGAGGATCCAGGCAACGCCTCCGGAAAAACTGTCAAAAAGAAATCCGTACAGGATCTGCCCCAGGGGCTGGATACACTGGGTAAAAGCGCTTGTATAGGCGGAAACCTTTCCCATCATATTTCCCGGAGTCAGTCTCTGGATAAGGGAGGTGGCAAAAATGGAAAAACCACAGGCAGCCAGCTGGAGCAGCACAGAAAACAACACCAGGGTTCCATATCGGATATAAGGATTCCCTGATAGAAGGAATAAAATTCCCGGCGGGATAAGAAAGAATCCCAGGGCGCCTATGATCAGGTAAATATTTTTCCCGTGGATTTTTGAAGCCGCCAGACCGGCCAGGATCCCTCCTGCTATGGCGGCCAGGCCCACAGCGCTTTCCGAGAACCCATAGTAAATAGAACTCAATCCCAGGACATTACGGATAATATAGGGGAATCCCACTGCGCTTACCCCCTGGAGCAGGCATGTGACCACACTGATCACCAACAGCATTTTCAGAATAGCCGGCCGCTCCCTGGTTATGAGGCGAAGGCTGTCCAGAAAATCTTCTTTCACCAGCAGCAGAGGATTTTCTCGGCCTTGTTTTTCATATTTTGGACCGGGGATCTCTATAAAGCATTCAAAACATGCAGTAAAGAAGAAACAGACCACTCCGGCGTACAGCACCGGTTTCAGACCAAAAGCCGTGTAGACCAGACTTCCCAGTATGGGAGAAAAGAAAGCCGACAAGGCATTGATCTGGATCACCACCGCATTTGCCCTGATCAGATTTTCTCCTTTCTGCATAAAGGGAATGCAGGACTGGACCGCAGGGTTCTCAAAAGCACCAAGTACAGACTCAAAAAGTAAAAGGCCGCAGATCATGGCAAGACTGTTTTCTTCTCTCATAAACACTGCCACCAGCAGTACGCCCAAACCAGCCAGAAAATCCAGGCCTGCCATAATATTCCGCTTGTTTCCCCGGTCCGCCAGGATCCCTCCCAGGGGAGAAAATAAAATGGAGGGGATCATAGAAGCTGTGAGAAAACCTGCATATACTGCCGCCGATCCGGTCTTCTCCAGCACATACATGGACATGGCAAAGTCCAGGATCCCGTTTCCCAAAAGAGAGCTGGCCTGTCCTGCTATGAGAAGAGAAAAATTCCTGTGGAAAAGTTTTGATTTCATGTTTTTATTCATTTCTAATATATTTTATAATCATCTAATTTATTAAGAATAAAAAACACACAAATCCGCAGGAACTTCCCCTTTATATATTTCAGTCTGTAGGTTTGTGCATATCCTTATAATTAGATATTTATAAAATATATAACAGGATATAATTAGATATATGTCAAATATTTTTCCGTACCAGTATGCTGACACGATTATTTTCAAATTCATGACACTGAATGAATTTTCCAGTCTGCAAGGCAGCGGAAGGAAACGTAGCGGTGGCTGCGCTGACTGACAACAACATCGCAACTGGAAATCTTTCTATGATCCTTGTATTCAATACGTTTTTTTCTGTTTCAAAAGTAAGAATCAGGCTCTCACCGGGATATATTCCGTTTTCCTCATATGCCAGGATTTTTCGGACTGCGTTCTGGGCATACCCGAGATCGTCCATTCTGCCGTCATGCTCCCAATAAATTTCCTGTTTTGTTTTTCTTGATAAAAATGTAAAATCCGGATAAACGATCCCATATCCTTTCAGGTGAAGGGGACATTCATATTTATAGGCGATCTTGTTCCGGTAAAAATAGTCCGCCAGTATTTTTTCGGACTTAGAACGTACACGCTCGCCTTTCTCCGTCAGGATCACAGGCGTACCTTCCTGAAATTCTTTTCCAATATAATCTTCAGATCCCCACTTTTCTATCCTCTGTTCCCAGGTAGGCACAATGGGACTGATTAATTTTTTTCTTTCTGTATGCTCATCTGAGAATAATTTCTCAATCTCATCTTCCTCATAATCTTTCGTTATTCTTCTGATCTGCGCCAGTCTTTTTCCTGCCAGCTTTGCCACCTTTTCATCATAAGATTTCTGAGCAAGCCTTTGGATCAGTTGCTCTTCTGTTTTCGGAAGATACCTGCCATTTTTCTTTTCTCCCGGCATACAGTGATAATATTGAACCTGTTTCTTACTACTGGACAGACGCATTGTCCCCTGAGGAGCATCTTTCAACTGTTTCTCCGCTTTTCTTAATATTTTCTCCAGTCTGTTCTGCTCTTTTAGTAAGCTCTCTTTAAGATTTGCCATATAAGTTCCCCTTTCTGCTAAAACACGTTTCATATTTTAAAAAATTACGGTTGGAAAATACATTTTGACTATAGAACCGTACCTATTTATAATTGGGACGGTTAAGATTTGATTTTTTGTGTTGGAACCGTATTTTTCCATTCCCAGGTACGGTTATATACCATTTTTTGTGATTCTAACCGTACTCTCGCTTTGAATGGTACAGCCGAGGTGCCTGCTGGCCCGACAAGGCCTGCAGCAAGATATTATCTGTCGCTTTCCCCTGTCCATTTGTTACAAGAGGGCCCCGCCATTGCTTCTTTTGTCAGTTACGGGGCCTCCTCATCATATAGAAAAAATCTTCTCCAGTTCTCCCACCGCTTCTCTGAGCCTTTCTTTGGAAAGAGTATAATATACTTTTCCCTCTTTTTTCTCCACATCTACCAGTCCGTTTTCCAAAAGCACACTCATATGATGGGACACAGTAGGGGGCGATAGTTTTAATTCCTCTGCGATCTCCAGATTGTATTTTGGAGATATGAGCAGAGACTGAAGGATTTCAAATTTGCTGCTGTCACTGAGAGCTTTCAGCACAGGGAGCAGGTGTTTTCTGTTGTTTCTGCTCTTTTCCAGCATTTTATAAATGTCCTTTACAAACAGGCCGATATAGGCTGTGGTGCTTTCCGGATTTGAACTGATGACCTCTGCTCCCGAGCATACCAAGGTTGGAAAAGCTGTAACATCCCCGGAAATTTTAGCGATCAGATACTCCTTTTCCATACCTTCCTGAAAATCTTCCATCAACTTTTCCAGCGGCTTTTGAACGGCTTCTTTTGCTTTTTCAAATGCAGAGAAATTTGCCTTTATGATCCGGGAAAGATTCTGCAGTTTTTTCACCGGCTCCTGAAGAAAAAGCAGAAACTTCCATCCCAGGCCGCCGCTGTAACCGGCCCTTTCCAGGATTCTTACCATTATCTCAAAGGCCGGCGGCTCTGTGATCTTCTCTTCTTCTGAAAATTCCTGGAGAAAAGCCAGCTGAATCTCGCCTTTCTGTTCCTCTTTCAGTTCTTTCGCAAACCATTCCGGATGTTCTCCGCAGATACTCTGGAAAAAAAGGGCAAACTCCGGTTCCTCATGCATAAAGAAAAAGTCAAAGTCTTCCATCTCCCTGCCTGTCCTGTATTTTTGAAAAGCGGCATGGTATTTTCTTATAACAGGTCCTATCTTCCTGTTAATCTCTTCCGGATTTAGTCCCCGGTTCCGGGCAGACTTTTTCCATGCTTCCTCTTCCGCAGATTCCGGACGGACGCTGTCATAGAGAAGGCCGATGATCTCAAAATATGGATTCAGTTTTTTTACCACAGTGACTGTCATAAGCTGATACGCTCCTTGTCTGATTCTTTATCATATCTCTCATATAGCCTTAAGTATAACACAAGTATCCTGCAGCGACTATTCATAAGATATATATTTCCCCCAAAAGAAAAATGCCCTCATCCAGACTGGCCAAAATCTGTATGAGAGCATTCTGTATCATTTATTTAATATAATTTCCGTCCCTTTTCATCAGGAATCATGGACTTGCGGTAGAAAAAGCTGTTGATCACATCCCGCCATTCTCTGCTGTTCTTTTTCTGGCGGTCAAACCGCTCTTTCACTCTTTCATATATCTTTTGCGGGATCTTTCCTTCCAGAGAAATCCATTCCTGTTCCATCTTCTCTACGTCCTCATATCCTTCAAAATGGGTATCATACACATGCTGGATCAGAGTTTTCCCCGAAGAGAGCCGATAGGTATAGGGCAGTCGATGGAAGAACAGGAGAAGATTCTCCGGGCAGGTTTCTTTGTTCCGATAAACACAGGCATTTTTCTCAAAATATTGCTCACTGTATCCGGTTCCTGTATCGCTTCTGTCCACACCGATAGCCAGATGATCCGCCCGGTGATAAGTTCCCCAGGGAGAATATTCATACCCTTCCGGATTTGGTCCATAGTGATAGGAGGGATTCACCATAAAACCGATTCCCAGGGGGGCTGTGTATTTTTCATACACTTCTCTGGACCGCAGAAGGATTCCTGTGATCAGTTCCACAGCCTGAGGATCTCTGGTGATCTGGAGTTTCGTCCATTCTCTGGCAATTTCTCCACTGTCAAGAGAAGAATTCCAGGCCAGACGGCCAAATCCGAAGAAATTGGCTCCAGCCAGGTCATGGCCTGTCCAGTTTGGATCCTTTCCTGTATTAGATACTGCCGCCATGCCGCAGCGTACCTGTCCGAAAGTCCTGCCCGACACAATGTCTGCTACCGTATCCTGTTCCTTTCCACATCCGGTAGTAAAATCCAAAACTTCTTTCCACATAGGAACCAGGTAACACACATCGATCTGCTGTCCTGTATACTCCTGGGCTGCCTGAACTTCCAGAATCTGATTTGTCCTGGAAAGATGGCCGAAAAGAGGATGGACCGGTTCCCTTACCTGAAAATCAATAGGACCATTCTTGATCTGAAGGATCACATTATCTGCAAACATTCCGTCCAAAGGAGCAAAATTGTCATATCCCGCTTTTGCTCTGTCTGTCTTCTCGTCTCTCCAGTCCTGCTGGCAGTTGTATACAAAGCACCGCCAGATAATAGTTCCTCCATAAGGCTGTACGGCTTCTGCCAGCATATTGGCCCCATCTGCATGGTTTCTTCCATAGGCAAAAGGTCCGGGGCGGCCTTCGGAATCTGCTTTCACCAGAAATCCCCCCAGATTGGGAATATCCTCAAACAGTTCTCTGGCTTTCTCTTTCCACCACTGTCTTACCTGGGAATCCAGCGGATCACTGAGCGCCAGGCCATCTATAGTCATAGGCGCCGCAAAATCAATGGACAGATACATGGATACCCCATAGTCTCCCAGGATTTCAGCCAGGGCTTTTAATTTTTCTCTGTGGCGCCGGGTAATCAGCCACTCTGCCCCGTCTCTCACATTTACATTATTGATAGCAATGGCATTGATTCCCACAGAGGCCATAAGCCGGGCAAAATCTCTGGTCCTGTCCGTGATCTGGATTTCTCCTTTTTCATAGAGAAAAGAGTTCCCTGCATAACCTCTCTCTATAGTACCGTCTATATTATCCCACATGTTCAGCATCCGGAAAGGATTTTCCGGCTTCTCTCTGATTTCCAGACCACGGATACTTTCACCTGCAGAAGCCATGAAAAGAAGGCGGAATGTCCCATATAAAATTCCTTTTTCTCCTGCGCTTTGAATCACTGCCTGAGAATCTGATACCTGTATAAAATAGCCTTCCTCTCCCGTTGACAGCCCAGGATTTTTTTCCAGGACGATCCCTGCTTCTTCCTTTTCTGAAACTTTTTCTGATTCTGTACCAAAAAGAGCTTTTGAAGCGATACTTATCTCCTCTTCTGCTCTTTTGCAGCAGTTTCCGTACTCCTTTGTATAATAGGAACGGAAAATATTCTTATCTCTATAGTCTTCATTGGGCTGATAAGCCAGCCACGCCTGTTCCCAATTTCTCATAATATGATATTATCCTTTCAAGCCTGATGTAGCGATTCCGTCTGCCAGATATTTCTGGAAGAAAATAAAGATCAGTACAATGGGAATAATGGACAAAGTAGCCATAGCGAACATTGCTCCGTAATCGGAAGAAGAACCCGGATCACAGAACAGTTTCAGTGCAAGAGACACCGGATATTTGTACGGATCATCAATGTAAAGCAGAGCAGACATAAAGTCATCCCATCTCCACATAAAAGAGAAAATAGCGCCGGTAATAAGGGCCGGAGACATCAGTGGAAGAATGATTCTTCCGAAGATCCCATAATAAGAGCAGCCGTCAATCTTTGCCGCCTCGTCCAGCTCTCTCGGAATCCCCTGGATAAAATTCATCATCAGATAAACGAAGAATCCCTGAATCGCAAAACAGAAAGGAACGATCAGAGGCGCAAAGCTTCCTACCCAGCCCAGCTTCTCATACCAGAGATACTGGGGAACCATCAGGATCTGTCCCGGCAGCATCATAGAAGCCAGCATGGCGCCAAAGAGAAGTTTCTTCCCCTTGAACTGACATCTGGCAAAACCAAAGGCCACACAGGCAGAAGAAGCCAGCGTACCGATCGTGCCTAAAACTGCTACAAAAAGAGAATTTTTAAAGAAGGTAGCAAAAGATACCCCCGCAAATCCCTTCCATCCATTTGCATAGTTTTCCAGAGTAAAAGGATCCGGGATCAGACTTCTGGCTGTTGTAAAGATGGTATTGGTGTCTTTAAAAGAACTCATAAACATCCAAAACAGCGGATAAAGCATCAGCAGTCCGAAACCGCATACTAAAATATGATAAATAATCGTACCTGTTCTTTTTTTCGCTTTCACTTCTATCACTCCTGTTCATAAACCCAGAATCTTTTGGTCTTAAATAAAATAAAGGTGATCACTGCGATCAGCAGCAGCATTACCCATGCCATTGCAGATGCATATCCCGCCTGATTGAAATTAAAGGACTGCTGATACATATATACCGCATAGAAAAGTGTGGTATCCATAGGTTTTCCCTGGGTAATGATCAAACTCTGGGTAAAGGCCAGGAATCCGTTGATGATCTGCATAACCAGATTAAAGAAAATCGTCGGTGTCAGAAGAGGCAGGGTAACCTTGAAAAATTTTGTGAACTTATTTGCACCATCTACATCAGCCGCTTCATATAATTCTTTGGGTATCTGCTTTAAAGCAGACAGGAAGATCAGCATAGAAGATCCGAACTGCCAGATAGCCAGAATGATCAGAGTCCAGATTGCTGTTCTTGTGTCACTGAGCCATGCAAAGTTTGTATCAATTCCGATCAGTCCTAAAAGGCTGTTGATCACGCCGTCCGGTGCAAACATTCTTTTCCACAGGATCGCCACAGCAACAGAACCCCCGATGATCGAAGGCAGATAATAGGCAGCTCTGTAAAATCCTGTTGCTTTCGTGGGCCGTACAAGGATCATGGCTACCAGCAGCGCAAAGATCAGACGAAGAGGCACAGATACCAGAGCAAAATAAAAGGTTGCTTTTACAGAGTGCCAGAATACTTCATCCTGGGTAAACATTTCTATGTAGTTCTTTAATCCCACAAATTCCGGCGGAGACAGTATGTCGTAATCGCAGAAGGAATAATACAATGAGATTCCCATAGGTACGATCAGAAATACCAGAAAGCCGACAATAAAGGGCAGGCAGAAGATCACGCCTACATTTTTTTCTTTATTTATAAACCGATAAAATTTACTGCTTTTATTCATGAAAAAAAATTTCTCCTTTCTCATCATCGGAGTTTTACCAAATGTCTGCTCGTGCAAGCACGGCAGCCGCTTGCCGGGCGTATCGCTGCCAGCTCACGGCAAAGCCGTTCGCTGTCCGTTGCCCTGCAAATGTCTGCTCGTGCAAGCACGGCAGCCGCTTGCCGGGCGTATCGCACAAAAAGAGCCGCTGCCGCCTTATGCAAAGGGCAGCGGCTCCAAGCCTGGTTTTCTTTATTCACCCTGAAGCATTTTATTCGCTTCTGTGAAGTATTCATCTGCAGCCTGCTGGGCTGTATATTCTCCGTATTTTACCTTTTCTTCCAGTTTTCTTAAAAGATCCTGGGCCTCTGTGCTTCCTTCTACAGGGAACGGAGGCATCGGGCTGGAATTCGGTGCGATCACATTATTTACAAAGTTTGCATTTTCCTGCTCTGCAGGACTTAATTTGTCCATGATCGCCTCAGAAATAGCTGTGGAAGCAGGTACACCTCTTTCTGCAAGCAGAATATCATAGGCTGTCTCAGAGTTGGTCAGATAGTTCAGCAGTTTTACAGCTTCTTCCGGATTGGCTGTATCTGCACTTACAGAAAAGTACATAGCAGGTTTTACATAGTTGGATTTTTGAGGATCGGTTGTAGGAATAGTCGTCAGAGCAAGCTCTGTTCCTTCCGGTGCTGCTGCCTGATATGCGGTAAGCTGTGCAGAACCGTTAATGGTGCACCAGGTCATGTTATCCGGATTTGACCCGTATACCATAGGATCTTCCTCTACACTGTCTGTATCTGCCGCCTGGCTTGGAGAGATCTGCCATCCCTCTTTAATGCCGGTCTCCAGTGTTTCAAAGTATGGCAGATAGTCATCTGCGCTGTCGCCCCCTAATTTGTCGCTGGCCTGGATATCGTTGGCTCTTGCATACATATCCATATACAGGCCATAGTGGTACAGGTTGGAACGATATCCGGTCTCCTCATATACCTGTTTAGAAATATCAATAAATTCGTCCAAAGTCATGTTGTCATTAATGGTGATTCCCAGCTCGTCTAAAAGGGTCTTATTATAAAACATACAGGAAGCACTGGTTCCGGCAGCAATGCCATAGATACCGTCTCCTACTTTACCCATATTCACAATGTCTTCTGAAATATTGGAGGTATCCAGGGTTCCGTCTTCAATATATGGTGTCAGATCAAGAAGCTGTCCTTTATCTACATACTGCTGAATGTAAGACATATCCATCTGGATCACATCCGGCATTTTCTTTCCTGCTGCAGAGGTTGCCATTTTGCTCCAATAATCGCCCCACTGATAGAACTGTCCGCTTACTGTTATGCCGCTCTCTTCCTTGTATGCGTCCAGAGCCTGCTGGGTGCGCTCGTTTCTTACCTGATTGCCCCACCATGCCATTGTGAGGGAATCAGAACTTCCTCCTTCGCTATCCTTTCCGCTGCCGGAGCCACCGCATGCTGCCAGAGATGTTACCGCCATAGCGCCTGCTATGGCAAGAACTGCTGCTTTCTTTAAAGATTTCTTTTTCACTTTACATTCCTCCATAATTTTTGTTCAAGATGCATCTTTGTTTTTGGATAACCCAATTATAAGCAAAAAAATGACGAAAAGAAATTTAGAAACATGACTTTCTTTCGCAATTTTTTTACTGCTGCCTGTAAGAAAATGACTTTTCCGGTAATTTCATTACTTTATTTATTCCCCGGAACTGAAAAGAATTGTGCTTTCTTTTTTCATAATCTATAATTTCAGTGGAGGAAAATACTGATGAATAGATTAAAAACCCGCTCTAAAGTCCTTGACAAGCTCTTCAACGATCTGAGTCTAAAATATAAAATACTGATTGTTATATTTTCCGGATTTTTTATTCTTTTTCTTTCCGGACTGGCGACTATGGCCTTTACATCCAGATCTTATGAAAAAAGGCTGTATCAGTCTATTGCTGCTTCCATGACCTATGCAGCCTCGGATATCTCCAGTCAGCTTCAGTCTGTGGATTCCATCATAGACTCGATTTTAGCCAGCCAGGTGATCCAGACCAATCTGGAAGAAATGAAAGAATTAGAGCAGGGATCACAGCGGCAGATATACAACACCAGGATCTATAATGAATTATCCGGCTACCTCTTTGCCTTTCAGAATGATTCTATTTCTTATATGTCCATTATCCAGGATCAGGAGATCATTTCCACTTCCCTGTCCTCTTTTATGGAAGTTCCCTACCAGCTCCGCTCCTCCCTGATCGCCAGAGCCCAGAGCCGGGAGGGGGCTACTACTGTGGTACCCGACTTCGGATCCCAGTATGGAATATTTATTGTAAAGGAACTGCGAAAAATCGACAAACTGAGCCTGGAGCCTTTAGGAGTTCTGATCATTTCTCTGAACCCCGCTGCTCTTACTGAGACGGCAGTCAGTTCCCACTCAGATTATGATGATATGTCCTGTCTCCTGTTTGACGGCGATGCTTTGATCTATAATGGAAGCACACTCTCCGACCGTCAGGCAGTGGAACTTTCCAAAGATCTGTCGGGAGATTACGGAATTGAAAAAGCCGGCAAAGAGACCTTATTCGCCGTCCGGGGAAAAATCCCTCTCTATGACTGGGATTATATTTCTACCGTATCGTACAGTTCTGTTTACAAAACCGTCACTTTATCAGGAAGGCTCTTCCTGCTTATTATGGTGGCTGCTCTGGCTGTGGTCAGCTATCTGGCTGTAAAAGTCATACTTGCCATCTTCTATCGCTTTGACCGGCTGATGGAAAATATGAAAAGTTTTGGAGAAGGAAACTACCAGGTGCCGGAGGCGCCCAGAAAATACCAGGAAGATGAAATCGGCCTTCTCTATAAAAATTTTGATTCTATGGTAGAAAAGATCCAGACTCTGATCCAGGAAAATTATGTAAACGAGATTTTAAAAAAGGAAGCCCAGCTAAAAGCTATGGAAAGCCAGATGGATCCTCATTTTCTCTACAATACTCTGGAATCCATTAACTGGAGAGCGAAAATGATCAAGTCCGAAGAAATTTCTCAGATCACCACAGCTCTGGGCAGTCTGCTGCGCTTCTCTCTTGGAAAAAATTCTGAAGATTTTACTCTGGATCAGGAAATGCAGATCGTAAACAACTATATTACCATACAGAAAATCCGCTATCAGCGCCGGCTGGATTTTTCCGCAGATGTGCCTTCCGATCTCCTGGGAGTTTTCATACCCAAATTCACCATTCAGCCTCTGCTGGAAAACGCCATACGGTACGGCCTGGAAGAATCCTCAGAAACCTGCTATATTTCCATTGTCTGCAGGGAAGTCCTGGGGCTGCTGATCATCCGGATCACCAATACCGGATCTTCCTTTGAAGAAAATTGCATGGAGAAACTGCAGAGCGGCGAAATACAGCCTCACGGATTTGGTATCGGTATCCTGAATATCCACCGCAGGCTTCAGCTGACTTACGGAGAGCCCTACGGACTGCTGCTTTATAATATTGAAGATGAAGAAACCTATGAAGAATGTGCGGTAGCTGAGATCCACATTCCCTGTAAAAAAAAGGAGTAAGAATATGTTAAAACTGCTGATTGTAGATGATGAAGAAATGATCTGCCAGGCTATTGCCAATATTATTGATTGGGAAAAATATGATATCCGGCTTATCGGCACCTGTACCGACGGAGTAGACGCCTATCATACCATTCTGGACGAGTGTCCGGATATTGTTATGACCGATATCCGGATGCCAGGCATTTCAGGACTGGAGCTGATTGAACGGATCAGCCGTACAGATCTTAATACCCAGTTTATCATTTTGTCCGGCTATGGAGAATTTGACTATGCAAAAAGAGCCATGAAATGCGGCGTTCGTCATTATCTGCTGAAGCCCTGCACGGAAGAGCAGATTATTGACTGTATCCAGGATGTAACCAGGGATTATTATCAGGCAGTCTCTGAGCGAGACAGTGAAAAAGGTCCAAACGGAGCTTTACTGAAAGATCTCCATAAAACACTGATCCAGAACATGATCCGGGAAGGCGTATCTTTAATCTCTCTGTCCGATTCTTTTTTTGAGTCCTACGAGCATTATCTGGATCTGACAAATGTCCCTTATCAGTTCTGCTGTGTCTATTATCTGGAAGAAAAAAATCTGGATCTCTGTCTGAAAGAATTCCATACTTTCCGCCAGGAAAGTATGCCGGATACAGAGGTTTACCTCATATATATCAAAAATATTCTTCTGTTTTTCTTTACTAACGGAGAATCCTCCTATGAGGAACTGGATGCTTATTTTCAGTCGGTATCCTTTCCCGGCGAGACCGTTTCCGTTGATTATCAGCGGCAGAAATACCCGGATCTTAAATCTCTGCTGACTATGCTGATCAAAAGAATAAAGCGCTATGACATCATGTATTTCATTGAAGGCACCGGAAAAGTTCCCACCTTTAACTACGGACAGATTGTGGAAAAGATAAACCATCTTGTTCCTCTGCTCTCTGCCGGAAATTCCGAGGAACGTGAAAGCAGTCTGCGGGAGCTGAAAAGCATTCTGACCTCCGTCTCCAACAAGGATTTTCTCCTGCAGCTTGCAGATAATATTATTATTTCCCTGGGAACCCATCTGCCCTCCGGGATCCTTCCTGAGATCACAGATTTCCTTTACAACCTGCACAAAGAAGAAAATATGGCACAAATCCCGGTTCTGGTCCTGGACTATATCCAGAAAGTCATATCCGTTTCTTCTTTCAGTTCCCGGCAGTACAGCCCTTTTATTACGAAACTCATAGACTATATCCAGGAGCATTACAAGAACCCGGATCTGACCTTGAAATGGATCTCGGAAAACTATCTTTACATGAATGTCAGTTATGTCAGCCGCTGCTTTACAAAAGAAACCGGTGAAAAATTTTCCGGTTTTCTTATGAATCTCCGTGTTCAGAAAGCAAAGGAAATCCTGGCTTCCAGCGGAGGCGAAAAAATACAGGATGTTGCCGAGCTGGTTGGCTGCGGAAACACCCCGTATTACTTCAGTAAAATCTTTAAAAAGTGTACGGGGCTTACCCCCTCTGCCTACGTGAAGAAAAATTTCCGCCCCTGACGATCTTATAATAGCTTTTTGACGTCAGCAGATACATCAGCACATACACCAGTCCGAATCCCAGGAAGCATCCTCCGGTGATCCCGATAAGAAGCCACATATTGTGAAGACTGAAAAGCTGCAGCAGCCGGTAGATCATAGGAAAAGCAAAGGCTGTGTGGATCCCCGCCCAGATCAGGGGCATGAAAAACACCGTAAGGACCTGAGAATTGACGCTTTTCCGGATTTCCCTTTCGGTCATGCCTACCTTCTGGAGGATCTCAAATCTGCTCTGGTCTTCATAGCCTTCTGACACCTGCTTATAATACATGATCAGCACCATCCCCAGAAGGAACACGATGCCCAGCAGGATCCCCAGGAAGAACAGTCCTGCATACGTAGAATAAAAATCCATCCGCTCTACCCCTACACACTCTACAGTAGTTGCGGAAAAAGCAGGATCCTGTTCTCCCAGGCTCTGAAGTCCTGCGCTGATCTCCTGGGCAATAAGGCTCTGGGTCTCATCGCTGCAGTCCAGGTCTGTTCCATAATAATTCCAGAATTCAAACTGTTCCCCGGCTTTGGGATAGCTCTGATACATTTCTTCCATCACGCTTACGTCCGATACAAAGAGATAGGTGGTAGGAATGATCTGCATGGCGTCTATGCCGTTGTCTACAAATTCTACCTGATCCTTGATCTTCCAGGTACCCAGTCCTTCCAGGATCAGTTCCTGATAATTTTCCTGCCAGTCTGTCTTTGTATTGCATACCAGGACCTCCTGTCTGTCCAGGGTCTCATCTGTTCCCATAATCTGATTGTAGTCTTCCACAGGCACCACCATGATCTGACGGATATTCTCATATTCTGTGTAAGAGAATTCTCCCTTATTTGCATAGTCCAGGATCATCTGATTTCCCTCAGCCATGCCGGACATTACCAGCTGCCGGTAGTGAAGGACATTTTCTTCCCGGACACCGTATTTTTCCAAAGCTCCTTCTACGATCTGGTTTACCTGGCTTACAACCTCATCTTCCAGAGACGGCGTATTTACCACCAGATTTCTGGGATATCTGGAGCGAAGACTGTCCTCGGTTCCCAGGAACAGACTGACAGTGCCGGACACCATAACCAGGACCATAGTAGACAGAATACAGATGGATGCCAGGCCGGCGCCGTTCCTCTTCATACGGAACATCATGGAAGACAGCGATACAAAATGGTTTGTCTTATAGTAATATTTTTTGTTCTTTTTCAATACTTTACATAAAGTAACAGAACCAGCCATAAAAAGCAGATAGGTAGCTCCGATCACCATAAGCACCGCCACAAAGAAAAGCCAAATAATGGTAACAGGTTCTTTAACCGTTACAGCCATGCCGTAAGCTGCTCCCAGAAGCACTGCCCCCAGGATTGCCGACAGCCAGTTGGCTCTTGGAGGCCGTTCTCCCAGGCTTTCACTTTTCAGCAGATCCAGAGGTCTGGTCCGGAATATCTGCAGGATCCTATAGGCCAGAAGCAGAAGAAAAATCAGGCCATAAGTCTTAAGGGTAATGATTAAAACATGAAAATTTATAGAAAAAGAAAAATCTACTTTCCCACCCAGCAGATAGATCATTGCCAGCTGTCCCAGCTTGGAAAAGAGGATGCCTCCCAGAATTCCTGCTCCCAGAGAAATCCCTGCAGTCATGAGGTTTTCCCAGATCAGTACAAAAGCAATATTTTTCCGGTCCATGCCAAGGACATGATAGAGTCCCAGTTCCTTCTTCCTTCTCTTCATGAGAAAAGAATTGGTATAGAAAAGAAAGATCACGGAAAAAATTCCCATGACTGCTGTACCCAGAGACAGAACGAGCTGCATCTGCTCTCCTCCCTCCATTTCCCGGATTACCGGATCGCTGGAAAGAAAGCCGATAAGGTAATAAACCATGACTACAAAAATACAGGCCGCCAGATAGGGGAAATAAATCTTTCCGTTTTTCCGGATCCCCTGCCAGGCTAGTCTTGGATAAAGTTTCATTTTCACAGCTGCTCACCTCCTGCCAAGGCAGTGAGAGTATTGGATATCTTCTCATACATTTCCTGATTGCTGCTGTTTCCCCGGTAAAGCTGGTGAAAGACCTCCCCGTCTTTAATAAAAAGTACCCGGCCGGCCCTGCTGGCAGCTTTTACCGAATGAGTCACCATAAGAATGGTATGTCCCTCTGCATGTATGGCAGAGAACAGGTCCAAAAGCTCCTCTGTGGACCGGGAGTCCAAAGCTCCAGTAGGCTCATCTGCCAGGATCAGCCTGGGATTGGTAATGAGGGCTCTGGCCACTGCCGCCCGCTGCTTTTGTCCCCCGGAAATCTCATAAGGGTATTTTTCTAAGATATCTGTAATCCCCAGTTTCTTGGCTACAGGAAGGATCTTTGCCTCCATTTCCCGGTAATGCTTTCCTTCCAGTACCAGAGGCAGATAAATATTGTCCCGGACAGAAAATGTATCCAGGAGGTTGAAATCCTGGAACACAAATCCCAGATTATCTCTTCGGAAACCGGACAGTTCCTTATCCTTCAGCTTGGTGATATCCCTCCCGTCCAGAAGCACGGTACCGTAACTGGGCCGGTCCAGAGCTGCCAGGATATTCAGCAGGGTAGTCTTTCCTGAACCGGATTCTCCCATCACTGCTGCATACTCCCCGTTTTCTACAGTAAAATTTACATTTTTCAAAGCCCGTACCTGGCTGCCGCCAAATCGGGTGGTATAGGTTTTTTTCAGATTTATCACTTCTAAGATTGCCATATTGTTTCCTCCTTGTTTCTTACAAGGCCATTATAGCAGGACAGGGAAATGAACTGCCATGGATTTGGCTTACATTTCCCTGTTACGGTCTTACATTTTTGTAAGACGCCTCTTAAGATCTATATAAATTGCCGTCCCCTCTCCCACGGAGGAAGAGGCCCAGATCCGGTATCCCAGATTGTCGCAGATCCGACGGCAGAGATACAGGCCTAGACCGCTGGCCTTTTTGTCGCTTCTGCCGTTATAGCCGGTATAGCCCTTTTCAAAAATCCTGGGAATATCCTCCGGGGCAATACCGATACCGTTATCCCGGATGCATAGGGTCTGTTCATTCTCTCTTTTTATAGAAACTTTTCCCTGGGGCCTGGTATATTTTAAACTGTTTGAGAGTATCTGTTCAATAACAAATAGAAACCATTTCTCATCGGTAACTGCCTTCCAGTCCATTGGCTCATATTCCAGCCGGATCTTCTTCTGGATAAAAGAAGAGGAAAACTTCCGCACTGCCTGACGAAGGATCTCATCCATCTCACACTCTTCAAAAACGTAATCTGTTGTCTCAGAATCCAGCCGGAGATAGCACATGGCCATATCCACATACTGATCGATCCGGACCACTTCTCCCCGTACTTCCCTGGCCAAAGAGCTGTCTTCATTTTCCAGTCTCAGTTTTAATGCGGCAATGGGGGTTTTTACCTGATGCGCCCACATGGTATAGTAATCGCTCATGTCCTGATACCGGCGGTTTTGCCTGTCCTGGGTATCTTTCTTCTTTTCCAGAAGCCGGGCGATCAGTTCCTGATAATCCTGTTCCAGGAGACCTTCCGGCTCCGGCAGCAGTCCGGTATCGGTAATCTCCTGCTGCTCTTCCAGACGGCCAAGCTCCTGATGTTTTTTCCGAAATCTCAGGTAATCCGGCACTGCCAGGACCAGACCAAAAAACAGGCAGAGCACTGCTCCGTAGGCCCAGCCGGCTATCGGCACTCTGTAGAAAAACAAAAGTATCAAGAACACTGCCATAGCCATAAAATAAAAGGCTGCGGCTCTTATATGCTGTCTTATATACGCTGCCAAAACTTTCATTTAGTTCTCCTTATCCGATCAGATATCACATGCCTACTTTTGTGGTGATAAAATCTGTAAGTCCCACCTTTTCCAGCTTTTTCCGCAGACGGTTTACATTCACACTTAAGGTGTTTTCATCTACAAAGCTGTCGCTTTCCCAGAGCTTCTCCATAAGCCGTTCTCTACTGACAATCTTCCCTTTATTTTCCAGAAGGGTCTGAAGGATCCGGTACTCATTTTTTGTCAGATCGATTTTTTCTCCTTCATATAATAAAGAAGCATCTTCCATATTCAAAACAGCGCCTCTGTGTTCCAGAAAAGCCTGATCTCCTCCGTAGTCATAAGTTCTCCTCAGCACAGCCTGGATCTTGGCGGTCATTACCATCTGGTCAAAAGGCTTGGCAATAAAGTCATCCCCTCCCATCTCCATGGCCATGACAATGTTCATGTTATCTGAAGCAGAAGAGATAAAGATCACCGGCACCTTGGAAATCTTCCGGATCTCCTGGCACCAGTAATAGCCATTGTAAAAAGGCAGAGAAATATCCAGCAGGACCAGATGAGGACGATAGTCCTGAAATTCCTCCATGATTTTCTCAAAATCCGAGGCGCACCGGGCCTCCAGGTTCCAGGACTCCATCTGCTTCTGGATTCCCTGGGCGATCCCCGGATCATCTTCTATGATAAATATACGGTACATATGATTATCCCCTTTCAGAGTTCTCAAAAAGCCCTTCTTTCCTTATAAAAATCATTCGCAGTTACCATTTTAATGCCTTTTTACAGATAAGAAAATACCTTTTGCAAAAAATTCCGGGGACAAAAAGATTTTTCTTCCTGTCCCCGGAATTTTTATCCGGATTTCAAATTTTCTGTATTCTGTTTACTGGATTTTCCTTTTCAGCAGTTCCAGGGCGTGGCCAAGATGTGCATTCCCTTCCCGGAAAGCAGCGACCCCTTTCCGGATCTCTTCGGCCTCCTCTCCGTAACCTCCATCTTCCAGCTTCTGAACCATCTCTTCCAGCTCCCCGGCATGCTGTTCATTATGCTGGTGCATATAGGTCAGAAGGACCAGATTTTCGTCTTTTTTCTCCTCTCCCTCATGGTGATGATGTTCGTGATGATGCTCTTCCTCATGAGCGCCATGGGGGATCAGATTTCCGTTTTCATCATATAATTTGTGCATTTTATATACCTCCCTTGGAAACATATTTGATCTTTTCCTGCAGTTACAGAATAGCTTCTTTTCTCCTTGTTTACAAGCCCGCCCCGGGGTTATTTCCCCAAGAAAAAAGGAAAAACCCAGCCCTGCCACCGGAGGATTTTCCCTTTCTTCCTAGGATTCAATGAGTACATTGCCGTATATGCGGAGGATGCAATACGGCCTTCTCCATCTTCATGGAGTGAATTCAGTTATTTGAAACAGTCTTCAACTGTGAGTATAGAATACCCTATAAATCCCAGATATACAAGCCGCCCCGGGGGTTGTTTTTTAAAGATTTTTTCATCTTTTTTAACCGCTTAAAATAAAGCTTTCCGGCTCATTTCCCTCCCCGTTCCTTCCAAAAAAACCCTATGCCGGGGATGGGACTGCCCCATTAAACATATATCAGGAATATTTATACATTTTATGCGAATTTGTCGAGCATAGCTTTGAGACTATAGGCTCAAAGCAGTGCAGACTGAGCAATAAAATGTATAAATATTCTCAGTTTTGCTTAATGGGCAGCCCCAGCTTTACTTTACAAAGGTGTCGATTCCTTTATGGGCTTTCTGGATCCCGCAGTGATCTTGCTCCCGGATTTCTTCCTCCATGCACTGGTCAATATACAGCTTTAAAATTTCTTTTCCCATACCGTTTATGGCAGATTTCACTGCCGCAAGCTGTATCAGTACTTCACTGCAGTCACGTCCTTCTTCCACCATTTTACGGACCATCTTCAGATGTCCCGTTGCCCTGGCGATCCGGTTTACCATAGCCTGATTATACTTTTTTTCTTTCCCGCCGTCCATACAGCCTGCCCCTTTCTGTTTTCTTAAATATAAATGTCTTTTTCCGGATCTTCGCTCCAGGAATAGCCTATTCCTTCTGCTGCTTTTTCTGCCGCCTCAATATCCAGGATATCTGCTGCTGCCCACAGGGCCATGTCAATTCCGGTCATTGTATTTCTGCAGGAATAATATTTCCCGTCAACTACGATCTTTGCATCGGATATCCTCTCGATCCCTGCCGTAAACATCCGGTTCCAGTTAGTGTCTATGGGGGTATCTGCTATCCTCCGGTGATACAATAATCCGGTCTGGGCCAGAAGGGCGGAGCCGTTTCCTACCATCAGACAGTATTCCGCATTTTCTGCTGATTTCCGGATCAGATTCAGGGATCTCTCGTCTTTCCACAGCAATCTTCTGGCCCCCTTCCCGCCCGGTATCAAAAGGATCCCGTCAATCTCCTCAGGGACAAGAAAATCCGTCCATACCTTCACTCCCTGTGTGCTGTTTATCACATCTCCGGATACAGAAATATAGCGAAGATGAAAAGCCTCCGGAAGCTTTCCGAAAACCTCGGCAGGGCCAAAGGCATCCATTGTCTCATAGTCGTCAAATAATACAATATTCACATTCATACTCACAATTCTCCTTTATCGTTAAGCCCTATGATTTCTGTGCTTTCCTGCGGGATCAGAAACTTATCGCCGCAAAGCTGCTCAGGCAGCCTGCGGCGATATCTGTCCTGCCGGATCGTTCCTTTTAATTTTTATCCAGATCCACGGTTATCTCATAATAGTCACAGGGATGAGCCTCCAGACCTGTGACCCCTTCTCCTGAAACAATAGACATCCGCAGATGGGAAGCAAAGATAAAAGCATTGTCGTCCAGGATCGTCTGAGTCATTTCCACAGCCAGAGAAGCTCTCTCTTCTGCGTCAAAAGTAGTGCTCATCTGGGCTTCCAGCTCTTCCAGTCTGTCACTGTGATATCCCCCTCTGTTGTGGGTGGAAGAGTCCAGGCAGTGGGTGGTAAAGAAGTATTCCGGATCTCCTGTAGGTGCGCAGACAAAGGCGCTGGCGTAGATGTCCCACTCGCCGGTTTCAATAACATCCAGATGATTTGCCGTACTGTTTACTTCAACGTCAATGCCAATCTCTCCCAGAGTAGCCTGAACGCTTTCTGCCAGAAGGGGCAGTTCCTGACGGCTGGGATAAGTAAGCCAGCGAATAGTCAGGTTCTCTCCGTCCTTGTCCACATAGCCGTCTCCGTCCGTATCTGTCCAGCCTGCTTCCGCCAGAAGTTCCTTAGCCCTGTCCGGATCATATTCCGGTGCGGTAACTGCATCATCCCCAAAAGTAAAGTTTGACGGGAAAGGACCTACAGCGGCGGAGCCGTTGCCTTCCATCAGTACCTCTGTAAAGCTTTCTTTGTCAATGCCGCAGGCAATGGCTTCTCTTACTCTCTCATCCTGGAGAGCCTCTGTGGCATAATTCATCTGTGCAAAGAAAGATCTGGAGGTTTCTACAGAAGAAATCGTATAGGGCTCTTCTGAGAACAGGGACAAACTGGAGTAAGGAAGACCGTAAGCCGCATCCAGCTCTCCTGACTGAAGAGCCATAGTAAGGGTATCTCCATCACTGATGGTCTGTACATATATAGTGTCCAGATTCGGCATCCCATCCCAGTAATTTTCATTTTTTACCAAAGTCAGTCCCTGGTCTGTAACCACTTCTGTGGCAATATATGGACCGGTGCCCACTACGTTTCCGTCATCAGTAATGCCGGCTTCCATATCAATAATGCAGCCGTAGGGATCCGCCAGATAATTCATCAGGGCCGGTACCGGCTCCGTAGTCCTGATAGTCAGAGTCATCCCGTCTGCTGTGATCTCCTGGATCTTCAGATCCCCTTTGGCTCTCTCATGAACCTCCACCAGATGTTCCAGACATTCCTTCACGGCCTGGGCGTCCAGTTCCCTGCCGCTGGTGAACGTTACCCCGTCTCTCAGGGTAATCCTCCAGGTATTTTCATCTACATTCTCATATTCTGTGGCCAGCCAGGGCTCCAGCTCCATGGTATCGGAATAGCGGAATAAGGTTTCCCCTATGCCATAGCGGATACAGGCCCAGCCTGAATATCCGTTGTGAGGGTTCACATCAGACTCGTCATTTTCCGCATTAAAAGTGGTGTCTCCGTAATAAAAAACTTTTTCTCCTGAAGAGGACTCAGACTGTGATCTATCCTGTCTGTCCTCCTCCCCGGAAGAACCGCAGCCTGCCAGCAGTCCGGCGCTCATAGTCAGCGCCAGAACAGCACCCCACGCCTTTTTCCATATGTTTTTTGGTTTCATTTTTTCTCCTTTCCTGATAATCCTTCCGCTGATTTTTGCAAAACTTGGGACTTTAAAATACAGAATCTATAAGGATCTTTGTATATTCTTCCCGGGGATGCCGTATCACCTCATCTGTCATACCCGTTTCTATAATACTGCCTTTATACATCACCAGGACTCTCTGGCAGAGCTTCTGCACCAGAGCCAGGTCATGACAGATCAGAAGGATAGACAGTCCTCTATCCCTCTGAAGTCTGCTGAGCAGATCCATAATCTGGGCCTGTATGGTAACGTCCAAAGCGCTGGTAGCCTCATCACAGATCAGAATCCTGGGATCTACAGCCAGAGCTCTGGCTATGGCCGCTCTCTGACACTGCCCGCCGCTTACCTCATGGGGATATCTGGAAGCAAAACTTTTGTCCAGTTCTGCCAGTTCCAGAAGCTCATACATCCTTTTTCTGGCATCTTTCCGTTTCATGCCGTGATTGCGCATGCTCTCCATGATCCCGTCTCCCAAAGTACAGCGGGGATCAAAGGAATCCTGGGGAATCTGGAAAATCATCTGCATCTTTGTATACAGCTCTTTTTTCTTTTTCCCTTTCTGTCCCAGGATTTCCTCTCCGTCCAGACGGATACTGCCGCTGTCCGGCTCCAAAAGCCGGGTGATCATCTTTGCTGCAGTACTTTTTCCGCATCCGCTTTCTCCTACAAGCCCCAGACATTCGCCTCTGTTCAAAGTAAAGCTGATCTCATTTACTGCTGTAAAGGGCGTTTTATTCTTATAAAATGTTTTTTTCAGATTCGTTACTTCCAATAATTTTTCCATAGCTTTATCCTCTGTCCAACCGGGGAACCGCACCGATAAGCTTCCTGGTATAGGGTTCCCGGGGATGGCGGATCACGTCTTCTTTCCTGCCGTATTCTACCAGCTTTCCCTGATACATGACAGCCACTTTATCCGCCATATATTCTACAACGCCGATGTTATGGGTAACAATGGCAATGGCTGTCCCATAGATCTCCCGCATTTTCATCATCTCTTTCACCACCTGGGCCTGGACAGTAACGTCCAAGGCGCTGGTAGGCTCATCGGCCAACAGAAGCCGGGGATTTGGCACCATGGCCATCATGATCCCCACTCTCTGATTCATTCCCCCTGACAGTTCAAAGGGATAACTTTTCAGGATTCTTTCTCCGTCTGTAAGACGCATAGTCTCAAATAATTTCAGGGCCCTTTCTTTAATCTCTTTACGGCTGATCTTTTCATGTTCCAGAACACTTTCATAAAGCTGGTCCTCAATGGTCCGGATCGGGCACATGGAGGCCCCTGTGTTCTGAAAAATCATGCCCATTTCAGGTCCCCGGAGCTTTCGGAGTTCATTTTCTCTGCTGTCGGTGACATTCTGTCCTTTATAGTAAATGTCGCCTCTGGTCACGGCTCCGGAGTTTTCCAGCAGCCCCATAGCCGCCTTGAGCACCGTGCTTTTTCCGCTGCCGGATTCTCCTACTATTCCAAGGATCTCTCCTGGTGCCATCTGAAGAGACAGATCCTGGACTACCGGCTTTCCTCCGTAACTGATGTCTACATGCTGCATATCTAATAATGGCTGTGTCATGATCTGTTCCTCCTGCTCTGTCTGGGATCTAATATATCCCTTACGGTATCTCCCAGAAGGTTAAAGACCATAACCGTAAGAAAAATAGCGCAGCCGGGAGCCAGGATCACCCATGGAGACGTCTGGAGCATACTTCTTCCATTGCTCATCATGGAACCCCACTCTGCAGTAGGCGGCGTAGCTCCCAGACCCAGAAACGACAGTCCGGCGATTTCCATCATCATGGTCCCGATATCCAGAACCGCCGTTACGATCACCGGACCGGCGATATTGGGGACAATATGTTTTAAGATGATCTTCCCTGTCCCGGAACCTGCCAGCCGGGCCGCCGAAATATAGGGCGCATTCTTTATAGTCAGCACCTGACTTCTGGCAATCCTTGCATATTTTGGCCAGGATACAAAGGCCAGGGCTGCTACGGCGTTCATGATGCCTCCGCTCATGACACTGGCTGCGGCAATGGCAAAGACCATTCCCGGAAAGGCCAGGAAAATATCTGAGAGACGCATGAGAAAGGAATCCAGCTTTCCCTGGCAGTAGCCGCAGAGAATCCCCACGATGCTTCCTGCAACTGTGATGATCACCACCAGAAGCACCGCTGAAGAAATAGAGGATCTGGCTCCCATGATCACCCTGGAGAGCATATCTCTTCCGTACCGGTCTGTCCCCAGCAGATATTCCCTGCAGGGAGCCAGAAGGGCATTGCCAAGGTCCTGTTCATAAGGATCATAGGGCGTTATATAAGGCGCAAAGACTGCCACCAGAATGAGCAGAAGAGTCAATGCGCCGTAAACGGCCAGTTTTATCTTTGTATAGTTTTTTTTTATTTTCTGTTTTCTTACAGTAATCTTCTTTTCTTCCACTATGCCTCCTCCTGTCCCAGACGGATCCTTGGATCAAGATAATGATAGATCAGATCTGTGATCAGATTCATTACCACATAAATGACCGCCATCCAGATCACGTATGCCTGTATGATGGGATAATCCCTCATGGTGATGGCGTCTACCGCCATTTTCCCCACCCCGTCCCACATAAAGATGGATTCTACAATGGCCGTTCCTCCCAGAAGGGATCCGATGGACAGGGCCAGCAGGGTAACGATAGTGAGCATGGAGGCTTTCAGCACACTGAAAGTCAATATCTTATTCTCACGGATTCCCCGTGCTCTGGCGCCCTGCACATAGTCCTTGTTCAATTCTTCCAGAACCGTGGCTCTTACCTGCCGGGTATATTTGGAGGACATGGCTATGGCAAGAGTCAGGGTTGGAAGGATAATGCTTTTCCATCCGCTGTTATTTCCCATTACAGGAAGGAGCTTCAACTTCAGGGAAAAGAAATAGATCAGCAGCAGAGACACAAAAAAGTTCGGCAGGGAATTCCCGATGAAACTCAAAAACCGTATCAGATAATCCAGAAATTTATTTTGTTTTACTGCTGACAGGATTCCCAGCGGTATAGAGATTAATACGGTCAGAAAGATGGACGTGACCGTCAGGTAGATCGTCGCCGGAAGTTTTGATATAAATGTGTCGAATACATCTTTCCCGGATACAAAAGATTCTCCCATATCTCCTCTCAGTACATTACCCAGCCAGATAACATACTGCTGAGCCAGAGGCTTGTCCAGGCCCATCTCCTGGCGGAGCTGATCTTTTTCTTCTTCTGACATGACCACGCCCTGATTGCTTTCCATGGTATCGATCACGTCTGTAGTACCTATATTCGTCAGAATGAAGGACAGCAGGGTAATGCCCAGGAGAATCGGGATTAATTGTATAAATCGTCTTATTGCGTATTTTCTCATTCTTTACCACCCTTATCAGCTTTGTAAATTCACTTTTTAAAGTATAAAACCTTCAAAAAATTCTCACAAGCCCCATGGGGGGTTGTTTTTTATTTAAGAGGTGGGCCTGCCCACTTTGTTCTCCCTTTTCCTCTTCCAGAGGTATGATCCTGGTACATACCCGGTCCAGCAGTTCCGGGTCGTGGCTGACTACGATCAGTCCGATTTCCCGCTTCTCTGCTTCTTTCAGCAAAAAGTGCCATATCTGACTCTGGGTGATCAGGTCCAGCATAGTCGTGATCTCATCCGCCAGCAAAAATCTGGTCCTCTTTCCCAGGGCCCTGGCAATACTGAACCGCTGCAGCTCTCCCCCGGACAATTCTGTGGGGAAACGGTTCATCCAGTCTTCTTCTATCCCAAGTTCCCGAAGGATTCTTTCTTCTATCTGATCTCCCTCCCGGATGGCTTCTTTGACCCGCAGTCTGGGATTCAGGGCAAACTCTGGCTGCTGCCAGATCATCTGCACCGGACAGTAGCCTCCATAGGAGGATATAGGCTTTCCGTCCAGAAGGATTTCCCCCTGATCCGGCTCCAGGTATCCGGAAAGAAGCTTGCACAAAGTGGTTTTCCCATATCCGCTTGGTGCGGCCAGCCCTACCCGCTCTGTGTTTTCTACAGTCAGGCTGAAGTCCTTCAGGATTTTTCTCCCTTTCTTTGTATATTGATAAGAAAGATTCTTGACTTCCAGTTTCATCTTATTTCCACCTTTCCGCCTGGATTCTATTGGGCATACAGGCAGCGGACCTTTCCGCCTCTTACTTCCCGGTAGGGGATTTCTCCTCTGCAGGCCTCCTGGCACTGGCTGCATCTGGGGCTGAAGATACACCCTTTGGGAAGGTTTTTCACATAAGGCTGGCTTCCTTCAATATATTGAAATCCATGCCTGGGCATAGCCCTCCATAAGGCTTTCGTATAGGGGTGCCGAAGGTTCTCTTCTCTCTGGAAGTCTTCTGCCCTGGCCTCCTCAATAGTGGTTCCCCCGTAAAATACCGCAATCCGGTCCACGGTCTCCAGAGCCAGTTCCAGATCATGGGTGATCACCAGAACGGCAGCGCCCATGTCCGCCAGGTTTCGGAAATGTTCCATGGCACGTTTTGCTGTTTTCTTATCCAGACCCGGAGTAGGTTCGTCAGCGATGACCAGTCTGGGTTCTTCCATCACTGCCGTAGAGATCAGCACTCTCCGGTTCATCCCTCCGGACAGCTCAAAAGGATAAAGCTCCTCTGTCTTTTCTTCCAGATCGTAACGTCTGAAAATAGCTTTCAGCTTCTCTTGGGACGCCGGATCTTTTTTCCCTTTCCGTATCTGAGGTCCGATCTTCATCAGGGGATTCAGGGAAGAAATGCTCTGGGGTACCATAACGATTTCCTTTCCTCTGAGTTTTTCTATCCTTTCTTTGGTAAGTTTCTCTCCCAGATACTGGATATCGCCTCCCATGCGGGCGTTATAGGGCAGAACTCCCATTGCCCCATGGGCCAGGAGACTTTTCCCGGATCCGCTGGAGCCTGCCACCGCTACCACTTCTCCTCTTCGGACTTCTACGTCCAGGTTCCGGATGACCGGGAGTTCTGTCTGATGCATTCCTCTGTCATACTGGGTAAAAACAATATTCATATGTTCGATTTTCAGGACTGTCTCTTTTTCCATGCTTTTCTCCTCCTGGCTTCTTTACTGATGGATACTTCCGGGATCCAGCATTTTCCTCAGGCTCTCTCCCAGGATATAGAATAGTACCACGGTAAATACCAGCAAAAGCCCGGGAAATAAAGCCAGCCACCATTTTCCTGTGATCAGGTACTGCATGGCCTCTGAAAGTACGATACCAATGGCCGGCTGCTCCGTAGACAGGCCGAATCCCAGAAAAGTAATGCTGGACTCATGAAGGATCGCATGGGGAAACATCAGTACCAGGCCTACGATAAACTGAGGCACAAGATGAGGCAGCATATGTTTCCTGGCGATATACCAGCTGCTCTTCCCCAGTTTGCAGGAAATCTGGATATAAGGGCTCTCCCTGAGCTGGATCACTTCCGCCCGTATCAGTCTGGCCAGGGAAGGCCAGTGTGTAAAGGCCACGCCTATGACCACGCCTTTCAGACCCTTGCCCAAAGCTACTGAGATCAGTATCAGCAGCAGCATATGAGGGATTCCCATGATCAGGTCAATGCAGAAACTGATGACCGTATCCACCGTCTTTCCCATAGCAGCCGATGCAATTCCCAGGATAAGGGCCACCGCCGCACTGACTACGGCAGCCAAAATACCGATTAATATACTGATAGAAAGGCCTTTCAGCGTCCTTGCCAGCATATCCCTTCCCAGCCAGTCGGTGCCGAAAATATATTCCAGGCAGGGGGCTATATTCTTCCTGGAAAAATCTGTCACCCTGGCTTCTTCTGTGCTCAAGCTTCCCCATATGCAGATTACTGCCAGAAAAACAACAGAAAAGCCCAGTCCTATCAGAATTCTCTGTCTCCGGTTCCACATCTTCATTTTATCTTACCCCCTCTCCTGATCCTGGGATCAATAAGTCCGTAAAGTATATTGGCCGCCAGGTTTCCTCCAAAGACAAAAAGGGCACTGACAATGGTAATCGCCATCAGCAGAGGCATATCGCTCCCAAGGCCGGCAGCTACCGCCGCCTGTCCCAGACCCGGATAGGAAAATACCTGTTCCACAAGCACAGAGCCTCCGAATATCTCACTGATGGAGGCAAACTGGAGGGTAATGGCAGGCAGGAGCACGTTCCGGAACCCGTAATATTTAAACAGGCGCCATCCTTTCTCCCCCCGCATCCTGGCAAACAAAACATAATCGCTTTCCATGATATCCGCCATTTTTTCCCGGGTGTGCAGGGCGATGTTGGAGACACCTGTAATGCTTAAGGTCAGCGCCGGGAGTATGGCATGATAGATCCGGTCTGCCAGGGTCACTCCGCTGGCTTCCACTCCGATAGGCACGCTGAGGCCAATGGGAAACAGCCGAAGCCATACTCCGAAAACAAGCAGGAGCAGCAGCGCCAGCCAGAATGCCGGCGTACTGGAAATCACCAGACAGTATCCCTGGATTGCTTTATCTATCAGTTTCCCCCGGTTCATACCTGCCAATACACCCAGAAAAAGGCCCAGGATCCCGGAAATCACCCAGGCTGCGCTCATAAGGAACAGAGAATTAGATAATTTTACTCCGATCACTTCTGTTACAGGCTGCCGGTATAAAAGGGAAATCCCCATCTCTCCCCGGACAAAATCCTTCGCCCAGGAAATATACTGCTGGGCCGGCGGCGTATGAACGCCCCAGTATTCCTCCAGTTTTTCTCTCTGTTCCTGACTCATGGACCCAAGGGCTGCCTGCCCTACGTTCGCCTGAAGAGGGTCCACCGGGGAGGCTTTCATTAATCCAAAAGTCATCATGCTGATACCGATGGTCAGCAGGATAATTTTCAAAATATTTTTTGCAAGAAATTTCGGCCAGCTTCCTTCCATTGCTCCCTCCTTCTGTATTTTCTCTTATTTCCAGGACCACTGGTCCACATTGTTTACAATGGACCATCCATGTCCATGAGGATGTATCTTCTGTTCTGCAATCTGAAGTCCGTCTCTGACAAAATAAAGATGATCAATATTGCACAGCCAGATCCAGGGGATATCTCCCTCCTGGGTAATACCGGTGGTTCCATCCCACTGGGCTTTCTGCCACAGGTCATAAGACTCTTCCAGAGAAGACGCCGCCAAAGCCTGATCCATGTAACTGTCTACTGTTTCATTGGCATAAGGAGAATATTCTGCCTGTCCGATTCCTGTATCGGGGAGCGTATGGTAAATATTATAAAGTTCCATAGGCGTATGGGCTCCCCATCCCCACATAAGAGGCTCTGATTCTGCCCGGTCATAAGCCACATCCCAGCCTACTCCTTCGGTGGTCACTTCAATTCCCAGTTCCCGGAGCTGATTGGCCGTATCTTCCGCCAAAGCCTGGCGTACAGAATCTCCATTGCTGAACATCAGAGTAAATTCCGCCCTTACTCCATCCTTCTTGCGGATTCCGTCAGTACCTTCCTTCCAGCCGGCGTCCTCTAAGATCTTCTTTGCTTCTTCCGGGTCATATTCTACTTCGCTTTCCGGATTATACCAGGGCATCTTGTCGCATACACTGTAGGCAGCGGTTCCATAGCCGTTTAATACATTGTCTATCATCTCCTGGCGGTCAATGCCGATATTGATGGCTCTTCTTACATTTACATCTGAGGTAAATTCATTTCCATAGGTAACGCCGTCTTTTTCCCGGGGCGTACTGCATGGCAGGTTAAAGCCTCTATTATCTACGGTCTGCACACTGAAAAGCTCATATTCCTCTACGCTCTGGTCGCTGTAAGAAGCCGCCGTATGGGCTACGTCTACCTCTCCGGCCATGGCCGCAGCCAGGGCTGCGTCTTCCTCCATAAAGAGAACTGTCAGCTTTTTGATCTTCGGCTCCTCTCCGTAATAATCTGGATTTGCCTCAAAAATCACCTGCTGTCCTTTGTCCCACTGTGTCATAATATAACGGCCGGAACCTATGGGGTTCTGTCCATAATTTTCATCATAGGCATGTTCCGGAACGATTCCTACGATAGCCATGGTATAAGGCCAGATGGAATAGGGCTTAGTCATATGGAACTCTACTGTAGTATCGTCTACGGCCACAGCTTCTTCCAGCATGGTAAAGTCATTTACTGAACTTTTTTCTTTACAGTTATTGTAAGTAAAGGCTACATCCCGGGCGGTAAGGGGCTCCCCGTCTGTAAATTTTACATCGTCCCGGATGGTCACTGTCCAGGTCATACCATCTTCGCTGACACTGTAATCTGTGGCCAGATCCTTATCCATCTGCAGATCCTGGGTGGTAACCGTCAGCGTACTCTGGATCAGAGGTTCATGAACATGTTCTCCGGCCCCCCAGCCAAAAGCCGGGTCAAAGCCGGATTCCGGTTCTGAAGTTGCGGGCATAGTAACCACTACTTCTTCCTTCTGGGTATTCTCCTCTGCTGCACCTCCGGCTGTTTCTTCCTGTGCAGAAGTCTCCCTTCCAGCATCCGATTCAGCCCCCTGACTGCAGCCTGACAAAAGTCCGACGCTTACAGCAAGGGTGCATAAAGCAGCAATGAGTTTCTTTTTCATACATTTTCTCCTCGCTTTCTTAAGTATGTGAGGAGTATAGCATCTGCTTTTTTTCGCCACAAGCCCGGGCAGAGGTTCCGTTTTTCAGTTTTTTGTGTCTGTCCGGTCCTGCCTGCAGATCCCTGAAATCCCGGCTTTTTTCCCTATTCTCTTTTCTTTCAGGCAAAAAAAATACGGGGAGATAACCCCATCCCCCCGTTAAGATGCTCGGTTGTTTTTCATTTATACCTTTACTGCAAAAAGGGCAAACAGCGCATCCGGATTATAAAATTCATCTTTTACTGTATAGATTTTCCTGCTGACGCCGAAATCTACAGACAGCTGCTCCACCCCCAGGTTTCCCAGGGTCTCCACATCCCAGGCAGGGCGGACACGGCTGCTGATAGGAAGCTGCCGCTTAATCTCCTCACATTCTGCCATCATATCCAGTCCCAGTTTATTGTGGGTATGGTTTTTGGGAAGTTTGGAAGTATCTGCAAAATTTACCGCCCCGTAGTTAGCGTCAAAGTTCAGCAGGATCCCGCCTTTTTTCAGCACCCGCAGCCAGTCTTTGTAAGCCCTGGCCGTATCCGGCAAAGTCCAGGTAAGATTTCTGGATATCACAACGTCAAAAGTCTCATCCTCAAAGCCGAGACTTTCCCCGTCCATGATCAGAAACTGACAGCCGGCATTTTCTTCTTCCGCCAGTTCTCTGGCATAGCGGATCATATCCGGAGTCAGGTCTGTTCCTGTAACCTCGTGTCCCATTTTCGACAAAAGAATCGTAAAGAATCCTGCACCGCAGCCTACGTCCAGGATCCGCAGATTCCCCTGGGGAAGGTACTTTTCGATCTCTTCCTGCCATCTTTCGGCAATGGGATCATGGAGCTCCGCCTTTCTCTGTTCCTTAAAGCCGCTGCTGCGTTTTGTCCAATAGCTGGTGATCCGCTCTTTCCGGTTATCCTTCTCCCGGGAAATCTTTCCATAGGCGATCATTGGGCCGGATTCTTCTACCTGAAGACTTCCTGTCTGGTAGAGGATCACCCCGTCGTTTTCTCCATAAGCCACTTCCAGGATATGGCCCTGATAATCCTTGACCATTCCCAGGACCTCGCCTGCCCGGATCATATCTCCCGGCATTTTGTTTGGATACCACAGGCCGTTCTGGGAAGCAGACTGGTAAATAATGTCCCTTACTTCCAGAGGATAATAGATCCTATAGTCTTTCTGTCCCAGATAAACCCCCAGATGGCAGAGGATATTCCGCACGTCCCTCCGTGTAGAATGGGATTCCTCTCTGGTCCAGGCTCCCATGCCTCCTCTTTCAATGAGAATACTGGGGATCCCGTAGGCGTAAGCCGCATAGTTATAACAGCCTCCCTTGGCCACTGTAGAGCAGACCATGTAGGGTACGTCCACCTGCTGGGCCATCTCCCTGGAGATTTTTACCGTCTCTTCTGAAGCCTGTCCTGCATAATACACATAGGGGGCAAGCTGTTCATAGCTGTCTCCGCTGTGAAGGTCAATATAATAATCTGCTATAGGAAAAAGTTCCTTTTCGATTCCCCAGGCCAGCCGCTCCATCTGGGTTCCCTCCCTGTTTCCAGGGAATACCCGGTTCAGGTTCTTTCCATCCTCATATCCAAAACTGCCGCTTCTGTTTTCAAAAGCTTCCCGGTTGATAACCTTTACGATCACTACTGTTCCTGCAATTTTTTCTGTTTTCAACCTGTCGGCCAGTTCTACAGCTGCCTGGATCCCTACATATTCTTCTGCATGGATCCCCGCAGTGATCAGCACCGTCTTTCCCGGCTCTTCTCCGTTTAAAATAGTAACAGGAAGCTGAAATTCTCCATCTACAAGAGAGAGGAAGCCGCTGACTCTCTCACCCGGTTTTACATGAAAACTTCCTAACTGAAAAATTCCATTTTCGTTCATAATCTTATCCTTATCTATGTCTAAAAAAGTTTTGATTTCCTCCATTAGGGGAGGTGTATGTCTCGCCTAACAGGGTCAGTTTATCAGAAAGTCAGCAGACCCACAAGCCCGGCGGGGGGATATAAATTGTCTCCTGATCATTTTTCGCAGATATGAACATTGAAATCTTCTTAAGATACTTGTATGGTCAAATACCCCGAGCATCGGGGTATTTGACCCTTTTATGGAAAAGCTGGGGCTAAAATCCAGAGAGGGATTCCGCAGAAATTATCTGCATCCTGCTATTGAATTAAATCTTATCAGAATGACCATTCACGACAAGCCCAACAGCAGAAATCAAAGATATCATTTGTAAAACTATCCTTCTTTAAGAAAAAAGGCCGACCCATAAACTGCGCCAGCCTCTTCTTTCCTATACCATTTTATTATTTTCTATAAATAATATCTTCTCTGCTTGGTCCGTTGGAGATCATGGTGATGGGGAATCCCAGCTTCTCCTCTACAAACTCAATATATTTCCGGCAGTTCTCCGGCAGATCTTCATATTTCTTAATACCTCTGATATCGCATTTCCAGCCTGGCAGCACCTCCAGCACCGGTTTTGCCTTTTCCAGAAGATGCGTGGTCGGGAATTCTGTGGTTACTTCCCCATCAATTTCATATCCCACACATACAGGGATCTCATCTAAATATCCCAATACATCCAGTACCGTAAAGGCTACGTCTGTAGTCCCCTGGATACGGCAGCCATATTTGGAAGCCACACAGTCGAACCATCCCATTCTTCTGGGACGTCCTGTCGTTGCACCGTACTCTCCGCCGTCGCCGCCTCTGCGTCTCAGCTCGTCTGCCTCATCTCCGAAAATTTCAGATACAAAAGCCCCTGCACCTACAGCGCTGGAATAAGCTTTGCATACAGTGATCACTCTTTTAATCTCATAAGGGGGAACTCCTGCTCCCACGGCACCATAAGCTGCCAGAGTAGAAGAAGAGGTTACCATTGGATAGATACCGTGATCCGGATCTTTCAGAGAACCTAACTGTCCCTCTAAAAGGATTTCTTTGCCCTCTTTAAGAGCATTCCAAAGATACAAAGAAACATCGCATACATATGGCTGGATCATTTCTCTGTACTGACGCAGTTCTTCCATAATGTCGTCTGGCTTCAGCGCAGGTTTGTGATATAAGTGCTCCAGTGTAACATTTTTCTTCTCGCAGACATTTTCTACTTTTTCCCGAAGCTCTGCCTCATCTTCAAAAAGCTCACTGACCTGGAAGCCGATCTTTGCGTATTTATCTGAATAGAAGGGTGCGATTCCCGATTTTGTGGAGCCAAAAGAATGTTTTCCCAGACGCTCTTCCTCATACTCATCAAATTTAATATGATAGGACATCACCATCTGCGCCCTGTCAGACACTTTGATCTTAGGCATAGGAACTCCTTTTTCCACAATCGACTGAATCTCCTTAAACAGTACCGGGATATTCAACGCCACACCGTTTCCGATCACGCTGGTAGTATGGTCGTAAAACACACCGGAAGGAAGGGTATGAAGTGCGAATTTCCCGTAATTATTTACAATCGTATGACCTGCATTGGCGCCACCCTGAAATCTGACAATAATATCTGACTCCTGCGCAAGCATATCGGTAATCTTACCTTTTCCTTCGTCACCCCAGTTGGCCCCTACTACTGCTTTTACCATCTCTTATTCCTCCTGTTTTACGGGTTCCAAATTCTGTCATTTTTATAGACATATAAAATACATAAATTTTTCACCCTGATATCATCAATTACTACAATATCATACTACATTTTACGACAGAAATAAAGTATAAAACAAAATCTTTTCCAACTATCCGGCTGTGAGACTTTGGATAGCAGCTTATGCTTCCCGGCTGATGCAGCTGCAGATTTCTTCTATTGCATACAAGGGAAGATTCATCAGCCATTCCTCCGGCCTGTAATCCGCCATAGAAGTGCGGATCGAAATTTCAGGCTGATACTTTTCATAATATGTTTTCAAACTCTTAGCTTTCAGATTCACTTCTGCTTTGACCTCTACAGGCACTGTTCTCTCTCCGGTATCTACCACAAAATCTACTTCGCAAGATCCTCTGTCGTTGGTATAATAATAAATGCTTAAGTTTTCCAGGGTTTTTAACTGCTGACATACATACTGTTCCGTCAATGCCCCTTTAAATTCCGTAAACAGATCATTTCCATCCAGCAGGATTTTGGGGCTCAGTCCCGTCATACAGCCCAGGAGTCCCACGTCAACAACAAACAGTTTAAAAGCTTTTTGGTCCACATAGGCTTTCAGAGGAATCCCCCCTCCCTTCACCCGTTCGATTTTATAAACAAGTCCACAGTCGCAAAGCCACATGATTGCTGTTTCATATTCTTTTGCCCGGCCTCCTTCACGTACCAGCCCATAAAGAAACTTTTTATTTTCTTTTGCCAGCTGAGACGGGATGCTATTCCACACCATCCGTATCTTGGGGACAATTTCCAGGGGCGCATGTTTTGAAAAGTCCTGCTCGTATGCCTCCAATATACGCTTTTGTACTTCTCGGACTTCATAAAAATCTCTTTCCTCCGTAAAATTTTCAACCGCTTCCGGCATGCCGCCGATAAAATAGTATTGCTTAAGAGCCTCTATATAAGTCTGTTTAAAAGAGGTGATCATTTTGTAATCCTGGCTGTCAAGGAGCTTTGCAAACTGAATTCCTGTTACTGCCATCAAAAATTCCCGGAAGGAAAGTGGATAAAGTTCCAGAAAATCTACTTTTCCCACCGGAAAAGAGGTTCCTTCATGAAGTGCGATCCCCAGCAAAGATCCGGCACAGATAATATGATACTGGGGTGCATTTTCATAAAAATATTTAAGAGAAGAAAGAGCTCTTGGCACTTCCTGGACCTCGTCAAAAATCAAAAGAGTACTGCCTGGATCGATCTTTTTTCCTGCATATAGCTCAATCCCCATGATCAGGCGGTCTGTATTCAGATCTGAAGCAAATAATTCTGCCATTCTGGAGTTGGAATCAAAATTGATATAAATCATATCTCGATAAGCGGATCTGCCGAATTCCTTCATCAGCCATGTCTTTCCGACCTGCCTTGCTCCTTGAATAATCAACGGCTTACGGCGTCTGCTCTCCTTCCATCTATACAATTTTTCTATTGCAATCCGATACATAGATACACCTCCACAATATTCTGTATTTTATATTATATCCCCTGTATCACAAAATTACAACGTAAAAGGGAACAATGTAACATTTTTTACAACGTTAAAAAGCAGTCAGGAACTTTTCTGGAACAAAGCATTCCAGTAGCCCTCTGACTGCTTTTTCTTTATCCTATTGATCTTTTACTCGCCGGATCCGCTTTTCCTGCTCCTGAACAAAATAAACAGCACAGCACTGACCCCCATTAAAATGGGGTAATACAGATACGGCATGATCTCCACAGGAGATATTGCCGCCATTCCTGCTGCTGTAAGAAGCTGGGCGCCATAAGGGATCACTCCCTGTCCCACAGAGGCAAAGATATCCAGAAGGGAAGCGCTCCTTTTCGGGGAAATATGGAATTCATCGCTGATCTCTTTGGCAATGGGGCCTGCCATAACAATCGCCACGGTGTTATTCGCTGTACAGCAGTCTACCAGAAATACCAGAATGGAAATACCAAATTCTCCTCCCCTGGCACCGCTGATCCTGCTTTTGATCACACTTAAGATAAACTGAATACCACCGTATTCCCTGACCAGAGCCACAATAGCTGCCACGATAATGGAAATCACTGTAATGTCATACATACTGGTGACCCCTTCCCCCATTTTCTGGAACAGTTCTCCAAAAGCAAAAGCCCCTGTGGCTACTCCTACGATAGCGGAAAGAATCGTTCCTGCAATAAGGATCACAAACACATTGACTCCAATCAGTGCGCCGATCAGTACTACCAGATAAGGGATTACTTTTATGATCTCATACTCATAGGAAGACTTATCCAGGACCAGGTTTCCGGACTGGGCTCTTGCCACAAAAAAGAAGATCACAGCAGTTATGATAGCTGCCGGAAGGACAATGAGAAAATTTTCCTTAAATTTGTCCTTCATCTCACAGCCTTGGGTACGGACCGCCGCAATGGTGGTATCTGAGATCATAGACAGGTTATCTCCGAACATGGCTCCGCAGACCACGGCTCCCAGGCAGAGAGGAGCTCCCAGACCTGTTTCCTGGGCAATTCCCACACCGATAGGGGCCATAGCCGTAATCGTTCCCACAGAGGTACCCATAGACACTGAAATAAAACAGCCGATAATAAACAGTCCCATCACTGCAATAGACGGAGGCATAAGAGAAAGTCCCAGATTTACGGTACTCTCTACTCCTCCCGCTGCACTGATAGTTCCTGAAAAAGCACCTGCAGCTAGAAAAATCAGACACATGGTCACAATATTTTCTTCTCCGATACCTTTAGATATAATAGTCAGTTTATCTGCAAACCGCAGCCGACGGTTCTGACAGAAAGCTACGGTCAGGGCAATCAGGAATCCTACAATAGCAGGCATTGTATAGAAATCCCCGGACAAAATCCCTGCGCCTAAAAAGATTACCAGAAACACCCCGATAGGCAGCAGCGCCCGGGGATTCCCCTTGCTTTTATCTCTCATATTTCTCTCCTTTTCTGGAAGGAAAAAGGCCGCCCTGAAAGCCGGACAAGGAAATACCAGTCTTTTCCTCTCCTGCTTTTCGTAAGGCAGCCTTATCCATTTTTCTTTATTTCATTGATAGTATTATTCAGTTATCCCGGTCACTGTTTTCCTGCTTATACATTAATCTCTGCTGTCATGCCAAGGACCTCTTTGTTGGCCTCAAGCACAGGATTTACCACGTTCTTCAGGAAAGCGTCTACCTGTACAGAAGCCCGTCCTGTATATTTTGCAGGATCCATGGTCTTCTCCAGGTCTTCTAAAGACATATTAAAAGCTGGATCAGCAGCGATCAGCTCCAGAAGATTATTCTCTTTTCCTTCTGCCTTTACATTTCTTGCTGCAACCATAGACAGCTCACGGATCTTTTCGTGAAGTTCCTGACGGTCCCCTCCTGCCTTTACAGCATCCATCATAATGTTCTCTGTAGCCATGAAAGGCAGCTCGCTTCTTAACCGTTTTTCAATAACCTTAGGATATACCACCAGTCCGTCCACTACGTTCAGGCACAAATCCAGGATACCGTCAACAGCCAGGAATCCTTCCGGAACAGAAAGACGTTTGTTGGCGGAATCGTCCAGGGTTCTCTCAAACCACTGAGTAGCAGAGGTAATCGCAGGGTTTAAAGCATCTACCATTACAAATCTGGACAGAGAGGCAATACGCTCGCTGCGCATAGGATTTCTCTTATAAGCCATGGCAGAAGAACCGATCTGGCTCTTTTCAAAAGGCTCTTCCACTTCTTTCAGATGCTGAAGAAGACGGATATCATTGGAAAATTTGTGGGCGCTGGCAGCAATCCCTGCCAGAATATTCAGGACTCTGGTATCCACTTTTCTGGAATAAGTCTGTCCGGAGACCGGATAGCAGGCTTTGAATCCCATCTTTTCTGCGATCATAGGATCGATCTTGTCAATAGTCTCCTGATCTCCATCAAAAAGCTCCAGGAAGCTGGCCTGAGTTCCTGTAGTTCCTTTAGAACCCAGAAGTTTCATAGTGCTGAGCACGTAGTCCAGATCCTCTAAGTCCATTAAAAATTCCTGCATCCACAAAGTAGCTCTTTTTCCAACTGTCGTAGGCTGTGCAGGCTGAAAATGAGTAAATGCCAGTGTAGGAAGGTCCTTATTTGCATCGGCAAATTTAGCCAGCTCAGCAATCACATTGAGCAGTTTTTTCCGAACCAGTTTTAATGCCTCTGTCATAACGATAATGTCTGTATTGTCTCCTACATAGCAGCTTGTAGCGCCCAGATGAATGATTCCCTTCGCCTTGGGGCACTGTACGCCGTAAGCATATACATGAGACATTACGTCATGGCGCACTTCCTTTTCTCTGGCTTTGGCAACATCGTAGTTAATGTCATCTGCATGGGCTTTCAGCTCATCAATCTGTTCCTGGGTAATGTTCAGTCCCAGCTCCTTCTCTGTCTCTGCCAAAGCGATCCACAGTCTTCTCCAGGTGCGGAATTTCATATCCGGAGAAAAAATATACTGCATTTCTTTGCTGGCATAACGCTCGGACAATGGACTTACATATCTGTCTGTACTCATACTATCTACCTCTCTGCTTTCTTTTTTCAAAACTTCTTGCATTATATATCATCATCGAAAAAAACACAACACTAAAAGCCTGTGCTCCGGTGATAATCACGGATAAACTGTCCCAAAAGTTCCTGAGGCTCTCCCTGGGGAGGCGGCGCCTGTTCTCCTGCCTCTTTCAGACTGTTCCTTACCTCTTCCTCCAGCTCCCCGGAGGCTTCCATTTCCCGGCAGATGCTGGAAAAAGAACTTTCATCCATCAGACAGCAGGCCGTAAGATAATGTTTCAGAGCCTGCCGGGTGTTCAGAAGTCTGTAGGCCTTCAGGAAACATTCAGAAGCCTCTTTAAACTGGAAAAGATACATATAGGCACAGCCCATATTGTGGTAGATCCCTCCGTTGAACTGCTGTCCCAGGCCTTCTTTATCCTCTTTTTTCAGCGCATTTTCGTAAATCCGCAGGGCATTTACATACATTTTATTCTCTACCAGATAGTCTCCTTTTTTCTTCTCTCTCTGGACTGCCGGCTGCTGCTGAAGCAGGTTCAGATTTTCATTGAGCTTCTTAAACTCCTGGTGGGACAGATAATTGATTTCTTTAAACACCGCCAGAATAAATTCTGAGGTTCCTTCCTCGTCTTCCAGCACCTTATACAATCTCCGGTAAAGTCTTTCCAGTCCCAGTTCCTTCCGTATCCAGTCACACAGATGCTCATTTAAGATTGTTTCATCTAAAAGATAAATATTGTGGTAAAAATAATAACACAGCTCTTCAATGCTGTAGATGTTTGTACTGATGTTCTCAATGTAATAGGGCATAGAGGCCCGTTTCACCTGACATAAAATATAACTTCCCATTGTGCGCCTCCTTTACCACGATACCTTTTCTGTCCAGACCATTCCTGAAGAAGGATAAAGGTCTCCAAATCCCATATCTTCAGCCCGGACCACGCACATCTCTTCTGATTCATAATAGATCGTCAGGCCAATCCTGGTGGTCTTGTTGGGGCGTTTTGGAAGTCCCGGCAGCTTCATGGAAAATCTGGTCCTGGCGCCGCCTTCCATGGGAATCACCGTAAATTCCAAGTCTTCCTTATCATCTAAGATCATCTCCAGATAGGTATGGATCTCATACCAGTTCTTCCCTGCTTCCACCAGCAGATATGATTTCAGAGAGCCCCCTGTGATCACATCCATGCTCACATTTTTTCTTACCAGAGAAGGGCTGAGATAAAGATATCCCTTGAGATTTTCCTCTCCGCATTTCTCCTTGCCTCCGTAGCAGGCCCCTTTTACATAAAGGTTATTGCCGTAAAATACATGGCGCTGATTCCGGCAGAGATAAGGGGTAGAGCGTTTTGCCCACTCCTGGTCAAACCCATCTCCCACCATATAAATGCTGGAATAAGTATCGTTTCCGCAGGACTGAGAAATCAGACGGAAAAAATTCTCATCTCTTTCCTGAGGGTCCTGGGCAAGCTCTGCGCTCTTTCCATGCTCGATCCATGCCGTTGCCGGTCTCCGCTGGTTATCCACCACCAGTCTGGCAAAAGACACCTTATCTTTTTCAAAAAGAAACCAGCCGATCTTCCTGGTCCAGTTGTCCTTCCTGTGATTCATCACATAATAATAAAAGCTCTCATCATAATCCTGGACCCAGACCTGATTTCTGGAAAATCCCATCTGGGCTCCTGCCTGATAAACCGCCCGGATAATGGCAGGGGAAAGCCTGGGAACGGTAATCATCACCGCTTTGATCTGCCGCACCGGCTCCCCGATCCCCAGAAGAGAGATGCACCCTCTGAGATAAATTTCCATCAGTTTTCCCGGCGTATATTTTTCACCGTCTATTTCCACTTCCTGATCCTGATTCCAGACTCCCAGCAGGCCTGTTACTGGAAGTTCCATTTCCTGTCTGGAAAAATATTCCGCTTCTATCCCATAATGCCAGGTTTCTTTTCCCGGTCTCTTGGACAGCAGAGTTGGAAAGAGATACTGATTGCTGCCTGCCTTTACAGAGACAGAGATAGGCTCCCGCTCTTTACGGTCATAATAGCAGAGCTGAGACTGTTCTTTTCCGATTTCCAGTCCTGCAATGATGTTTCTTGTCTCATTCATATTCTCTCGCCTCCTTTAGTCCATAAGGGGAAACAGGACAGAAGCCTGATATTCCTTTTTTACATATTCTGCGGTCATGGTTTCCAGCTCTTTTTGCCGGCCCTGATCCTTCATTTTCAGCATAGCATTGAGCATCTGATATTTGCTGCTTCCAGAAGTCTCTCCTTCTTCTACAGTGAGTACTTCTTCCTGGGTTCGGGAGATTTCTCCCTTCTTCTCGATTTCAAAGTAATAATGGAGCCGCTCCCCATAGAACAGAACGAACTCTTTATTATAGATACCCTGATATCTCTCTTTTACCGGCTCGGCTCTTTCTTCTCCTGTACCCTGAGAGTCTTCTACAAAGTAATGAAGAGTGACCTTAGCCTCTGGTTCTGCCTTGCACTGTACGAAAACCTTATCTTCCATCTGGCAGAACTGGAGAAGCTCCTTGGGAAGGTTTCTGAAAAAGGCAAATTTCAGCCGCTGGCCGGCACATTCCTGAAGGATTTTTTCCGCCCTTTCCTTCCTTTCCTGATTCCATTCATTCTCAGATGCATAGTTTTTCAAAAGAGCCAGACGGCAGATAATATCGCTCTCCCAGTCTTTTTCCGTAATCTTTTCCAAGGCTTCGAACAGGAATGGATCTACTTGTCTTCCTCCCACGAAATATCCATAAGATTCAAAGGTCAGATAGGCCAGGATCACCTGTTCTCTGCCTCCCTGACGGATATACTCCTTCAAAACTGTAAGTCCTTCCTGGGGATAACACCTGGTAAACATACTGTACACCAGGATTTTTTCTTCTAACTGGTAACAATCCACCCCAAATCCCATGGCTCGTTTCCATAGTTTCAGGGTTTCCTCTACGGGACCTTCAAAGTGTTTTACCAGATATCTTAGAAGCACCTCATCATAAATCCCGTTTTTCACAATATATTCTGTCAAAAGCAGAAGTTCTTCCTCGTATTCATACTCCAGGTTCAGGATCATCTGGCTGCAGAGCCTGAGGAGGATGGGCATTTCTATTTCCTCATAACCATACTCACAGATTAAGTCATAAGCTCCCACAAACATGTCCTGCTTTACCAGGATGGTGATGAGAAGGCTTTTATTTACTCTGGCAAATCCTCGAAAATCCATTTCTCTGAGAGACTCTCTCAGATTTCGGTTATCCATATTCGTCTCATAATACATCAGAAGGCGTCTGCGGATTTCCTGCCGGTAATCCTCCCGGAAAACTTCCTGGCCAAGGACTGCCTGGAAGCTGGAAATGTTCTCGCTGGTCACCTGATTTTCATGGCTGTATTCTCCGCAGGTATGGAGCAGCATACCTGGATACCGGAGGCCATCTTTGGCCAGTTTAGGCGCCAGCTCCTCAATATCCAGAAGACTGTGGATATTGTAATCCACTGTGCCGGCATAGCGTCTTTGGCCGCTGTCTTCAAAAATAACTGCAGCATCTTTTGTATACAGAGAAATATAGGCAGTCCTGTCTGTACACAGATACACCTGCTCTTCTCTGAGAGCTCCATGGCTGACGATCACCTTCCGGATCTTGGGATCATCGCAGTACAGCCGGTAGGTAAAGAGTACTCTGGCCAGAGCCGCTCTTACATTTTCATCCTGGGAATTCACGCAGAATTCCTGGTATACAACAGCAAAATCTTCGTTGATCCTGCCCTCCTTAATCTTTTCAAAGGCAAATTTTTCCATGTTGCTCCGGTAAGCATTGTAGGTCTCTTTATCCAGCTCCTTATTCCGGATCACATTGCTGTAAACAAATGCCTTCTTGTTATCACTTAATGTATTATTATATCCAAAATACAGCCGTATGACCTTCGGCAGCACTTTCTGATAGTTCCGGCTCATGGTCTCCACATAATACTCATAGAGCCCTGTAATCTTCAGATCTGCTTCTACTGCCAATTCATACCACTTAAAATATTCTTCCCGTCTGGGTTCTCCCTTCATAATGTGCTGGCAGATTCCTGACACAGTATGAGAAGAGGGATACAGGTCATAAATGTATTCCAGAATCTTATAGACTGGTCTGGAAAAATGCTTCATCTGGCCGGCCAGATCCACTGCCCGAAAAGCCATCTCCTCTGTGAGAAGTCCGTATTTCTTTGCGAACATATAGACCTGAAGGGTAAAGCTGTTCATCTTCCGGAACACAGAGCCGTCCTGGGCCGCCAGATTGCAGGCTTCCAGGTACAGAAACGGGCTTCTGCATCCTGTACGGTACTCCTCCTCCAGGAGAAACATCTTTCTGGACTGTGGCCTTATCTCCTGGGAATCCAGCTCAAAGATCATAGCCAGAAGAAGGTAGCTGTCATTTCTTCTCTGGTGAAGCTGGCGGAGTCTTTCCAGAACTTCCTTTCTGGGAAGAACACTTCTGCCTGCCAATTCACACAGATAAAGAAAGGCCCCTTCCAGAATCTCTTCATTCTTCACTCTCTGATTATTCTCCAGGGAATCCAGGAGGATTTTTGCCTCGTAAGGCCGCTTATCCAGAACTGCTGCATAGGCTTCGAACAGCTGGCATTCCACGGAATAATATCCCTTATCCTTCATATCTGCCAGCAGTTCCTTTGTCCTGGCGCACCATTGATCGAGAGGCAGCCTTCCTATCCGCATCATAAGGAAGTCTCTGGAAGCCTCCAGGCATTTCTTCTTCTCGTAGGAAGCCACATTTACCTGAAGCTTCTTTCCCTTAGATGCCATGATTTCATAGGTAAGGGTCTGGTATACCGTTTTAATCCGGATCCTGCCGAAATTTTTTCCTCTTCCCAGATACTCCCGGCGGATAATATATTCCAGTTCATAGACACTTCCGATAAAGTGTCCGTCGTTAATGACTTTTTTTTCTATTTCCAGAAAATCTCCTTCTACAGTGATCTCTGCTCTCAAAAATCCCCAGCTGCTGCGGCGGATCCTGAGCGTATCCTTC
>UQSX01000001.1 GCA_900543715.1 uncultured Blautia sp. | reverse complement strand
GCGTCATGTAAAAAACTCCTTACCCTGTGGCTGTAAAATCACCTTACCACTCACAATCCAGCTGACATCTTGCCATTAGAAATCAGCAGGATAGAAGCACAGAGAATTACAACTTGAAAAACAATTTTGCATAACTGTTTAAGCGAATCGAAAGAACCCATGTACCTATGGTGCCTCTTCTCAGTTCGGCTTATATTAAGAATGCTTGGAAGGAGTCGTCTCTTTTCATATCCTTCTGCATGTATTCCTCGAATTAATTCCAGATTGGATATGGACTGACATATCTGCCCGTCTAAAGCGTTCTTCTGTCCCACAATACTCTCTCGGATTCCGTTCTGAGACCGGATTTGAAACACTGAAATTGTTAAGGAAAGCATAAGATAGAGAAGCATGATTCCAACCATCACAAGCGGTGCATTAAGAAACACCTGAACAAGCGTGCATATCGCAGTCAGAACTGTGGCAAACACATCATTGCACATAATCTTTATGAGCTGACTAAAGCCAGCCACGCCTTGATTTAACTGTGCAGTTTTCTCTCCGCTCAAACAACCAGAGTAATAGGAAACCGGCATTTTTAGAAGTTTCTCTATGCTAAATTCACGTATTTCTGATTCATGAGAAGCAATTATGCAGTCAAGAGCCACTCTCCTCACAATAGCAATACATTCCGCCGAGAGATAAATCAGTCCAAAAGATACAATCGACATTGCTCCTTGTGCGATGGACCTGATTGTACCGTTTGAAATCGTTGTGTATAATTCTCCCAATCTCACCGGCCAGATTGAGGCAAGTACGGCACTTGCCAGCGCAAGCAAAACAACTACGAAGCATTTGATCTTTGTCTTTTTGCTCATCAGTGTTAAATACTTCTTCATAATGGACATCCTCCTTTTGTTTTATGATGCAATAATACTTTCCCACTCCATTTCTTGCGGAAATTGAGTGTTCCGCATTATCGCCATCCAAAAATCTGATGCCGTTATGATAAAAAAAAAGAACCCGTGATACGGAAGATGAATGTTCCGCATCGCAGGTCCTTTCTGCGTTTGCTTCTTGCTGATTATATCTATTGTTCCGATACGTCAATTGTTACAAATAATCGCTTCTGAGTCTTTCCATTATAATCAAGCAAAAAAGTATTATTCAAAGACGTTCCACAAAATGCATTATCATTACTTACTCTACAACTACACCTTCGTTATCATAATCATCCTCGCAAAGAAACTCAGTTTTTCCAGTTACAACTTGTTCCTGTACCCATCTAATATTATCGGCCTCAATCAATTCAACTTCTGCTGGGCAATCCTCAAAAGCATCAGCTTTAACATCACTACTTTCCGGCAATTCGATGTAATCTAGCTTCGAACATCCCATAAAAACCCTAGATTCAACACTGACTTGTGGTGATTTAATCTCCACATCTGTCAGCCTCACGCAATCTCTGAATGCCGATTTCTTAATAACGGTAACACCTTTAGGTATAACCACCTTTTTCAAATTGATCGCATCCCGTAACATCGCACCTGAAATGCTTGTCAACGCGAGAGGCAAAACAATCGTTTCAATTTTAGAACACCCTCTAAAAGCGGCTGAACTAATAGAATTAATTGTGTTGGAAAATGTTGGATTCTCCAATGCGCTGCAATTGATAAATGCAGCATCTCCAATTCTCTGATCAACAAGTTCAAACGGAAACTTTCTTAAAGAAGCACAGTTTGAAAAAGCATAATTTCCCACCTCTGAAATGCTGTGCAGGAACTCCACTGATACAAGATTAGCGCACCCCTCAAAAACAGCCGAAGGCAGTTTTTTAACATTACTCGGTATAAAAACAGTCGCTAAGCTATCACAATAACGGAATGCGGATTCCCGTATTTCATGCAATCCACTAGGCATAAAGCACTTATCTGCTGTCAGTGCTGTACAATTACGAAATGCCCCAACATTTATAATTCTTACGCTGTCAGGAATGACAATCCTTTCCAACGAGGTACAATCCTTAAAGCAATCTACTGGTATTTCTTTTATTCCCTCTGGGATATCAACTGTTTTAAGTGCGGTACATCCTTTAAGAAATCCACCTGGCAATTTATGAACCGTTTGCGGAATAGTAAGACTACTTAGGGAGCTGCAAAAGGATAGAGCACTGGTTCCTATAGTCTCAAGATATTCTGGAAGCTTAAAATCATCACTACAAAGGCTATTGCAGTGATAAAAGGCGCTTTGACCAATATGCTTTACATTATCTGAAAGTACCACTTCACGCAGAGAACTGCAGCTTTTAAATGTATAATCTTCTATAGTTGAGATTTTTCTCGGAATCCTTATAGTTTCTATATTGTAACACCCTTGAAACGCTGCGGCCTCAATCTTCGTTATGGAATTTGGAAGGAAGTTTCTCGGAACTTCTAATCGATGACAGTCCTTGAATACACTTCCCCTGATTGTTTGAAGATCTCGAGGAAGTGATATGGTCTCTAGTGCCACACAAGATTCAAACATATTATTTTGTATCTCGGTTATCGAAGTATTTTCCAGGTTTTCAACGTGGGTTAAGGATATACACCCCTTAAAAGTGCTTTTTCCCATGCATTTCAACTTGCTCGGCAAATGAATCTTTTTTAGACCTTTGCACCACGCAAATGCATTCTTTCCAATTTCCCCTACTGTATCTGGAATCACTAACTCAGATAGTCCTTCACATCCACTAAAAGTAAATCTGTTTATTGTGGTTAACCCTAGCGGTAATTCGATATTACTTAACGCAGAACATTTAAGAAATGCAGCATCACCAATTTTAACTCCTTCAGGTATCTTATTCTTCTCAGCTCCCTCAAAGCAGATACTTCTTAAAGATCTGCACCCTTCAAATATGTTCGAAGGTATTTCTCTTATTGTCCTGGGCAGTTCTATTTCTTCAAGCGAAATACAGCCCTTGAACATCCCCGGAACAAGCGATTTAACTGAACTTGGAATAACAAGCTTCTTCATCCTTCTAAGTTCTGAGAACTGAACTCTTGTTAAATCTATACAAGTATTCGGAATATTTAGTTCCTCATACGAACTATACTTTTTCAAAAATATGAGTTCCTTGTCCCCTATCGAATTAAATACAAACCCATCAAAACAAAACTTGCTTGGATTGAGTTTATACTTTCGCATAAATTTAACATCAACTGGATAGTTAGTATGATGACAGTCTTCAAACGCACCTGTTCCAATATAATTAGGAATCCTGAACTTTTGGAAATTAATCACCAATTGAGAACAACCAAAGAAAGCATTTCTCCCAATCAAGTTGACTTGTGAAGACAAATCAACATGTTTTAAGGAAACGCAATTCTTAAACGTATTATCCTGTATTTCCGACACTTTTAATCTTCCCGATATGGTTTCAAGTGCCCCACATCCTGAGAAAGCCGACTTCCCAATGCAAATGACTGAATCATCATTACATTTAACATATTGTAAATTTTCACAACCTTGGAACGAATTGCTCCCTATTGATTTCAGTGACGATGGTAATATAATACTGACAAGTTCAGTAAGTCCTTTGAATGCATTATCACCAATTCTGATAACAGTATTCGGAACTGTTATTTCCTTTTGGTTAGCATAATGCTTAAGGAACTCAAATTCATTGTCAGATATCGATGAGAATTCAAAACCACATAGTTCTTTCGTTCCAGGGGCCAATAATCCAGTTGTATTAGATAACGTAAGGTTCATGCATCCACTGAATGCGTTAATTCCTATTGTTTGTAAATGGCTATTACATCTGATATCCGAAAGAGTCTCGCAGTTTTCAAAAGCATATCCCCCTATATTTCTTAAAGACTGAGGAAAAACTAAATGGCGTATTTTTTTGCATTCACCGAACGCATGCATTCCTATTTTTACCAGATGTTCGGAAAAATGGAATGTCTCTAAGTTTGTGCACGCATAAAACGCTTTATCACATATTTCTTTAATTTTTTCCGGCAAAATTACGCAATTTAGTGAAGTACATTCAAAAAACGTTCGCACTGGCACCAATTCTATATTACACTGAGACAGATCCACTTTTTTAAGAGAGTGACACCCTGAAAATACATTATCTCTAAGAACAATAAGGCTCTGCGATAAGGAAATTTCTTCTAAGCTTACACAATCTCTAAATGCGCCATTTTCGATCGAAGTAATGTTTTTGCTTCCCTTTACCTCTACAAGGCTATTGCATTCATAAAAACAACTATCTCCAAGCATAACGCCTTTAGGCGCACGTATCACAACCCTCTCGAGCGATTTACAACCTGCGAAGGATAAGCTGTCTATTCTTTCTATTTTTCGTGGAATATCAATATATTTTAGGGATCGGCAGTTTTCAAACGCAGAAACCCCAAGATTATGCAAAGACTCCGGGAGAACAACATCTTCTAATGCTACACAATCCTTAAAAACCGCGTTTTCAATGGAAATAATTGATGGTTCCTTGCCTCTTCCATCTTCTGTAGAAGCTTCAGTTAGCCTTGTGCATCCTTGAAACGCTCTTGATTCAAGGATCTCCAAAGATGACGGAAAAACTATCTTTTCCAAATTGACACAATTTCTAAAAGCATCCGCTTGAATGGTAACTATTCGCCCTTCAAAACTTATGTTCCGCAAAAATTCATTTCCTGTAAACTGTTTTTTTCGTACATAGCGATACTCTTTTGGGAATTTAATGTCTCGCAGCAAATCAAGCCATTCACTTTCGCAGATAACGTCCAGATAATCTTTATATATCATTTCCGAAAACCTGGTAAATGCGGAAATATTCCTCACAATTATTGAATCAATAAAAGCGCCAACTTCTTCTATTTTTAACTTATTAAAATAATCAATACAGAAGTATTCTCCTATGAGATCCGGTTCCCAACCATCAATTTCATTTTCAGGCGAAAGAATCCCATACTCCGATAGAAAAGCTAATAAGAAGTCATCATGGACTGATATACCATAGTTTTGAAGAATAACATCAGAATACTCATCAATATGTATTTTTCCGGAATATGTAGCAGTTGCATAAAGATACTCAACAATAGAACAATACTTGTCCTGCTGCAATTTATTAAGATTGTTTTGGGGATTAGCAATAATCGAAACTAATCTTTGCCGTTCTTTTTTTAAAAGATACTCTAACGCATCTTTTCTGTCCCATTTACGCAATTCCTTATCATTAAGCCATGCATCTGCAATGAACAAAGCATAGAGTGGCCGCTTTCCTTCACGATCCACAGATTTCAGTGTGTCCAGTATTAAGTCTATAGCATCTTTAGAAATCTGATCTGATGCCATTTGACCTTCAAGATAGTCAACAACTATAGAACGAATAATATCTTCGTCCATAGGTTGCAATTCGATTAATCCGTCATAATTATGTGAGAAAAATTCAGTTCTGTATTTGTACTGTTCGATATCCAAACTGTCAAAAAGCACGTCCTGTTTCTCACGTTCTATAAGCAGTATCCTGATTTTATAATCACTACAATAAGGATTTTCAATAATAGATCTTATAAAGTTTTCTATGTCATCAATATCTTGCTTGACATAATCCAGGCATATCAAAACATTCCTTCGTAGATGCAAAACGGCATCGCGAAGAATTTCCTTATTAGCAGAAAAATGCATCGGTGCAAATACATCCCAATCCTGCTCTGTTAGTCTTGCACACACTTCATACGCCAATCTTGATTTACCGGTTCCGCCTTGTCCGCAGATTCCCATCCAAAGAAACGAATCATTTGCATAGCACATATTGAGTAATACTTCTATCTCATCATCTCGCCCTCTGAAAACCGTAGAATTCGAATTATACTTAAAACGATTTTTACTTGTTGGCAATAGTCTTCTCGCAGGTTGACTGTCTAAGAGTAATTGTTTTATCTCCTTTAATTCAATATGAATCGGTTCAAAATGAGCATTATCGCCCACTGTCAGTCCATATAGTTTCTTATATTGATCCTTTATCTTATCTATGGAAATGTAATGACGAAAGTATTCCTTTCTCTGTTCTGTATTCGGATTCAAGGAACTCTTAAGTATCTCCCGAATAGTACTTATAACTTCTGGTTCCGCGCCTGAGCAATGTATACTATTCCTCTCCCAATCAAAAGAATCCTCTTGTATCTTGTCTATATCTATCTCTGTTGGCTCTCGATGCATTAAAAGCCAGAAAAAAACCGCTCCAATCGAATAAATATCTGTATGATAGCCAATATTCGAAGGATCACTGTATCTTCCATTAATTAACTTCTGTTCCTTCGGAACCCATCCAAAAGAAGCAGAACAAAAATCATATCTTCCGTTTCTAATGTCACTTAAAGACACAACCGTATCAAAATCAAAAAGATAGACTTTATACTGAAGATCATTATTTGTTCCGTAGTAGAAGAAATTGTCCGGCTTACAATCTAGATATAGTTTTTCCTTAATATGAATTTTTCTGATTGCTGAACAAATTGATTCCATTATCGAAGCTATATTATTTAATGACAGGGAATCAGAAGGTATTTGGGAAAGAGTTTTCCCTTTACCAGGATCAGATATCGCATACACGGTATTGTTTGCATTTCCGTACAAAAATACTCTAGGCAAGGCCTGATCCATGTAATAATCGTAAAAGCGCAGATGATTTGCTTGACCTTCGCCAAAATGTTCTTTTATTCTTTCAAATTGTTCTATATCAGAAATCTGAAGCTCTAAATTCTGCAATGATCGATTGATATCTATTCCAACAGGATAAAACTCCTTTACTATAACAGAATTACTTATATAGTTTCCGTTAATATAGGTAGTCTTTTCCCCTCTGTAAACAATACAATTCCCACCACGACTTATTTCTTTATCTATGCGGACTGATTCTATAGAGTCTTGACTCTTTATTCTTAGATCATATCCACTTGGCAATGAGACTCGATTATCCATGTTTTTTCCTTCCTAAGATACTCATTTTTAGTTTTGGCTTTTTTATCCTACCGCCAAAATCTCATTTGCGCGGAAAACGAATGCAACTCCAATATGGCCTAATCCACACTTTGTTCGATTAAAACTATCCAGTGATAAGGTTTTGGAATTCTTTCTCCAAACTATCACTACCAGTAATCATCTTTCTAGTTTCAGGATTGTTCTGAAAAACAGCTATAAGAGCCATAAATGTTGTCCATGTCATTTCCTTTTTTCCCGTTTCTATACTGTTGTATGTCTGTCGGGAAATACCTATTCTTTCTGCCAATTCTGCTTGAGATATGCCTAACCTAGCCCGAAGAACCGGCAAATCATATGTTAATCTTGAAATCAGGTCTTTTCTATTATCCATTTCTTTCTCAATACTATTCATGACTTCCTTTCCGCCAAAAAGCCAACTGATATCTTTGTGTTTTACCGCTCGTCTGAGTTTCAAGTATACATGCATATAATGAACCAAATATAGTATATAGCATGTCGGTTGTTTTGTCAATTTGTCAGATATAGTGACTTTCTGACACTTTTACAAGTCCAAAAAAAATACGGTCGGCAGAGAAATCAATCTCCACCGACCGTCATTGCTATACTCTCTTTACAAAATCCAGAGAAATCCATCCAATCCCGCTCTTCAGCCTTCCCCATCCAGCCTTGGAGCCTTGTCCGGCTTTCACTTCCATGATCGTGTACACACCTGGCGGGCAAAACTGAACTCTGGCGAAATTAGTTCCGGCTCCAATCCGGATATTCAGATCAGAAATACTGACCTTCACCAGAAACGGCACCTTCACCGCAGTCTTCGCAGCCTTAGGATCATATATCACCTTGCCATCCGCATCGAACACCTTATATCCCGGATTCTGGTCAGCGCACATCTTCGCATTATCCAGAATCTTATAGGCTCCCTTCTGCGTCTTGCTGTCAGCCCATGTCTTCCTGACACGATACCAACTGATTACTTCACTGCCGCCTGAATCCTTCACATCATAATCCGTCAGCTTCCACTTCTCTATGATGGAGCAAAGCTTCTCCACATAGGTCAAGCTTGTTGCATAGCCGCCGTCCTTGATGATCTGTACCGCCTTCTTATAATCCGTGCATCCCTTCAGCCCGTCATATCTGAGCTTCTTTCCGTTCATCGCACCAAGCAGATAGGCGGAATGGTCAGCAATCGAATCCTCAATACAGGGATACTTACGGAAATCAGCCGTGATCGCCTCATAACTTCCATCCGTATTCTGTTCCTGCGTCTTCTTCGTGTACTTGCTCTTTCCATCCCAGCTCGAACCGCTCCAAGTGTTCCCAGACAGGCTGCACTTCATCCCGAAGATATTGTTGGCATTCTGCGCAAGCTCCGACTTACCATAACCGGATTCCAGAATAAACTGCGCAAGAGATACCGATGCCAGGATACCGTTTTTCTTCTGATCAGCAGTGAACAGAGCACCGACCTTCTTGATTGCGTCCGCCTCAGAAAGACTCTTCAGGACAGATGCCTGAGTACCCTTTGACACGGAACCACCGCCAGAATCAGAACCTCCGCCCAGCGCTGCCGTAACCTTACTGGCCAGATCCCCCATCCTTGCGTACATCCAGTTTCCCGGACAGCTTTTATTGGCGAACCATCTGTGAACCGTCAGGATCATCTCGCCGCTCTTCGGGGAATAATTCAGCGTCTTGTCCTTATCCCCGAACCAGATCAGTTTATTCTTGCCGTTGCGCTTGCAGATATCAATGCAAAGCTCGATCAGCCTCTGGTAAACGATATCCCTAAAAGCATAGGGTTCCGATGTGTCGGAAGCACACTCGATCGTAATCGCCCTCTGGTCATTCGCCCCAGAAGAAGAACACCACGACCTGTTTTTCTCTTCCACATACATCCCGACACGACCATCCTTACCCCTCCGCCTTCTTAGTGTAGGCATTCGATTGTAAATTCGGCGCCGTCCTTACATCTCAACCCCGTTTCCAGTAGGTCAAAAAAATAGGACTTGGTCAGGAAGCCTGTAAAATCGGTCTTCTTCTGACTTGTCCTATTATGCCGTACTCATCAATAATAATCGTATCAAACTCATCTCTTCGGAACTTAGAAAGGATTTCCTGCTTCGCCATCATCTGCATAGTTGCAAACAGGTAATCCGTATCAAATGTTTTTGAATTTCCTGAAAGCAGTCCAAAGGTGCGGGTATTTCCAAACACCTTTTTGTAACTTACAATCGCCTGTTTTGCAATCTGTTCCCTGTGCACAAGGAACAACACTTTCTTTGTTCCTTCTTCTCGCAGTGCGAATGCCGATGCATAAGTTTTACCTGTTCCTGTCGCTGAGATTAATAAAGCCTTAGATCCACCATCTGCGCAGATTCTCTGAAGATTAGCAATAAATCCTAACTGCATGGTATTCGGCTGAAGTTTGTATTGTTCCAGAGATGGAATCTGTTCCCTTTTTGCTATTTCTCGTTGTCTCCGGATCACACTGTAATTTAAAGTATACTCATCAATAAAATCTTCAAATGCTACAGCATATGGAGAATTCCATAAATCAGCAAATTCTGTTAGCAGTTCCTCTGCATATTCTCCTTGTTCTGTAGAAACTACTTTTGTATTCCACTCTTTGTTTTTTGTCAAAGCGTTTAAGGTCAGATTCGAGCTTCCAACAATGATCCGATAAAATTCCTCATTTTTAAAAATATAGCCTTTCGTATGAAAGCCTTCTTGGGCCTCATTCGTCTGATACATCTTTAATGTAATATTACTCAGTTCATCCAGCTTTCTTAAGGCTCTGGGCTCGCTGAAATTCTGATAGTCCGTGGTAAGGATTTTCCCGGGAATACCTCTCTTTTCCAAATCTTTCAATGTCTGAAGAAGAGGTGTAATACCTCCCCTTGTAATAAAAGCGACACTAATAAAAAATTCTTCACATGATAAAAGCTCATCCTCGATGGATGAAATAACTTTGCGCCCTTCTTTATAGTTGTTAGAAATAAACTGAGGCTTATAGGCCAAATTAGAAGGATATACTTTATCAATATATGCTGTAACACATCCTTCTTTTATTAAATTTTCCTCTCTTGACTTATAGTTCATCATCTGCAGCTTTTCCTGTCAAAATTCTTTTTTTATGAAAATAGAAACAATCCTGTTATTTTAGAATACAGACTAAGTTCCCTTCTATTTCCCCAATTCTGTATACTTTTCTTTATGCCCATATGCTTTTTCCACCGGATACTTTTCTCCGTTTTTTCTGACTTTTTCCTGAATGATCTCATCCATGTCCAGCCCGCATGTATCTGCCATTAAAATACAATAGTTTAATACATCTGCCAGTTCTTCCCGGATTTTTTCTTTTTTGGACTCACACCAGACATCTTCTGCGCTCCATTGAAAGACTTCCAGCAGTTCCGCTGCTTCCAGACAGATGGAGATTGCCAGGTCTTTTGGATTATGGAACTGCTTCCAGTTCCTGTCTTCCCGAAATTTTAATACCTCATTAATTGTTTCTTCTTTCATAGTTTTATCCCCTTTCCTGATCACTCTGTGTCAACATACTGCGAAATATACTCTTTTAAAGCAGGATCGCACACATAAAGGTATGTGCCAAGAATGCCCCTGGTCATCAGCACATAGTAAATATGCTGAATGTATTCCTTAAGCTCTTCGTATTCCGCTGTTCTTTTCCCGTTTTGGTCATGATAATTCTGAGGACGGATTATAATTTTTTTCTTAACAGCGTCATATCCAATTTCATCGCCTATAATAATAAATCCATAATTCAGGTCATAGCCCTGAATGGAATGGATACATCCTACTTCATCAATGGCTCCTTCAGAAAGCACCCAGCCTTCTGTACAATGATTCCATTGTTTCTTTATTTCCTGGATTTCAATATCATACAAGGACTTATCCTTTTTACTGTCCCATTCCCATGCATAACCGGCTGCCATTCTTACTAATTGAACTTCTTTTTCTTTCTGGTACATCAGGTTATTGAATTTACCAAAATCTTCTACTAGTTTCAGCTCGTAGCCTGCAAAAGTTGTTTTCTCTTTTACTCGTCCTTCTAAAAGCTGCTTTACATAGGCTATATAATCCTTTCCGCCTTTCACTCTCATCTGTGTGAGGAGATTGTAATAAGATAATACTCTTTTTGACTGTTCCCTTCGCATTTTATTTTGAAATCTTTTTACATCAATGCCGGATGGGCCAACCACCTGCATTTCATCATAGAATAATACCGGACATTTACATTGATGCAGGATCCAGTCCAGCTCATCGCTTTCCGTTGTTAATCCGATCCGTTCACAACTTTTTTTGAATGGTCCCATATAGGAAATGTTTTTATATTGGTGGAGCCGATGAGCCTCATCTACAAGCAGAATATCATAGAACTGTTTCGTCACGTCTGATGGAGATAAAATATCTGATACCCTAAGGCCGTAAATGCTTTTGAAAATTCCTTTTAATGTTTTTCGCAGTGAAGTTTGAGGTACTACAAATCCGATCTTTTTCCCTTTAAATTCTTCACTGTCTTTTAAATATTTCATCAGAAAGATAGCAACGATTGTTTTTCCGCTTCCGGGCATACCATTTACAACAATGGTTTGGTTCTCTTCCTGTTTTAGGGATCCGACAATTTCTTCTACTGCTGTTCTCTGATCTTCATTTAGTTCTTTATATGGAGAATATTTAAACAGATCAGAATTCTCAAGCTCTTCTAACGAATGTTTTACTAACTTCGCCCGCTGGAGACTGCGCCACAGTACCTGGAATTTATCGTCATATTCTTTCTTTCCATAATATTCCTTATCAGCCATTCCAGCGTTTTTATTGCGAACCTCATAGAGTTCATCTGCTGCAATATACTGGATAAGTTTAGACTCATAATCAAAAGTAACGGACTGGTTAAATTTTGAAGAATATATAAAATGTACTTTATTAAAAATACGTTTATCAACAGAGTTATAATGTTGTGACATGCGGTTTTTCGCATGGTTAGACTGCCCTATATATGCCTGCTTCCCATTCTCTAATATATAAAGCATGGGCCAGTTGGACAGGTAACTTTCATTTCCATATTTCTGTTTTTTAAAATTGCCCTCTGTTATCTTAAACATACTTTTTTTCCTCAATTTTGCATTGCTTCATCTTTTGTATAAACACTTTAAATTTTAACATAATAACGGTCATTAATCTATACCCATAAACCATCTACCTCCTTCCGTAAAAATCCCCCAAAACCTCTGCCTTCTAATTTCATCAGAGATTTCGGGGGATTCTTCTTTTTCAATATTCTATTTTAGAATAAGAACACTGCCACTCCATAAGCCGGCAGAGGATATGCAAAGGAATACGGTCTTCCGTCGCATTCTTTCTTCACTGCTTTGTAAATAGTCTGTTCTTTATGTTCATGACCGCCGAACTCCGGCTCCCGGCTGTTCAGGATCAGTTTATACTGTTTCCGTTTTGGCACGCCAACCCGGTAGTCATCCCTGGCCACAGGGGTATAGTTGATCACAAAGAGAAGATTGTTTCTTCCTGTAGGTGACATCCGCATAAAACTGTAAATACTTCTTGTAGCATCGTCTGCATTGATCCACTCCAGGCCCTGAGGATTTGCATCATTGGCGTACAGAGCAGGGTATTTTTTATAAAGGGCAAAAAGCTGTTTCACGTAGTTTTGGAGCTGCTGGTGGCTCAGTTCTCCTAAGAGATACCAGTCCAGTTCTCTCTCTTCGCTCCATTCCTGATACTGGCCGAAATCCTGTCCCATGAACAGCAGCTTCTTTCCCGGATGTCCGATCATATAGGAATAACCTGCTTTCAGATTTTCAAACTTGTCCTGTCCCAGGCCCGGCATCTTATTGATCATAGAGCATTTCAGATGGACTACCTCGTCATGGGAAAGTACCAGGACATAATTCTCGCTGTAAGCGTAGGTAGTAGAAAAGGTCATCTTATTGTGGTTATATTTTCTGAAATAAGGGTCCAGCTTCATGTATTCCAGGAAGTCATGCATCCAGCCCATATTCCACTTCAGGCTGAAGCCAAGGCCTCCGTCTTTTGGATCTCCGGTAACCATAGGCCAGGCGGTAGACTCCTCAGCGATCATAACGGTGCCTTTATTTTTCCCAAGAACCACGGAATTCAGGTGACGGAAGAATTCAATAGCCTCCAGGTTTTTGTTCTCTCCGTACTGATTAGGAACCCACTGTCCCTGCTGCCGTCCATAGTCCAGATACAGCATGGAAGCCACAGCGTCCACTCTCAGTCCGTCCACATGATACTCCTGGATCCAGAACAGAGCATTTGCAATAAGGAAGTTCTTCACCTCATTCTTGCCATAATCAAAGACCTTGGTGCCCCAATCGGGATGTTCCCCTTTTCTCGGGTCTGCGTATTCGTAAGTAGGCGTACCGTCAAAATCTGCCAGTCCATGGGCATCCCTAGGGAAGTGGGCAGGTACCCAGTCCAGGATAACGCCGATCTTATTTCTATGCATATAGTTGACAAAATACCGGAAGTCTTCAGGAGTACCATAACGGGAAGTAGGCGCATAATAACCTGTTACCTGATAGCCCCAGGAGCCGTCAAAGGGATGTTCCGCAATACCCATAAGTTCTACGTGAGTATATCCCATCTCTTTTACATAGTCTGCCAGGGCATGGGCCAGTTCCCGGTAATTGTAAAAGCCTTTGTCTTCTTCATCTTTCCGGGGATGTTTTTTCCAGGAGCCGGGATGTACCTCGTAAATGGCCATAGCGTCTTTTTTTACATCAAACTCCTGACGTTTCTTCATCCATGTAGCGTCTGTCCATTTGTAATTGGTAATATCCACTACCCTGGAGGCTGTACCTGGGCGGACTTCTGAAAAGTTTGCATATGGGTCCGCCTTATACAGCTTTTCTCCTTTATAGGTGGTAATACAGAATTTATACAGGTCTCCCACCCGGACTTTTGGGATAAAAAGCTGATAAATTCCCATGTCATTGTCACAGTTCATTACATTGGCTTCCGGGTCCCAGTCGTTGAAGTTTCCTACTACGGAAACCGCCTTTGCATGAGGGGCCCAAACTGCAAAGAAAACCCCTTCTTTCTTTCTCTGAGTCCCCGGATGGGCCCCCAGAAGCTTATAGATTTCATAATGTGTCCCCTGTCCGAAAAGATATCGGTCCAGCTCTGTTATTTTCATATTGTTTCCCATAAAACTCTTCCCCTTTTTTGCCATATTCAGGAATGTACAGCATTCCCGCACCTATTATTTTAACGTATTTCCAGGAATACGCTTCCTGCAGCTTTCACAGTGATATGCAGCCTGCCGTTTTCCACCGCCACTTCCTCTTCTGTTTCTAGATTTACATAAGTCTTATCCTGGAAAGGAGCTGGAATGAACAGCTCTGCCTCCTGCTCGTCATTGTTTACAGCAGTCAGAAGTCCCTGTTCCTCTGTAAATCTTGCGAAAGCATACTGCCGGTTGGTCAGCAGCAGCTCCCTGTAACGGCCATAGGCCAGGCACTGGCTGAACTTCTTATGGACTTCTCCAAGCTTCTTTACCCAGTCCATCACTGGAGAATCCTGTTCTTTCTCCAGGTCCTCCATACTTAAAGCAGGTCTCAGGAAGTCATCATTGCTTCCTTCTTTTCTGCCTTCAATCCCCCATTCAGAACCATAATAGAGAGAAGGGATTCCCGGTAAAGTATATAAAAGTGTATATACCGGATAAATATGCTCTTTCTGGTTCAGCTTGCTCATGATCCTGTCTACATCATGATTATCTACAAAAGAGTAAAGTTTCATACCTTTGTAGATGCCGCCGTTTTCATCAAATTCTCTCCGGATAGTATGTGCAATTTCAAAATAATTGTGATCATTGTGTCCGGAATAAAGACCTTTATGGAGCTCATAGTTGGTAACGCTGTGGAGCATCTTCTGTCCGTCCTGGATATAGCGGCTGTAGTCTCCATGGATCACTTCTCCCATAAGCCAGAAATCTTTTTTCTTCTCGGACGTCCGCCGCCGCATCTCTTCCATGAAGTAAAAGTCCAGACAGTCTGCACAGTCCAAACGGATACCGTCGATATCAAAAGTATCGATCCAGAAATCGATCACATCCAGAAGATAATCTCTTACTTCAGGGTTCTGAAGGTTCAGGTTAACCAGTTCAAAGCAGTTTCTCCAGGCTTCATAGCCAAAACCATCATTGTAGGGGTTGTTCCATCCAAAGTTAATGCCCTTGTACCATCCGCAGTAAGGAGAATGTTCCCGGTTCCTCTGAATATCCCGGAAGGCGAAAAATTCTCTTCCTGTATGGTTGAAAACTCCGTCTACCACTACCTTGATATCCAGGTCATGTGCTTTTTTTACAAATTCTGCAAATTCCTCATTGTCTCCCAGTCTTCTGTCTACCATTTTATAGTCTCTGGTATCATATCCGTGAGTAGTGGACTCAAAAAGAGGTCCTATATAAATAGCGGTACAGCCCAGCTCTGCCACATGAGGGAGCCAGTCATTCAGAAGTTCAAATCTGTGGACCACCTGCTCCTCTCTGTTCTCCCTGGGTGCCCCGGTCATGCCAATGGGGTAAATGTGATAAAATACTGCCTCTTCATACCATGCTGCCATTTTCATTTCCTCCTGTTAAGAATATATTCCGTATAAAAATTGATGTACGATCTCATAAGTAGTCTCATTAGAGATTTCAAAGTTTTCATTTTCTGAAAGTCCGTAGCTTACTGTCATAATATGGTGATTGAGAGTTCCTGTGAATCCAACTGCAAACAGCCTCTGTCTCCCTCTCATATTGCCCAGCTGGGACGCTGCGTTTTCAAAAATCCCTACAATAAGATTATAATAATTTTCAATGAAGGGCGCCACTGTTTTATAAGCTTCATTTTGTCTCCCAGAGTAAAACAAAGCCAGCATAAACAGATAAAATTTTTGGTGGTCTGCCGCATAGTCAAAAAATTCTCTTGCGACTTTATACAAGACCTCCGGCAGATTAGCCTTCATCCTGGCTGCCTCCAGAACTCCTTTTTCCAAAACTTTGTATCCCCGCTCCAGGAGATTCTGTAAAAGCCCTATCTTACTTCCAAAATAATAGTAAAGGGTCGGTTTTGTAACTCCCGCCCTGTCTACGATCTCCTGAACCCCCACTGCATCATAGCCCTTGGCATAAAAAAGATCCAGTGCGGCATCCAGAAGCAATTCCCTGTTGTCTATTCGGATCACCGCCTTTACTCTTGATATCTGCGATAGGTCTATTATACCAATCGGTATATAAAAAATCAACTTCCTTTTAAAAAACAGTGGGGACAGTTTTTGTCCTAACTGTCCCCACTGTTCTTCAAATATATTCTTTTTATTTTATTTTGATAAAGCTGGCGCTTGCAGGGGGAACTGTTAAAGTTCCATCTTTCAGCACTGCTTCACCGTTGTTGGAGTAAATAATTTCTTCCCCATCCTGTACGTTTACCTTGCAGGTAACTTCCTTGTCAGAAGGATTTAGGGCAATTACAATGGTTTCCTTCTCCCCTGTTCTCTTATAAACCAGAGGATATGCATTGTCCTGGGCGTAGAGGAACTCTAAAGGAGCATTGCTCTGAAGAGCCTCATGGTCAAGACGGATTTTGATCAGCTTCTGTACTTCGTGGAACAAGGAATTTTCTTCTGCCATCTGAGCTTCCACTGTAGGTCTGTTCTTGTCCGGATCGATCATAATATAGAGATCCTCTGGCTTAGCGCTGGAAAAACCTGCATTAGTGGTCTTATCCCACTGCATGGGAGATCTTGCTCCTGTCCTTTCATATCCTCCTTCTACAGAACGGATACCTGCCAGATAATTCATACCGATCTCATCTCCATAGTAAATAAACGGCGCTCCAGGCATAGAAAGAAGAAATGCAAAGGCAATCTTTACTTCCTCATCATCCAGTTTTTCTTTAATGCGGCTCATATCATGATCACCGGAAGGAATACAGATCAGTCCCTTTCCGTTGGTCTTGTCATAATTGGCCTGGTAGGTCCTTACAAAATCTCCAATGTTTCCTTTTCCCTCCCGTTTAAAATATGGGTGCTCGCTGCGGAACAGATCCATATAATAAGAAGGTCCGAAATGAAGAAGGAAGTCCATATGATATCCTCCCTCCAGAGATTTGTCCGGCTGTCCCCATTCAGAGATCATAGCCGCCTCCGGGAACTCTTCATCTAAAAATTTGCGGAAATCCTGCCACAGCTCAATGGTTCCTTTTCCGTCCTCATCATTTTTTACCAGAGAGCCGGCCATATCTACACGGAAGCCGTCGCAGCCCATTCCCAGCCAGAAGCGCATGATATCTTTTATAGCCTCTCTGGTAGCCATTGCTTCAGGAGAATGCATATCTTTCTGCCAGGATTCAGTAACCTTATAGAAACCATAGTTCAGTGCAGGCTGTGTGGTATAGTAGTTTGCAGCGCAGGAGCCGTCTCTGTCTGAAAGGCCTCTGATACAGCCTTTGATATTTCCCACTTCTTCAAATCCCTTCCAGGCTTTGTCCGTCCAGATATAACGGTGGGTAAACTCATTTTCTTCCGGACTTAAAGAGGCCTTGAACCAGGGATGTTCAATAGAAGTATGGCCCGGAACCAGATCTAAAATCACGTGCATATCTTTCTCATGAGCCTTTGCAAAAAGCTCTTTCAGGTCCTCGTTGGTTCCATATCTTGGTGCGGCTGTGTAGTAGTCTGCCACATCATAGCCCGCATCTGAAAAAGGAGAAACAAAACAGGGATTCAGCCAGATGGCATTGCATCCCAGCTCCTTTATGTAATCCAGTTTTTTAATAATTCCCTGAAAATCTCCGATGCCGTCTCCGTTGGTATCCAGAAAAGTCTGAGGGTAAATTTCATAGAAAATTGCATTGTCTAACCATTTTGGCATAACAAAATCCTCCTGTCCTAGTCTTCTATTTAACATCTTATTACAGATTTTCCATAAATTCCTGCAATTCTTTGATTAAAAAATGCGATATTTTGACTTTTCTGCTATTTATATTCCAAAGAGTCTTTCTGCATTCCTCTTAGTAACCTCAACCACTTCCTCGTAAGACACGCCCTTTATCTGGGCAATAGTCTGGGCCACATAGGTAAGATACAGGGAACAGTTCCGTCTTCCTCTGTAGGGTTCCGGAGCCAAGTAAGGAGCATCGGTCTCCAGCAGCAGATAATCCAGAGGGGCATATTCTACCACTTCTTTCAGCCGTTTCCCGTTCTTAAAGGTAACCACGCCTCCCACTCCCAGATAATATCCTATATTCATATATTCTCTGGCATGTTCTTTGGAGTAGGAATAACAGTGGATCACTCCCTTTAAATTGTCCGCCCGCTCTGCCTTCATAACATCCAGGGTATCTTTGGCCGCATCCCGGCTGTGGACAATAATGGGCAGTCCGGTTTCTTTGGCCAGGTCCATCTGCCGGACAAACCATTTTTTCTGAACATCATGATTTTCTTTGTCCCAGTAATAGTCCAGACCGATTTCTCCTACAGCCACGGTTTTTTCTCTGTCACACAGACTCCGCAGCCACTTCATGTCTTCTTCGGTGAGACTTCCCACCTCATCCGGGTGAATACCTACTGCTCCATAGACAAAAGGATATCTTTCCATAAGATCCGCCGTATCCTTTACTCCTTCCAAAGAAGCTCCCACATTGATGATTTTCTCAATTCCATGGGCATGCATGGTCTTCAAAAGTTCATCCCGGTCTCTGTCAAAAGCCTCATCATCATAATGGGCGTGTGTCTCAAATATCATGGATCTTTCTCTCCTTTAATCTCCTATGGACGGTCTGGCGGAACAATGCGTAAATGATAGAGGTCAGTGGAATAAACACCAGCATGCCTACTACTCCCATCAGGTTTCCGCCTACTGTCACGGCCATCAGTACCCAGATAGAAGGCAGTCCTACCGAGTTTCCTACCACATGGGGATAAATCAGGTTTCCTTCAATCTGCTGAAGAATCAGAAACAGGATAACAAAAGCCACTGCCCGCATAGGGTTCACCACCAGGATCAGGAAGGCGCCTACAACACAGCCAATAAAAGCTCCGAATATAGGGATCAGAGCGGTACAGGCGATCACCACTCCAACCAACATCGCGTAAGGAAATTTCAGAATACTCATTACCACGAAAAACATGGTTCCCAAGATCACTGCTTCCAGGCACTGGCCTGTAACGAAGTTAGAAAATGTCTTATAACTCAGAGAAGCCACTTTTAACACCTGACGCACAACTTTTCCAGGGAAAAATGCGTAAAGGACTTTCCGGATCTGGACAGATAACTTTTCCTTTTGGAGCAGAATATAGCAGGCAAATACAAAACCTATCACAAAGTTCATCACAGAGTTGATCACAGTTACTGCCACATTAAATGTAGTTCCCAGTACATTTCCGGCTCCGTTTTTCAGAAAGTCAATACCAGTCTGTATGATCTGGTCCCAGTTAACCTCCAGAGAATTAAACCAGTTATTGATCTGCTCTTCAATCAGGGGATTGGCCTGGAAATTATCTGTAAACCATTTCTGCATCCTGGGGATTGCCAGCTCGATCTGGCGGCTCAGGCTCACAATGGTGCTTCCGATTTCCGGTATTAATACTACCAGAACGATCCAAATGATCACGATGACCAGCAGGATGGAAAGTATGAGACTTGCCGGCCTTGCTAATTTTTTCGCTTTTCCCTGCTCCTTCAGTCTGCCGAAAAGTCTTTTTTCCAGAGCATGCATAGGCACATTAAGGATAAAAGCAATGGCCCCTCCCAAAATAAAGGGGAACACCAGATGCCAGACAAACACAACTCCCGCTGCCACGCTATTAATCTTTTGTACGCCTATATAGAAGAGCACTGCAAAAACGATCAACAGCATAATGTTCTTCATATCCTTTTTGTTCAAATCCATACGCATCCTCCCATTTTCAAGAGCAGCCCCATTTAACTGGCATAACGACAACTTCGTTTATGTTTTGTGTTAAATGGGACTGCCAAAATATCATATTATTTTTTAATCTTCATACGGATCCATTTAATAAGCTGGATTATCGGAAGGTTGGCGATTGCCAGCCCATACATGGTCAGAAGCTGAGTAAAGCTCAGAGTCTGTACCTGGAAAATAGAATCCAGACCTGGGATCATCACTACAGCAGTGATGAGAGCAAGACCTAAAAGGAAGGCCCCAGCCAGGTATTTATTGTTGAAAAATCTCTTTGTAAATAATACAGGTTTGTCTGATTTACAGTTAAATCCATGGACCAGACGTGAGGTACAAAGTGTACCGAAAGCCAGAGTCATAGCAAGTGCAGTATTTTCCTGATATCCGATATAGAAGCCGATCATGGTCATAATACCGATAACCAGACCCTCAATTCCGATCTTGGAAAGGAAATCTTTGGTAAGTATAGACTCGTTCATTGGTCTCGGCTTATCGTTCATTACATCAGGATTGTGAGGTTCCAGTCCCAGAGCAATAGCCGGAAGACTGTCTGTCAGCAGGTTGATAAACAGCAGATGGACCGGCGCGAAAGGTACCGGCAGACCTGCCAGTGACGCATAGAGTACAGACAGGATTCCTGCAAAGTTACCGGAAAGGAGGAACTGGATAGAACTCTTTATGTTCTTGTAAACATTTCTTCCGTTTTCTACAGCTTTTACGATGGTTGCAAAGTTATCATCGGTAAGTACCATGGATGCTGCGTCTTTTGCAACTTCTGTACCGGTGATTCCCATAGCCACACCAATATTGGCCTGCTTCAGAGCCGGGGCATCGTTTACTCCGTCTCCTGTCATGGCTACGATGTTTCCTTTATCCTGCCATGCCCGGACAATACGGATCTTGTGTTCCGGTGAAACACGGGCATATACAGAAATACCTTCCACGAAGTCCTGCAGCTCTTCATCTGTCATATTTTCAATAACCGCACCCTCACAGGCTTCTGACTCGTCTTTCAGAATCCCGATTCTCTTAGCAATAGCTGCCGCTGTTACCTTATGGTCACCAGTGATCATAATAGGCTTAATGCCCGCCCGGATACACTCGGCAACTGCTTCCTTGGACTCTTCTCTTGGCGGGTCCATCATAGCGATCAGACCCAGGAATGTCAGGTCGTTTTCATCTTCCACAGATAAGGTTCTGGCTTCTTCAAATTTTTTATATCCAAAGGCCAGGACACGAAGACCGTTTCTGGAAAACTTCTGGTTCTGTTCTTCAATGATCCTCTTGTCTTCCTCTGTGATCGGACATACTTCCCCGTTTTTCTGGATATGGGAAACTCTTCCCAGAAGAACATCTACAGCACCTTTTGTAACCATAGTACAGCCGTTTTTCAGATTGTGCAAGGTAGACATTAATTTTCTGTCACTGTCAAAAGGAACCTCGCTGCATCTGGGGTATTTCTCACGGATGGTCTCTGCGGGACATCCCAGTTTGTCGCCCAGATTGATGAGAGCAGTTTCCGTAGGATCTCCGATCTCTTCTCCGTTTTTGTTTGTAGAGTCATTACATAAAATGCTGTGGCGGAGAAGCTGTTTCTGAGCTTCATCTCCCAGGTCAATAGATGCTGCAGGAATTTCTTTCCCTTCTACATAATAGTCTTCAACTGTCATTTTATTCTGTGTCAGAGTACCAGTCTTATCAGAACAGATAATTGACACACTTCCCAGACCTTCCACTGCCTGAAGCTTACGGATAATAGCATGCTCTTTTGCCATTTTCTGTGTACCGAAGGACAGCACGATGGTCACGATAGAGCTCAGGGCCTCAGGAATTGCAGCTACTGCAAGAGCTACGGCAAACAGGAAAGCATCTCCCACGCCCTCTCCTCTGAATACGCTGATACCAAAAAGGATTGCGCAGAATACTAAAATCAGGATGGACAGCTTCTGTCCGAAATTATCCAGATTCATCTGCAGAGGAGTCTTTTTCTCAGAAGTGCTCTTTAACAGACTGGCGATTTTTCCTACTTCGGTATTCATACCGATTCCTGTTACCAGGAAGGAACCTCTTCCGTAGGAAACAAAACTTCCGGAAAAGACCATGTTGGTCCTGTCACCCAGGGCAGCTTCTCCCTCAATGGCGTCTTCCATTTTTTCCACTGCAAGACTTTCTCCTGTCAGTGCGCTTTCATCTACCTTCAGACTGGCGTTTTCAAGAATACGTCCGTCAGCAGGCACATAATCTCCTGCTTCCAGCATAACGATATCACCTATAGTAACCTGAGAAGATGGTATTTTGATCACATCTCCTCCTCTGACTACCTTGGCTTCCGGAGCCGACATAGCCTTCAGACTGTTCAGGGACTGTTCTGCCTTTACAGTCTGGACAGTTCCCAAAATCGCATTGATGGTAATAACGATCAAGATAACAATGGCGCTTTCTGTTTCACCCAGAATACCAGATACGATAGCCGCCACGATCAGAATGATCACCAGGAAATCTTTGTACTGTTCCAGAAAAATCTGGGGAATGGTTTTCTTCTTGCCTTCTGCAAGAGCATTTGGACCATACTTTTCCTGGTTCTTCTTTACCTGTTCTTCTGTCAGAGGCTGGGTACTGCCATTAACGGCTTTCTGGGCCTCTGTCCTGGACATTTGGTAATACTCTTTCATGCTTCTTCCTCCATTCGTTTTCCGAGCCGCATTTTCAGACTCTTTCTAAGTAGTTTGCTTAGTAAAGGTCTTTATATGCAAAAAGCGAGACCTTTACTGCACATTTGAGTATGCAATAAAAGTCTCGCTGTTTCATCACGACACGGATGAGAGTTCCCTCATCGAGATTGACGCTGCCGCAAACACCTTTTGGTGCCAGCTACTCCCTTTCATTTAAAAAGATAATAAACGATTAAAAAAGTCTTGTCAACCCCTAATCAGCAGATTTCCGCACCTGCCGGCATATCCTTGTCAGGAGTCATAAGGGCCAGTTCCCCGTCAAGACCTTCTGCACACAGGATCATTCCTTCAGAAAGAACTCCTGCCAGCTTAGCCGGTTTCAGGTTCACCAGGACCATAACTTTCTTTCCAACCATGTCTTCCGGTTTATAATTTGACTTAATGCCGGAAACAATCTGTTTTACCTGGCTTCCGATCTTTACCTGGGAGCAGAGAAGTTTTTTGGACTTTTTCACTTCCTCACAGGCGATGATCTCCCCTACCTGGAACTGCATTTTCATGAAATCATCAAAGGTGACTTCCGGTTTTGCTTCTATATCTATAACAGGAATTTCCTCTTTTTCAGCTTCCTGGCCTTTTGCCTCTTCAGCCCGCATAGCTTCCACCTTTTCCATAACCTCTTTTACGTCCAGACGGGCAAAGAGGATTTCCGGCTTCTCTGTTACCTTGTTTCCAGAAGGATATAAGCCAAAGGAATCCAGCTCTTCATAGCTTCTCTTTGGTGCGTTAAGCTGAGCAAGGATTTTCTCTGTAGTAGTTGGCATAAAGGATTCCAGAAGAGCAGCTCCTACGCAGATTCCCTCTACCAGATTGTAGAGCACTTCCGCCAGACGGTCTTTCTTTTCCTCGTCCTTTGCCAGCACCCAAGGCATGGTCTCATCGATATATTTATTACAGCGTTTAAACAGGGTAAAGATCTCTGTGATCGCATCGGCCACACGAAGGTCTTCCATCTTGGCTGCCACTTTTTCTTTTGTTCCCTGGACAACCGCTTTCAGCTCCTGGTCTACCGGCTCTGTGACGCCAGTGCTCTTTACCACGCCGCCGAAATACTTGTTGGACATGGAAATGGTCCGGTTTACCAGATTTCCCAGGGTGTTGGCAAGCTCAGAATTTAATCTCTCTACCATCAGCTCCCAGGTGATCACGCCGTCATTTTCAAAAGGCATCTCATGGAGCACGAAATAGCGGACGGCATCTACCCCGAAGAAGTCTACCAGCTGGTCGGCATAGAGCACATTTCCCTTAGATTTGCTCATCTTTCCGTCTCCCTGGAGCAGCCAGGGATGTCCAAATACCTGCTTAGGCAAAGGAAGTCCCAGAGCCATCAGGAAAATAGGCCAGTAAATAGTATGGAAACGGATAATGTCTTTTCCGATCAGATGCAGGTCTGCCGGCCAGTATTTTTCAAACTGCTCTGTACTGTTTCCATCACAGTCATAGCCGATTCCGGTGATGTAGTTGGTCAGCGCATCCAGCCATACATAAACCACATGCCTGGGATCAAAGTCTACCGGAATTCCCCATTTAAAGGAGGTTCTGGACACACACAGATCCTGGAGTCCAGGCAGAAGGAAGTTGTTCATCATCTCATTTTTCCTGGATACCGGCTGGATAAACTCCGGATGCTCATTGATATACTCGATCAGCTTCGGCGCATATTTGCTCATTCTGAAGAAATAAGCCTCTTCCTTAGCCGGAGTTACAGGGCGTCCGCAGTCAGGGCACTTTCCGTCTACCAGCTGAGATTCTGTAAAGAAAGATTCACAGGGAGTACAGTACAGACCTTCATAATATCCTTTGTAAATATCACCCTGGTCATAAAGCTTTTTAAATATTTTCTGTACCTGCTTCTCATGATAGTCATCTGTAGTCCTGATAAACTTGTCATAAGAAGTGCCCATTAAATCCCAGATATTTTTAATCTCACCAGATACCTGGTCTACAAATTCCTTACAGCTTACTCCAGCCTCTTCCGCCTTCAGCTCAATCTTCTGCCCATGTTCATCCGTTCCAGTCTGGAAAAACACATCATACCCCTGCTGTCTCTTAAATCTCGCAATACTGTCTGCTAAAACAGCCTCATAAGTATTCCCAATATGGGGTTTCCCTGAAGTATAGGCAATGGCCGTAGTAATATAATACTTCTTCTTATCCATTTCATCATCCTCCTGATTCTTTAAACTCTAAAACTTATAGTTCCTTATCACTTTTAAAATGCACTCTTTCAGCTCCCCAGGCGGCTTTTCCTTTTGAGCGGCCGCAGCCTTCAAGGGAATCTTGGTATCTTTTATGCGAATTTGTCGAGCATGGTTTGAGACCTTAGGCTCAAACCAGCGCAGACTGAGCAGTAAAAGATACCAAGATTCCCTCAGCACCTGCAAACCGCCCCGCCAAAAAGAAAAGCCCGTCTTCTCTGTTTCCAAAGAAGACGAGCGCTTAACCCGTGGTACCACTTCTCTTTATCTGTGCCTCACAGCCCAGACCTTATAGGTACATCTCTCAGATATACCCTGCCGCTGTAACAGGCGGACCCTGTCGCAGCCTAGACATGGAAGCTGATATTCTCCATGCTTCGGTGCGCCTCTCAGGAGCCATCTTCCCTATATCCCGATCCGCCTTCTCTCAGCCCGGCAGCTCTGGCCGCCGTAAAGGCCTCTCTGTAAAACCGGCAGTACAGGTACTCTCTCCGTCCTTGTGTTTTGCTGTATGGTTTCATGCTAACATATTCCAAAGTATTTGTAAACACCCATTTAAGCGACTGCGTATTTTCCCAGAACTTTCTCGAAGTGAGGCTCTGTACCGTCATATTTCACGTGGAGTTCCTGTTCACAGTTCAGGCTCAAAACACCTAAAATTGATTTTCCGTCTACCACGAGGCGGTCGCTGAAGATATCAATATCGAACTCACAGCGGCATGCTGCAGTGACAAACTCTTTCATTTCTTCGATATGATGAAAACGTATTTTCTTTTCATTCATATTTTTTCCTCCTAAGTCATCCCTGATCAGAACCTGAGTTAAATCTGTCAGCCCTTAGGATAAAACAAATTTCCGGAAATTTCAACACCTATTTTTTTATTTTTTCCTACAGATTTTCATGCTCTCTGGTAAGCTTTTTTACTGTCCCTACAGCCGCTAAAACAGCGATCAGGTTTGGAATCACCATCAGTCCGTTAAACATATCTGACATATTCCATACCAGGTCCACTTTCAGCGTAGATCCTACCAGAACAAAGATGACCACCAGGAATGCATAGGCCCGTACAGCCTTACTGCCGAAAAGATGGCGGACGTTTACCTCTCCGAAATAGTACCATCCGATTATAGTGGTAAAAGCAAAAAACAGCATGCAGACAGCAATAAATACATTTCCAAAAGAACCGTAAGAAGAATTAAAGGCTGCCTGAGCAAGAGCAGACCCGGTTTCTCCGGAGGAAAGGGCTCCGGTAGAAAGGATCACCAGAGCGGTAAGGGTCAGAATCACGAAGGTATCAATGAAAACTCCCATCATGGCGATGATCCCCTGATCCGCCGGATGCTTTACATCGGCTGTAGCATGTGCATGAGGCGTAGAACCCATACCTGCTTCATTTGAAAACAGTCCTCTGGCAACGCCAAAACGCATGGCTTTCTGGACAGTAACGCCGGCAGCTCCTCCCAATACAGAAGAAGGAGAAAATGCCGCTACAAAAATATCATGAAAGGCTTTTCCCAGACCTTCCACATTCATTGCCAGAATGATCACACAGCCCACAATATAGATCAGCGCCATAAGGGGCACGATCTTTTCCGTAACCCTGGCGATACGGTTGATTCCTCCCAGAAAGATCACCGCAGAAATCACCGCAATTATAATGCCCATAATATAAGGTTTTATTCCAAAGGCCGTATAAAAAGAGCTGCCGATAGAATTAGACTGTACCATATTCCCCATGAATCCCAGGGCCAGGATAATGGCCACGGAGAAAAAGCAGGAAAGGAATTTTCCAAATTTTCCCTTAAAGAGATACTGTATGTAGTAGACCGGTCCCCCTACAATAGCTCCGTTTTCTTTTTTCCTGGTATACTGAGCCATAACTGCTTCCCCGTAAATGGTTGCCATTCCGAAAAAAGCGCTGACCCACATCCAGAAGATAGCTCCTGGACCGCCTGAGGCTATGGCTGTAGCCGCCCCTGCGATATTCCCTGTTCCAACCTGAGCTGCAATAGCCGTAGCCAGGGCCTGAAAAGAGCTCAGTCCTTTTTCTGTACTTTTTCCATGAAGAGAAAAGTTCCCGAACATTCTCTTCATTCCTTCTCCAAACTTTCTCACCTGGATAAACTTCAGGTTAAAGGTATAAAAAATTCCCGTTCCCAGAAGCAATACCAGCAGGGCTCCGTCCCATAAAAAGGAATTTACCCATTCTACGATCTGTGATAAGATTTCCATTTGTTGTCTCCCTCTCTTTTTTCATTTTTCTTTTCATGCTTCTCTCCGGGAAACTCACAGAAGTCAAAAAGAGGGCTATCGCATAATTCCAATGCAATAACCCTCTGAAACTCATAAAAACACTAACTGTTGCTCAGTTTCCTGATCTCACTGTCCTTTTGCCTGAGAGATTCACAGATAAGCCCTTATCTGCTTACACCTTCGGCACCCTTAACGGGATTCTCCAGAGAGCCATCCAGATACAGTCCTGTCTCCTTTTTAAGGAGACCCCTGAGAGTATTACTCCTTCGGTGGGCCTTGGCCGCTTTCCTGCACCCTTCAATTGGCACGATATACAGGTGGAAGACTCTCCACCGTTGTTACAACGGTATTCATTATAGCACTTGGGAAAACTTTGTCAATGTTATTTATCACCGTTTCCGGATATAAAATACATTACTCACCAAAAAGCTGCTGTGCTTTTTTACATAATCCATATATTCCTGCATATCTATGAAATATTCTTTTCCCCAGGAAGAAATCTTCAGATAGTTTCCTTCCATAGCAGTGACAGTGACAAAATGGGCCGCCGCCTGACAGGCGCAGGTATACTCCTCCCCTTTCTTCACATAAAAGTTCAGCTTATTTTTCCTCCGGAAAATGGACAGATTCGGACCTATGGCCAAAATCACCGGTATATCGTGGGCCAGCATAGCCGCCGTCCGGTTCCAGATATTTCTTCCCAAAACTCCAAAAGACACCTTCAAAGGAATCCTGCTCCTGCGGAAATAACCATTCAGTCCTGCTGCCAGGAACCAGACAGGCATTCCAAAACCCGGGATCACAGGAAAATATCTGCGGTGCATGATCTTAATAAGCTCCTTGTATTTTTCTTCTTCCCAGATACCGTTATCTTCTTCCTCTTTAAACTCTTTTCCCCGGCAGTATTCCTTATATAAATTTAAATACAGCAGCGCATCTGTCCCTGCAATGACTCCGCAGCCGTATTTCTTTATGAGATTTCCGGAAAGCCATCCCTGATTTCCTCCATAGGAAAGACTTCCCTCTTTCATCACCGCCACATACGGATGTTTCAGACGGACTGTTTTCATATTATGTCAACCTCTTCATCTCCTAATTCTATTTCCAGCTCTTGGGACATTCTGACCGGACCGCCCATGGTACACCGGAAGATCTCACCTTCCTTCTTGTAAACCGCAGCCCGGATCTCGCCTCCCGGCTGAAGGAGCGTATAAGTACAGGTTCCTTCCTTTTCTTCCCTGGACAGATACACGGCTGCTGCCATGCTGCCGCTGCCGCAGCTGCTCTCCCAGACAAGAGAATCCGTACTCTCCACATACACTGCCGGGACCATCTTATTTCCATCCAAAAACATGATTCCCCAGGCGCCGCAGGGGCAGACTTCTTTGGCTCTCTCCAGCACCTCTTCCACAAATTTTCCATCTCTGGGCTCTCCTGGCACAATCACATGACATATTCCGTCAAATATCACCATATGCCAGGTTTCTCCTGATCCTGTCTCCAGCAGCTTCATTTCCTTTGGCAAAGGCATATCCACCTGGCTGGTTCCTTCCAGCCTGTCAGCAACTGCCTTCAAAGGCGCCTGGGCACCACTGACCTCTACTTCCAACTCCTGCCGCTCCTGTCCTGAAAGCAGACACAGCAGATATGCAAAGCTTCTGGAAGCATTTCCGCAGAATTCTCCCCCCATCATTTCCATTCGGAATCCGCCCTGATCCTTTCTTTCAATAAATCCCACCTGTTCGCCCTTCAATTCCTTTCTGGCTAGAATCTGTCTTGAAATGGAAGGATATTTTTCTCTTGCAACGGGAGTTGTCACAAAAATTGTAATATTCCCCGCAGGATCTGCTACACGTACTTTTATCCTCATTAGATCCTCCTCTCCGATTTTCCCCTGAACGCTGTAGATTTCTCAGGCCTGAACCTTTTAAAATCCCCTGCTATAATCATAACATGAATTTTCCATATCGACAATTGTCATAAGCTATGATATATATTGTTATATCAGAGGCAATATGACCTCAATCATAATTTCAGAGGGGGATTTTTTTATGTCAAAAAAAGACGCCTCCGTAAATCAGATTACGGAAGGGGTTATATGGAAACAACTGCTGATCTTTTTCTTTCCCATTATGCTGGGAACTCTTTTTCAGCAGCTTTATAACACGGCAGATGCCGTGGTCGTAGGCCGGTTTGTAGGAACCAAAGCTCTGGCTGCAGTAGGCGGCTCCACCGGTCAGATCACAAACCTGATCGTAAACTTCTTTGTATCCCTGGCTTCCGGCGCTACGGTTATCATTGCCCGGTATTACGGGGCGAAAAATAAGAAAGATCTGAACGATACCCTTCACACCGCTGCAGCTCTTTCTATAGTGGGCGGTATCATCACCACTGTTATTGGCATCGCTCTTGCGCCGGCGCTTCTGGAGATGATGAAAACACCTGCAGATGTTATGCCGGATTCTGTCACCTATCTGCGAACTTACTTTGCAGGTATTATTTTTGTGTTTATTTATAATGTAGGTTCCGCTATTTTAAGGGCGGTGGGAGATTCCACCAGGCCCCTGTACTTCCTGATCGTCTGCTGTTTTATCAATATTTTTCTGGATATTCTTCTGGTAGTAGGCTTTAATATGGGCGTGGCAGGCGCTGCTATCGCCACTGTGATCTCTCAGGTAGTCAGCGCCGTTCTGGTAGTCCATGCGCTGATAAAGTCCACAGACATGTACCGCCTTCAGCCCAAAGAAGTCCGGTTCCACCGGTTTCTGCTGATCTCCATTATCACCATAGGGCTTCCGGCAGGTATCCAGTCTATTATGTATAATATTTCTAATATTATCATTCAGACTTCCCTGAATGATCTGGGAACAGACACCATGGCCGCCTATACCGCTTTCGGAAAAATCGATGCCATCTACTGGATGATCTCCGGTGCTTTCAGCGTATCCATCGTAACCTTTATTGGACAAAATTACGGTGCCGGTAAATATGACCGTATGAAAAAAAGTGTTAAGGTCTGTCTGCTGCTGGACTTTATCGCTTCTCTCCTGGTAAGTACTCTGCTGCTGCTTTTGGGAAGGTATCTGCTCCAGCTCTTTACCACGGATCCGCAAGTCATTGAAATCGGCATGGAAATCATACAGATCATTGCGCCCTCTTATGTGCTCTTTATCTTTATCGAGATCCTGTCCAGCGCCCTGAGAGGCATGGGCAATGTGCTGGTCCCCATGATCATGACCTGTACCGGCGTATGTATCCTTCGTATCCTCTGGATCTTCCTGGCAGTGCCTCGCTGGCCGGGGGTACGGACTATCCTGATGAGCTACCCCATCTCCTGGGGACTTACTGCAGTGCTCTTCATTATCTATTATTATTTTGATCAAAAAAAATTTTATAAAACCCATCAATAAGGAGAAATTGCTTTATGAATGTAGAATTTAAGGGAAATCCGGAGCTGATCCGGTCTGTGGAAGAAGGAAGCCGCCTTCTTTTATCAGAAAACAGCAGCAGTCAGGAGGCATCTCTGACAATTATTTTGGAAAAAAGCCCGGAGGCCGCTAGGGCTTCTGTTGAAAAAAAAGACCGCTCCTGCACCATTCGTTTCCAGGACCCGGTCCTGTACTTCCGGCTCTTCAATTACACTCTTCATCACAGTGAAGAAGATTTCACTCTGGAAGAAAAGCCCTATTTTGAAAAGCGGGGATTTATGCTGGACTGTTCCAGAAATGCCGTGGCTGCTCCGGAAAAGCTTAAGTCCATTATCCGCAGACTGGCCAAAATGGGCATGAACCGGCTCTTTCTTTATATGGAGGATACCTACGAAGTACCGGACTATCCCTACTTCGGCACCTACAGAGGCCGGTATACGCAGGAAGAGCTGCAAAGCCTGGACAGCTACTGCAGCCTCTTCGGCATAGAGCTTGTTCCCTGTATTCAGACTCTGGCTCATCTCCACAGTTTTCTGCGGTGGCATAATTCTGAAAAGCTGAGAGACACCGGGGATATTCTGAAGGCCGGTTCTGAGGAGGTTTATGCTTTCATCCGCAGCCTTCTGGAATCTCTGAAATCCTCCTTTACCACCCGGAATATCCACATCGGCATGGATGAGGCCCTTATGCTGGGTCTGGGAAACTATCTGAAGGAAAATGGCTATGAAGAAAGCTCTGTGATCATTCGGAAGCACACAGAAAAAGTCCTGGAACTTTGCCGGGATACCGGATGGACTCCCATGATGTGGAGCGATATGTATATCACTGCCAACACCAGAGGGGGCTACTACGATGTAAAAGCCTCTACAGATACTTCCGGCTGGGAGAAGCCTCCTAAAGAACTGGGAATGGTATATTGGGATTATTATAATACCCACAAGGATATCTATCACAACATGCTCCGGGTCCATAAGGGGCTGTCAGACCGGGTAATCTTTGCCGGCGGCATCTGGAACTGGAACGGGATTTCTCCCAATTACGGAAAAGCCTTCTGCTGCAGCCGGCTGGCCCTTGGAGCCTGCCGCCAGGAAGGCATACAGGAAGTCTTTGCCACCGGCTGGATGGACAACGGTGCGGAAACTCCTATTGACGCCATCTGGCCGGGCCTTGCTGTTTTCTCCTTCCTGTGTTTCCATGAAGATTTATACGAAGAAGAGCTGAGCACTTATTTCCGTGACTGTACAGACGGAAATCTGGAAGATTTTCTTCTTCTGGATTCCCTGGATGCTCTTTTCAAAGGTTCCGGAAAAAATCTGACTGCAGATAATCCTTCCAAGTACCTTCTGTATCAGGATCCCATGCTGGGACTTTTCGACTGTCACCTGAAAGATGTGGACACCCGGACCTACTATCAGTCCCTGGGGGATAAATTGAAGAGTATAGCCGAAACTTCCGGAGAATATCAGGAATTTTTCAGATTCTATGCATATCTGGCTCTTGTCCTTGCTCAGAAGGCAGACCTGGGTCTCCGGATAAAGTCAGCCTATGACACCGGCGACTTATCCACATTAAAAGAAATTTCCGGGGAAGTTATCCCCAGTATCCTGGAAAATCTGGCACAAATGCACACGGCCAGAGAAAATCTCTGGTTCACCGACACCAAGCCCTTCGGCTATGAGCTCCTGGATATCCGGTTAGGAGGCGTAAAGACCCGTCTGGAAAGCTGTCAGAGAAGAATCCGCAGATGGATGGATGGCCGGACTTCCAGACTGGAAGAGCTGGAGCAGGAGCGTCTGCCCTACTGGGAACTGGATGGAATGAATCCTCAGGACCCCAAAGCAGAACTAAGAGAAAATTTCTGGGACAAGATCATCAGCGGCTGTGACCTGGTGGATACCGTATAAGAGCTGTGTCTCCCGGAATAAAAACAAGGCTGCCGCATGAAAAAAACCGGCTCCTCTGCTTTTTCTCCTCCTGTGAGTCCCCGGACAGAACAGGAAAGCACATCTTACTATTTTCCCTTTCTGTCCATCATCTTACAGAATATCACCGCCACTCCTGTACTCACCGCCGTAGCTGCGATCGCCGGCCCTACGATGGCCGTAGGATTTACACTGCCGTACTGGCTCCGGTAAGCAATAATATTTACAGGGATCAGCTGTATAGAGGAAATATTGATGATAAGGAAGGTGCACATTTCATTTCCTGCAATTCCTTTTCCTCTGGCCCTTCCCGGCGCTTTGCCTGCTCTTCTGTCATCTTCCAGCTCTTCCAGTTCTTCCATAGCCTTCAGGCCAAAAGGTGTGGCCGCCCATCCAAGGCCAAGGAAATTGGCGATCATGTTTGCAGATATGTATTCCAGAGATCTGTGTTCTTTCGGTATCTGGGGAAATAAAAAATGAAGCAGCGGCCTCATTGCATTGGTGAGCCGGTCCACCAGGCCGGAAGCCCTGGCAATCTCCATCAGTCCCACCCACATGGCCACGATTCCCGCCATGGTAATGCAAAGAGACACTGCCTCTTCCGCAGAGGAAAGGGCAGCCTCCGTTACTTCATCCATGTTTCCAGTAATTCCCCCATATAAGATTCCCACCAGGAGCATACCGCCCCAGAGATAATTCAGCATTGGAGACTCCCGAAAATTTCTCATTTTAAATATATGCCTGAAAGCCCTGTTCTATTCTTGTATAAGCATGCAAAGAGGCCGCTGTTTCTGAACACTCAGCTTCCGCTTTCTTCTTCCTGGTCTCCAGTCCCATCCTCAGGATTTTCATCAGCAGCAGTGCCCTCCACAGTTTCTGTCCGACTCTCATCCTGGTCACTGTCCAGAGAAGAATGGATCACCGCCGGCTCTGTACCATACTGCTGTGCCATGCTCTGGGTATATTCCTCCAGACGGCTGATAATAGCCTCCCCTGTATCTCCTTCCACAGGAACCGGCTGGTAATCATTGACTCCCTGTTCCCAGGAAGAGGATACTTTTACAGGGATCACATTGGTCACATTATCCTCCACCAGCTTTCCTCCCTCCAGGGTAAATGTCTGCTGGAAGATCATAGAGTCCATATCGCTGGGAGAAGAATTTCCTCCAAAACAGAAATTCGCCAGACTGTAGACAATATTTTTCCCTTTATAGGTCTCGATCCCCTGAAGCACATGGGGATGATGTCCCAGCACCAGGTCTGCGCCGTGATCAATGGCCGAATGGGCCAGATTCACCTGAGTCTCATTCGGAATGTTTGCCCGCTCAATGCCCCAGTGAAAACTGGCGATTATGATCTGCGCCCCCTGTTCCTGAAGGCTTTCGATATTCTGGATCATGCCTTCCTCGCAGTCTTCATGAGTGTCCAGCTCATAAGTTCCCAAAAGTCCGATCTTGACTCCTTTTACTTCTACAATGGCTGTTCTGTCGTAGCCAAAGGTAGGTATCCCGGCGTCTTCCAGAGTCTGGATGGTATCTGTATAGCTTTTCTCGCCATAGTCATAGCTGTGGTTGTTCGCCAGATTCGCCGCCTCCACAGAACCCTCTGTAAGGATCTGTGCATATTCTTCATCTCCTTTAAAGGCATAGACCTCATTTTCCTTTCTGGCTGTTTCCTGTGTCAAGGTTCCTTCCATGTTCACGATAGTCAGATCATCCTTGGAAAATACAGGCTCTACCTCCTGGAAGAAGTATCCGGGATCCTGTTCTTCCTTATACTTTGCCGGAAGGCTGGTGGGGTAATAAAAATACTCATCTGTTCCCAGGGTACAGTCTCCGGCTGCGCTTATGGTAAGGCTCACTGTCTCCGGCTCCTTTGCTTCCTGGCTCTTCTGGGCCTGTTTTTCTTCCTGTTCTTTCTCCTGGGCCCGGCCTGCTGCCAGCCCTCTTACTGCCAGTACCAATATCAGGATAAGGAGCACCCCTCCTGCGCATCCTCCCAGTATCATCTTCTGTCTGCGGACCTGGCGCCGCCGCAGCTCTAACCTTTTCTCCCGCTCTCTCTGCCTTTTTCTTTTGCTTTCCTCCATACTTTTTCTCCTGTATTAAGATCCCTGAAGCAGGATCTGGTAAATGTCCCTTTTGCTCACGCCTCTGTCCTTTGCCACCTGCTTCATGGCCTCCTTTTTCTCCATGCCCTGGCTCAGATACAGCTCCATATGCTCTGCCACAGACATGTCCTCCCATTTTTTTCTCTCTTCCTTGGATATTTCCTCCCTGGACTTTCCCTCCAGCACCAGCACACATTCCCCCTTTGGAGGGTTGGCCTCATACCAGTTCCAGGCTTCCTCCAGCGTCCCCTTAAAAACAGTCTCGTGCTTTTTCGTCAGCTCTCTGCACACTGCGACTTTCCTGTTTCCCAGTTCATGGAAGAGTTCTTCCAGCGTCTTCACCAGCCGGTGAGGAGCCTCATAGAGGATCAGCGTCCTGGTGTCTGTCTTCATCTCCTCCAGGACCGCTCTCCGCTCCTTTTTCTCCTGGGGCAGAAAAGCTTCGAAGGAGAACCGCCGGGCCGGCAGCCCCGACATGGTAATGGCCGTAATGCAAGCCGCCGGACCCGGCAGAGAAGTCACCGGGATCCCGGCTTCCCAGCACATCGCCACCAGCTCCTCTCCCGGATCTGAGATCCCCGGTGTTCCCGCATCGGTAATAAGGGCTACCTGTTTTCCCTCTTCCATCTGGCTTACCAGCCATCTTCCTTTGTCATATTTATTATATTCATGGTAGCTGGTCATAGGGGTCTTTATCTCAAAATGATTCAGCAGTTTCCGGCTGTTCCTGGTATCTTCTGCTGCGATCAGATCTGCTTCCTTTAATGTACGCAGCACCCGGAAAGTGATATCCTCCAGATTGCCGATAGGCGTTGCACATAAGTATAGCTGTCCCTTCATTTTTTCCACTCCTGTCCGTAAATGTCCAGAACTTCCCGGGTATATACGCCGGGGGCTTCGTAAACAATAAGGGGCTTCTCCACCGTCATCCTGGAGCGGCCGCCCCTCATCCCCTCGATAAGTACCAGATTCGGTTCTTTGTCCACATAAGGATGCACCAGACGCATCCTCTTGGGCTCTATCTTATAGCGTACCATGGCTGACAGGATCTCTGCCAGCCGGAAAGGCCGGTGGACCATATAAAATCTGCCCTTTGGCCGCAGGACTTTTGCCCCCTGCTCCAGTATGTCTTCCAGGGTACACAAAGTCTCATGGCGGGCAATCATCTTTGCCTGATTCTCCCCCACAAGGCCATGACTGCCGATCATGTAGGGCGGATTGGTGACTACCACATCAAAAGAGGAGCCTCCGTATATCTCCCCGGCTTCTTTGATATCTCCCAGGGTAATGGAAATGTCGGACTCCAAATGATTATAAGCCACGCTTCTTTGGGCCATTTCGGCACTTTCTTCCTGTATCTCCAGTCCTGTATACTTTCCCTGGGGATACCTGGCTTTTAATAAAATAGGGACGATCCCTGTGCCCGTCCCCATATCCAGCGCTTTCTCTCCCGGCCTGACTTTGGCATACCAGGAAAGAAGCACTGCATCAATGCCAAAACAAAACTGTGAAGGGTTCTGTATCAGCATATATCCGTTCTGGAGGTCATCCAGCCTCTCATTTTCTCTGATCAGTCTGTTCTCTTCCATGAATGGATGATCCTTTCTGCTATTTATCCTTTTCCAGTTCTCTTAAGGCCTTCATTTCCTCATCGCTGATCTTTATTTTGTCCTTTTTCTGCCTGGATTTAAATTTCAGCTCTGATGCCTGATATTCTCTTACTTCCTTTTCATCGTCTACGTCTACGACTACCTTTACTAACTGGCGGAGAACATTGACGCTCTGCACCTCGCCTTTCAGGCCCTCAGGCGTTGTCACCTTATCTCCTGTATTCGGCAGCTTTCGGTTCAGTTCCTCGTAAGTCTCTTCCTCGTTTTTCAGGCAGCACATCAGGCGGCCGCAGACACCGGATATTTTAGAAGGGTTCAGAGAAAGATTCTGCTCTTTCGCCATCTTAATGGACACAGGAACAAACTCTGAGAGGTAGGTGTGGCAGCATAATTCTCTTCCACAGATGCCGATTCCCCCCAGAATCTTCGTCTCATCCCTGACGCCGATCTGGCGAAGTTCGATCCTTGTTTTGAAAACTGCCGCCAGGTCCTTCACCAGCTCACGAAAGTCGATTCTTCCGTCTGCGGTAAAATAAAACAGGATCTTATTGTTGTCAAAGGTATATTCTACATCGATGAGCTTCATTTCCAGACCATGTTCCCGGATCTTTTTCTGGCAGATCTTATAGGCTTCCCTTTCTTTCTTACGGTTCGTCTCTTCCTTCTTGTCATCCTGGGCGTTTGCGATCCGGATAACGTCCTTTAAAGGCTGCACTACCTTTTCTTCCTTTACATCTCTGGGCGCCAGCACCACATTTCCATATTCTACGCCCCTGGCAGTCTCTACGATCACATGGTCTCCGGCTTTGATCTCCAGATTTTTCGGTGAAAAATAGTAGATTTTTCCTACATTGCGAAATCTTACTCCAATTACTCTTATCATGTCAGTTCTCCCTGATTGTCAGGAACAAAAGCTCCATAGTCAGCTCAAAATTAACGTTTGCCTGAAGCCGGACTTTTGCATTCTCAATAGCTTTGATAATATTCTCCAGGCCCTCATAGGAACTTTTGTCCGCACGATTTTTAATGTCCTTATATTCCTGTCTGAATACCAGACCGTCTATCTCATGGGTCGCTTTAAACATCAGCACATCCCGGAACCATACCAGAAACAGATCCAGATACTCATAGATCGTATGCTTCTCTTCCGAAAGGGCCTTGATGGCGTCTACCATCTCGTAGACCTCCATATCCTTGCTCTTCTTCAAAATCCTGAGAGCGGCCTCCATCATCTGGGTAAAGTCCTCTGCTGTGGCAATCTGTTTTGCCTTTCCTACATTTCCCTGGGCAAAGGCTACGCTGACCTCCGCCTGATAGTCAGGGACATGGAGCTCTTCCATAAGGTACTGCTTGATCACCTCATCCCTCACCGGTTTAAAGTTCAGTGTCACACACCGGGAAGAAATGGTGGGAAGCAGAGAGCCTCCATTGTTTACCAGAAGGAGGATCACTGCATAAGCCGGCGGCTCCTCAATGGTTTTCAGCAGAGCATTCTGAGCCTGGACGGTCATCTTCTCTGCTTCATCTACAATGTATATTTTATAAGGACCAGAGTATGGCTTAATGGCCACATCCCCGATAAGCTGCTCTCTGATATCTTCAATGCCGATGGAATTTGGCTTCTCATGGGTAACGTAAATAATATCCGGATGATTCCGGTTCATGGCTTTTTTACAGGAACCACACTGCAGACAGGGTTCTTTTCCATGTTTTTCGCACTGCAGCGTCATAGCAAAAAGTTTTGCCAGAAGCTTCTTGCCGCTCCCCTTCTCTCCTGCAAAAATATAGGAATGAGAAACCTTATCCATAGCCGCAGCATTCTGTAAATGTTTGATCACTTCTTCATGCCCTAATACTTTTTCCACTTCCTGCATTGCAATCCACCTCAATTCCTGCTTATATTTTCCAGTCTGATACTGCCGTTTTCATACCTGCAGTATCATTATGTAATTATAGCACAGTTTTTTTGCCTACTGCAACTTTTGTATACAGTTTTTCAGCTCATTTACACAGCTTTCCAGTTCTGTGTTATGGAAGCGCCGCAGAATTCCTGCTTTTTTCAGATTTTCTTCGGAAAAATCTTCCTCATCTGCCAGAAACCTCCGGCACATTTCTGCATATTTTGGTTCCGGCTGAAGCTCTTCTCTGCGGATCGCCCGTTTCAGCCGTTCTCCGTCTTCCACTTCTATATAAAGAGGAAATACATTTTCCTCCCCATAATATTTCTTCATGTTCATATAAGACTCCAGCGTCCCGATCCCCAGATAGTTCTTTTTTTCCAGCCGGATCTGTCCGTCATCGGCGGTAAAGTAGATCCAGGGGCCGTAGACGGTCTGGTAAGTCCTGGCCTCAATAATCTTTCCCTGGTCTTGAAATTCCCGAAAGCTTTCCTCTTTCACAAAATAGTATTCCCTCCCCGGCTGTTCTCCCTGGCGCATGGGCCTGGTGGTATAAAGAACGATATTGCACAGATCCAGTCCTTTGTCTTCCAAAAGTCTCTTATAAATCGTATCCTTTCCTGAAGAACTTTTTCCCATGATATAAAATATTTTTCCCATATTTTCCTCTTTATTTTCCTATTTGATTCTTTTTACTGTTCTTATCCTTTTCAGGCTGTGGTCTGACAGTCCCTCAAGCTCCAGGCCCTGCTGCTTCCAAAGCAGAGCCTGGCGGATAAATCCTTCTGTGATCTCCTCGCCCGGCACCAGTACAGGAATTCCCGGCGGGTACAGATAGGCAAATTCTCCGGATATCAGTCCCTGGCTTGCTTCCAGCTCTGTCTCCTCCCCGTCGCTGTCCATGGCAGAAGCTATAGACAGGATCTGCCGGGGCCGAAGACTCTGGGGATACTCTTCAAAACGCAGAGGAACTGGACTCTCTTTTCCGGCTCTTTTCAGATTCTCTCCGGCCAGGCAGGCGTCCATTTCCTTCAATGCTTCTGCCAGTCTCTGAAATCCTTCCTCTGTATCCATGATACTGGTCAGCGCCAGGACATATCCTGGAGCCTCCATCTCCAGTTCCAGACCGTACTTTTCCCTGAGTATCCGGTGAAGGCCGGGTCCGTCTTTGCCGGCCCTTTCTCCTGAAATTATGATTTTTGACAGATCCAGATCAAAAATACCTCTCTGCCCGCATATCTCCTTTCCCGGCAGATAAAGGACTTCCATCTGCGCCATAGTATTCCTCCATCTGTCCAGACGGCCTACATATTTCTCAAACTCCTCTTTTCCCTGTTCCTCCAGATACCGAAGGCAGGCTGTTATGGACGCCATGAGCAGGTAGGAAGGGCTGCTGGTCTGATAGATTCCCAGGAACCGCTCCAGTCTTTCCCTGGATATCAGTTCTGACTGATCATGAAGAACTGCCGTCTGGGTCAGAGAAGGCAACGTCTTATGTAAACTTTGGATCACAATATCTCCCCCCTGATACAATGCAGATTCCGGAAAAAAATCATGAAATGGAAGGTGAGCGCCGTGAGCCTCGTCTACAATAAGAGGGATTCCATACTTATGGGCCGCCTCCCCGATTTTTTTTATATCAGACACGATTCCGTCATAAGTGGGCGATGTGATCAGTACTGCCTGAATATCCCGGTCTGCCGCCAGGGCAGCCTCCACATCTTCCTGACAGATCCCTCCGTTAAATCCCAGGCGCCCCTCCCAGGAAGGATAGAGATATACGGTCTCCAGTTCTCTCAGATATGCGGCATGATAGGCTGCCTTATGACAGTTTCTGGCCATAAGGAGCTTCCCTCCCGGTTTCGTACAGGCAGACACTGCCGCCAGAATCCCCGAAGTACTTCCATTGATCAGAAAATAAGACTTCTTTGTCCTGAAAATTTCGGCTCCGTACTCCTGGGCCTCCTTCAGGATCCCCTCTGCATGGTGAAGATTATCAAATCCGGTAATTTCTGTAATATCCTCCAGATAAGGATTTTCCAGATAAGGCGTCACTGTCCGCCTTTTATGGCCCGGCATGTGGAAGGGATAGGCCTTTCCTCTTCCGTATTCGTATAACGCTCTGTCCAGATATTTTCCCTGATTCATTATTCCAAGGCTCCTTTTACTGTCTTTTTTCTGTAGATCTTTCTCTGATTCTTATTGGAAAAGGCTTCTGCTCTTCCACGAAGCAGCAGTCTTCTTCCTTCTGGGTTTCTTGTATAGATAAGGTGATATTTTCCGATATAGGGCTCCATATCTTTCCGGAAATTCTCCGCTTTTCCCTTTGTTCCGGAAAAGATCTGGGGTACGCAGAAATATTCTACAGGTTTTTCTATGTTTCGTCCATAAACAAGAATATATCTCTGGTTATCTATAGGTTTCAGCATATCTGCCAGCGCCTGGGCAAAAACTGCCTTTTCTCTGTCTGTGCCTCCTCGAAGCCAGGCCCAGAAGCGGATGCCCCTATCTTCCTCTGCGGCAGCCTCACAAGAAGATGTGATATAGCCCTCCTTCTTCAAAGCAGCCAGCAGCCCTCTGCTCAGAGATTTGTACCGGCTCATAGGAGTCAGCCACCAGATCAGCCGCTTTCCCCATAGAAATGTTCCCGCAACAAAAGCTGCTGAAAGAGTGAAAAAGGTCAGATTGGAAAACAGGGTTCCCCTGGTTATATTCACCCTCACCAGAGTATTACAGATCTGCATGAGAAAGAGCAGAACCTGTGCTCCCAATACGTTGTAAAAGTGTACGCTCCGGCGGATGCTCTTTTTTTCTGTTCCGCACTGTTGTGCCGTCTCCATTTTCTCATAAAGGCACACAGCTTCTTTCCATTGTCTGGCGACGATCTCCCGGCGGCCGGACATCTCCTCCATTTCCTGGTTTATCTGCTGAACATGGACCGGATCATAAGGCGCTGAGATAATGGTAAGCCGTTCCATTCCATTTTCAATCCTGCTCCCATCATAACGAAGCCCTGGTATTCCTTCCATTCTTCTTTTTAATGTATAAAAATCCTGAGACAACTCCGGATCCTGTATTCCCATTTGTTTCTTTTCTCTTTGGTCCTTTGGACGTAAAAGGCAGACCAGATGCCAGATATTGCTGACTTTATCCGGTTTTTCCCTGTCAGTCCGGATAGCCCGCCCTCTCATCTGATTTCCCAGAACATAAGAACCTACAAAGCTGGCAAGGATAAGAGAATTAATACAGGGAGAATCCCAGCCCTCTCCCAGAAGAGACTTTGTGCCGATCAGGATCTGAACCTCTCCCCTTTCAAAAAGCCTGGTCATAACCTGGATATAGATATGCTGTTTTCCCTGTACTGCAGCCTCTGTATATCCAAGGACCTCTCCTGAACCGTCTGTAAGCGCCTTCAGCTCCGGTTTCAGCCCCGGCGCTGCCAGGGCTGTCTCTTCCAGGAACTTCTCTTTTGCAGTATCCGGAAAAACAAGGAGGCTTCCGCAGAGGATCCCCAGCTTCCAGTCCATGCCCTGTCTCCTGAGAAGTTCAAATATCGGCAGCACCCCCATATTTCCCACTTCTTTTTCAGGCTCTCCAAGGGCTTTTCTGGCCTCCTTCCTCACATAGTCTGTAAGGATCAGCATTCGTAGTTTTTCCCTTTCAGACGCATACTCCCAGGACGCTATCCTGGAAATGCTCTCCATCTTTCCTGTACTGTTTGCCAGCATTCTTTCCATTCGGCTGTTTATCAGAAAGCAGACTTTTCCCTGCTCTATAAGACCGGCTGTCTTCAGCTCTTTCAGTAGTTCTTCCCGATAGCTTTCCGGGCAGGCATAGTTTTCCCTGTCATCGTAAAGAAAGCCCTGGAGGAATATTTCCATCCATTTTTCCGACATATCCGGCAGACTCTCGATTCCCAGAACCTGGAGCCAGGCAGGGGAAAACGGAATTCCCATACACTGGCAGTAAACCAGCAGTGCGGACAGATACGCCGGATTTTCCAGCATCTGGTCAAAATAATCCTCATAGTCCCAAAGTGCTTTATGGGACGCTGCTGCTTCTCTAAGCCTGGAATCTCCAAGGAGCTTTTCAAACATTTCATCTGCATTCAGACGAAACTGCTCCAGCTGCCGCTCCTCTTCCCCTCCAGGATAGCTGAAATACACATAGTCCTGATGGGGGCAGAGACTGCCTTCTTTTACCAGTTCGGGAATCGAAATCTCTGCATCGATTTCTCCGCACATCCTTATATACCGCTCCCACTGAACAGGAGCAGAATCGTAGGGAGGTGTGGCAGTCAAACTGATCACCGTCACGTCTTTCATTTCCTGCATAAAACTTTCTAAAGCCTTCCACCACTCATTTTTCAGATGATGGCACTCATCCAGGCAAATAGTTCCGATCCCTGCCTCCTGCACAGTTTTCAGCAGCTGGAAATCCGAGAAATCCACCGTCTCCGGCGCTTCTCCCTCCTGTCCTTCTTCTGTTCCCCGATAGCCTTTTACAGAAGAATAGAGTGTCTGGTATGTTACCGAGGTGATCATAGCCGGGGCTTTCAGGTCATTGGAAAGAATCCCTTCCTTCCTTTCTTCCTTCTGTAAGAAAAGACTGGCGGATACGCTCCAGCCACTGCTCCCGGATCACGATTCTGGGAGAAAAAATCAGGCAGGGCCGTCCGGCTCTTCGGATCAGCTCAACCCCCAGAGTAGTCTTTCCTGCTCCCGGAGCTGCCACAATATGTATTTTTCCGTCTTCCAGATATCTGTCCGCTTCCTCCAGCACTCTGTTTTGATAATTTCTCCATGTTCCTTTAAAAGAAAGGACCCCGTCGTAAATATTTTTTCTTTCCACCGCAGCCTCCTTTATAACTCCGGGACTTTTTCCAGTAAGTCCCGGTACTGGATTTTGGTCAGCGCCTGATAACCGTCACGGTATCCTGATGTCCTTCCATTATACTATAAAAAGAAAAAGGGGCAAAGCCTTCTCTTCTGTTTGTTTTATCCCTCCAGGATCAAACGGAAAAACGGCAGCTCTTACATCTCCATGAAATGTAAAAGCTGCCGCCTTCTGTGCGAAAAAATTATTTTACACTTTAAACCGGTATCCCACGCCCCAGATCGTTTCGATATACTGAGGCTTGGCCGTGTTAAACTCTATCTTTTCCCTGATTTTTTTGATATGGACCGTTACCGTAGCAATATCCCCGATGGACTCCATATCCCAAATCTCCTTAAATAATTCGTCTTTGGTGAAGACTCTGTTAGGGTTCTGAGCAAGAAAAGTAAGAAGGTCAAATTCTTTGGTGGTAAAGTTTTTCTCTTCCCCGTTTACCCATACACGTCTGGCAGTCTTGTCGATCTTCAGGCCCCGGATCTCGATCACATCGTTTTCCTGGACTCCGGTACCGATAAGACGCTCATATCTGGCCAGATGCGCCTTTACTCTGGCTACCAGCTCGCTGGGACTGAAAGGCTTGGTCATGTAATCATCTGCTCCCAGGCCCAGGCCCCGGATCTTATCGATATCGTCCTTCTTGGCAGACACCATGATGATCGGTGTATTCTTCTGGTTGCGGATTTCCCGGCAGATTTCAAAGCCATCTACCTCAGGAAGCATCAGATCCAGGATAAACAGATCAAAATCTTCCCCCAAAGCTCTCTTAAGACCCACATCTCCGCGATGCTCGATCTCAACTTCAAAGCCGCTGAGTTCCAGATAATCCTTCTCCAGATCTGCAATGGCCTCTTCGTCCTCAATAATTAAAATCTTACTCATTTACAGGTACCTCCTGATATTTTCTAAGGACAAAGTACATGACTGTCCCAATATTTTCTTTGCTTGTGGCCCACACCTTTCCGCCGTGATCCTCCATGATCTTCTTCACAATGGAAAGTCCTATACCGCTTCCTCCCTGGGAAGAATTCCTGGAGGCATCGGTACGGTAAAACCTGTCGAATATATTCGGCAGGTCCCTGGCTGCGATCCCCTTGCCGTTATCTTCCAGCTCCACCTGGATAAAGTCACCTACATCCCTCACTCTGAGATTTATGCGCTTCTGTCTTCCGGGAGCCATATATTTCAGAGAATTGCTGACAATATTATTGACTACTCTCTTGATCTGTTCTGCGTCTGCAATTACCATGATCTCCGGCTCTACATAATTGGAATAGGAAAAATCCACACCTTTGGCTTCCAGTTCCACGCTTAATTCCTCTGCACAATCGTCAAAGAAATCTGTCACTGAAATTTTATTAAAGGTATAGGGGATCCGGTTGGTATCCATTTTAGAATAAAAGGTCAGTTCGTTGATCAGCCGGTCCATATCGTTGGCCTTGGTATAAATCGTCTTAATATATTTTTCCTGCTTTTCCGGAGTATTGGCCACTCCATCCATGATCCCTTCTACATAGCCCTTAATCGCAGTGATCGGCGTTTTCAGATCGTGGGATATGTTACTGATCAGTTCCTTGCTCTCCTTGTCAAATGTCACTTTTTCCTCTGCATTTTCTTTCAGTCTCTGGCGCATGTCCTCGAAATCCTGACACAGATCTGCGATCTCACTGACACCTTCTGTAGACACAGAAAAGTTCAGGTCGCCCTCCTTGATCTTCTGCGTTGCCATGCGCAGCTTGTCAAGGGGAGAGATCACTCCCCGGTAGATCCACCAGGTAAGCCACAGGGCCGTAATAGCCAGGATCAGGATCACCGTAATGATCATGGTCTCGCCCAGATCCTGCATCTGAGGAAGCATTTCCAGCGCGTTGGATACAATATAGATATTTCCTTCTTTTACATTACCGGTAGAAAAATTGATCTGCTTCACCAATGACTGGACCTGATCTCCCAGATAGATTCTGTCACTGGTTCCGGCATTATCGCTTTGATAGATGCTGTCCAGCTTTTCTATCAGCGCGCTCGGATAGCTTTCACATCCCCAGTAGGTCACTCGTCCGTCTTCCCGTACTACCAGATAAGAATTGCTCTCCTGCAGCTCCTTGTTAAGGGAATTCAGATACTGAACATCTGTAAACTGCTCCGGATCTGTATCTGCAGTCTCCTCTATGGCCTCCGCCGTCTCGTTTGTAAGGTGGGTCACTACCTCTGCCGTATTCGTCAATGTTTCATAAGTGGGATTCTCTATCCCATACTGTTTCTCAATCGCTCTGAACTGATAATGACTGAAAAAGCAAAAGGCCAGTACCGTAAAAAGCAGAGGCTCCAGTACAATGATAAAAAAAGAAATGATAATCCTTGTTTTCAGTTTCATGTATCATCCTGCCTCTTTCGCTTATTTTTCCTTTGTACATTATAGCATAATTTTTTTCTTTTTCCTCTAAATAAAAAGGGGCTAAATCTAAACTTTCTATAAAAATTCCCGGAAAATGTTTTGACTTTCCGGGAATTCCCTTCTAAAATAATGGCATCAGGATTTTTAGAGTCCTAAAGGGCTGAAAAATCAATATCATTTACTACATAAGAGGACAAATCATGTTTATTGATAAAGACCAGTTACTTACAGAATTCAACCATCTGTATCAAACACAAGATTCTTGCTGCCTATCCCTTTACTCCTATCCGGGACAGGGAAAAACCACCCTTCTTGGAGAATTTCTGAAGGGGAAAAGAGCACTATACTATAAGGCTTCCTGTGTCCCCTGGCAGGAAAATTTCCGTCTTCTCAGGGATCTGTGTATCCGCAGTTTAGGCAGCAGCCTGGAGAACGTCAGCAAAACTTCTGATCTTATAAAAGCGTTAAAAAAAGCTTCCAGATCAGAGCCCCTGGTTTTAGTTCTGGATGATTTTCAGTATCTTTCCTCTAAAAACCGGCGGCTTTATACCCAGCTTTCTGCTCTGGAAAAAGAAAATCCTTCCTGCAGGCTTTTTGTGATTTTATGTAAATCATCTTCTCTCTGGGACAAAGAGGCCTCAAAAGAAAGCCATTCCTTTTGTCTCAGAAACTTTAACTTTTTTGAAACATGCCGGCTGTATCCCAGACTTTCTTACTCAGATCAGATCCTCCTTTACGGAGTGACAGGAGGAAATCCAGGCCTGCTGAAATATTTTCCGCCGCAGATATCTGTCTGTGAAAGTCTGGAAAGCCTGTTTTTCCAGGAAAAAGGCCCTTTATACCGGCTGACAGCTCAGCGGCTGCAGAAGTATTACGGAAGCTCTCCCTTTATAGGCGGGATCCTGGGCGCCATAGGCTCCTCTTTCCGTCATCTTCAGGAAATCTGTGATAAAACAGGGCTCACTCCCAGCGCTGCCAGCAGTCTGCTGGGCTCTCTGGAAAATCATGGTATCACAAAAAAAATCGTTCCCGTCACAGAGGACTCCTCCAGCCGGCGGGCACTGTATAAAATATGGGACGGTGCCTTCCGTTTCTGGTATACTTATGTCTATCCTTTCCAATCGGAAATTGAATCCGGAAAAGGCGGACAGGTCTTCAGAGAGTCTGTACTGCCCGGGCTTTCTGATTATCTGAAAGCTGCTTTTGAAGATATCTGCCGTGACTTTCTCCGACTGGAAGAAAAGCGCGGAAGCACCCCCTTTCCCATGGAGCAGATCGGAATGTGGTGGGGACAGCATCCCACAAAAAAGCGGACAGAATATATTTCCATTGCTGCTTCCGGGCAAGACCAGATCCTGCTTGGGGCCTGCTTCCTCACCGATGAATGGCTGGATGCAGATTCTTTATCCGGTCTTCAGAAACACGCAGGGCTTTTTCCAGACAGAGAAAAATGGTATTATCTTTTTTCCACCTCTGATTTTGTCTCCGGATTTGAAGCTATCTTTGGAAACCATGTCCGTGTATTCAGTTTAGAGGAAATGTGCCGCATCATGAGTAACTTATAATTTACATTTCACAACTGTACATTGGCTTATGTTTTATGTGAGTTTGCATTTGCAAATTTACAATTTGTTTTTGCCAAATATTTCCAATGTTATAGTGTAGCAAAAAGGAGATTGGCAATGACAGAAGATAAACGATTGAAGCAGCTTCGGGAACTGGGGCTGACTATATCTTATTACCGAAAATTAAAAGGGCTGACCCAGGGGCAGCTGGCTTCTCTGGTAGGACTGAGCAGAACCCATATCAGCAATATTGAAGCACCTAATATCAAAACTTCCATATCTCTGGACAGTCTTCTGGATATTGCTGAAGTTCTTGGCATACCAGTAAAAGATCTGTTTGATTTCAGAGGTATCTAGCAATAGAAAATATGACAAAAAAAGTGGAACTGCCGCATCAAACTCAAGAATGTTTCATGGGCCGGTTCCACCTTTTTATTTTTTCAGCGTTTCTTACTGTTCCAGATATTTCTTCAGAGTATCCACTCTGTCCAGTTTTTCCCAGGGCAGATCCAGATCATTTCTTCCAAAATGTCCATACGCGGCCGTCTGTTTGTAGATCGGACGGCGCAGATCCAGCATCCGGATAATGCCTGCAGGTCTAAGGTCAAAATTCTCACGGATGATCTCTACCAGGCGGCTGTCAGAAAGTTTTCCTGTACCGAAGGTATCCACCATGATAGAAGTGGGATGAGCAACACCGATAGCGTAGGAAAGCTGAATCTCACATTTCTTTGCCAGGCCTGCTGCTACCAGGTTCTTTGCAACGTAACGTGCGGCATAGGCTGCAGAACGGTCTACCTTTGTGCAGTCCTTTCCGGAAAAAGCACCGCCGCCGTGACGCGCATAACCGCCGTAGGTATCTACGATGATCTTACGTCCTGTGAGACCGCTGTCTCCGTGAGGTCCGCCGATCACAAAACGGCCGGTAGGATTGATAAAGAATTTTGTATCTTTGTCTACCATCTCCTGAGGAAGAATCGGGTCAAATACATATTTCTTAATATCCTCGTGAATCTGTTCCTGTGTCACTTCAGGATCATGCTGCGTGGAAAGGACCACGGCGTCCAGACGCACTGGTCTGTCGTTTTCATCATATTCCACAGTTACCTGGGTTTTTCCGTCAGGTCTTAAATATGTGAGAGTTCCGTCTTTGCGGACCTTGGTCAGCTGTCTGGCCAGCTTATGAGCCAGAGCGATGGGATAAGGCATATACTCTTCGGTCTCGTCTGTGGCAAAGCCGAACATCATACCCTGGTCTCCTGCGCCGATAGCCTCCAGCTCTTCGTCAGACATCTTGTGTTCCTTGGCTTCCAGGGCTTTGTCCACGCCCATGGCAATATCTGCAGACTGTTCGTCAATGGTAGTGATCACACCGCAGGTATCTGCGTCAAAACCATACTTTGCTCTTGTATATCCGATCTCTCTTACTGTCTCACGGACGATCTTGGGGATGTCCACATAAGCCTTGGTGGTAATCTCTCCCATGACCATAACCATTCCAGTTGTAGTTGCAGTCTCACAGGCTACACGGCTCATAGGGTCTTTTTCCATAAGCGCATCCAGGATAGCGTCGGAAATGGCGTCGCACATTTTATCCGGATGGCCTTCTGTAACAGATTCAGATGTAAATAATCTTTTTTCCATGTTGTTCTCCTTTCATTTGTCTTTCACCCATTCAGGGATACTGATGTTTTCTGCCATAGGAAAGGGCCCGCATAAGCGGACCCACATATGATACAATATGAATCCTCTTATTGTTCGATTTATTCGCTCAGGTTGGCACCTTCCGCATAGCGGGGTTGCCGTGACTTCACAGTTCCTATGTAACTCCATCACTCTGAATAAGAGAAAAAATATCCTATATTCGATTTTCGATTAATACATTAACGCTTTTTTCTCTCTGCGTCAAGTACTATTTTTCACCCAACACGAAGCTGGAACTTTTTGATCTCTTTCTCGCTGGAAACTTTTTCTATCTCTGCTCCCAGGCTTCTCAGTTTTTCCTCAAAGCGCTCATATCCTCTCTGGATATAGACAATGTCATCGACAATGGTGATCCCTTCTGCTGCCAGACCTGCGATCACTAAAGCCGCTCCTGCCCGAAGGTCTGGAGCGCTGACCTGGGCTCCTGTCAGTTTCTGAACACCGTTGACAATAGCTGTATTTCCTTCCACTTTGATATCTGCTCCCATTCTGGCAAGCTCATCCACATATTTAAAGCGATTCTCAAAAATACTCTCTGTAATAATGCTTGTCCCTTCTGCCAGGGTTAAGGCCACTGCAAACTGAGGCTGCATATCCGTAGGGTATCCAGGATATGGCATGGTTTTCACATTGGTCCGTTTCAGGCGTTTGTTCGCTACTACACGCACAGCATCGTCAAACTCTTCTACCTGACATCCGATTTCTTCCAGTTTTGCCGTAGTTGCTTCCAAATGCTTGGGAATGACATTTTTCACCATAATATCTCCCATCGTGGCAGCGGCGGCACACATAAAAGTTCCCGCCTCGATCTGATCCGGAATGATGGAATAGCTGGTTCCATGAAGCTTTTCCACGCCTCTGATACGAATCACATCCGTACCTGCACCTTTGATATTGGCTCCCATACTGTTCAGGAAATTAGCTACATCTACTACATGAGGCTCTTTTGCAGCGTTTTCAATAGTAGTGTAGCCGTCTGCCATAGCTGCAGCCATCATAATATTGATAGTGGCTCCCACAGAAACCATATCCAGAAAGATATGTTTTCCCTTCAGTTCTTCTGCCTTTGCCACCACAGCTCCGTGAATAATATCCACAGAAGCACCCAGCGCGCGAAATCCCTTCAGATGCTGGTCGATGGGGCGGCTGCCGATATTGCATCCTCCCGGAAGAGGAACCTCCGCATTTTTATATTTTCCAAGAAGAGCTCCCAGCAGATAATAGGAAGCCCTGATTTTCTTTATATATTCATACTCAACAGTAATATTTCCAATTGTAGATCCAAGGATCCTTACTTCTGTGGGGCTGATGCGGTCCACAGTGGCACCAATCTCCCTGATGGCCTCCAGCAGGACATTGATGTCCCTCACATCCGGCAGATTCTCAATGTGTACAGATTCATCTGTCATGATGGCTGCTGCCAGGATAGCCAGAGCTGCATTCTTTGCGCCGCCTATCTCTACTTCTCCCACTAAAGGATTTCCGCCTTTGATAATATACTGTTCCATATACACACCTCTTATTTTGGCTTAATGCCTGTCTATATTTAACTGCCTGTCCGAAAAACAGGCCCTTATACTCCATTTCCCCTGTTTTGCAGTCCGCCCTTCTCGGGCTCCCTGCTCATGTTTTTCGGGCCCCTAAGCCATGTTTTTTCATGCAAGCATGAAACACATGGCTTTTGGGCCCTTGGTATCATTTTATGACTTACCCATAATATTATAACAGATAATTGGTTTTGTAAATAAAAATTAAAATTTTACCGCTCTACTTTTTTCCTATATTTTACTTTAATTCTGTAATTATTTTATAATTTCCAGTATTTTCTGCAAAGTTCCTTCTGCATCTGTTTTTTTCTCATCAATAATATAATCCGCATATTTTTCATAGAGAGGTACTCTTTCTTCGTACAGATCCTTCAATGTCTGTCCTTTTTTAAGGACCACTCCCCGTCCGATAAGATTGCTGACTCTTCTGTTCAGAACCTGATAATCCAGCTTCAGATAAAGGATTGTTCCAATCTTTTTCAGGTGTTCCATGGCTTCAGGACAATAAACTACGCTTCCGCCTGTAGCGATCACAGACTTTTCTGTATCTATAGAACTGTTGACCCGGTTCTCGATCTTCAGGAATCCCTCCTGGCCCTCTCTGGCAATAATATCCTTCAGAAGTCTTTTTTCTTCTTTCTGGATCAGCAGGTCCGAATCCACAAAGGTATATCCCAGCACCTTGGCCAGGATTACTCCTACTGTACTTTTTCCCGATCCGGGCATGCCGATCAGTACAATATTTTCTTTATTGTCTTTCATTTCTTCTGTTTCTTTTTTCTCCTTTTTTTGATACTGTATCCGAAAGTCCCCAGCTTTTTGCCCAGGCCGTAATATTCTCCATGGGAATAGACAATGGGGCGGGCCATAGCCAGATCGAATTTTCCTTTTTCATCCATATATTCCTTATCTACATGAACAGCCAGCACATCTGCGGTAAATACACAATGGCTCCCATATTCCTTTTCCTCCCGCACTCTGCACTCTATGGATACGGGAGACTCCTTTATCATAGGGGCTCCTACATGGGAGGCCGGCTCCCTGGTCAGCCCTGTTTCTAAAAATTTGTCTACGTCTCTTCCGGATCTGACGCCGCAGTAGTCTGTGGCAAAAGCCAGTTTTTCTGTGGTAAGGTTGATGACAAACTCTCCTGTCTCACGGAGCATCCGGTAAGTGTGGCGCTCCGGCCGCACAGAAATAGAGACCATGGGAGGATTGGTGCATACTGTTCCGGCCCAGGCCACCGTGATGATATTGTCATGTCCTTCCTCGTCTGCCGCTGTTACCATGACTACAGGCAGGGGATACAGCATATTCCCTGCCTTCCATTCAATTTTGCTCATATCTGTCCTTCCTCCTGCCTCAGCTGTTGCTCTGCTGGAGAGTCCCGATAAAGGCCGGGATCAGCTGTTTCTTCCTGGAGACCACGCCGGGAAGCAGATAGCCTCCCTTCTCCTCCTGAACATCAAAAGATTCTCTCACTAATCTTTCACTGCCTTCTCCATAGCAGAGGATTTCTGAAGATTCCTCCAGAATATTTGTCAGCATAAAGAACACCATCGAGATGCCGTTCTTTCCGCACTCATGCTTCATAACCGGGAGAAGTCTCTTCTTCAGATCCTTCAGCTCATCTGAGTTCATGGAACTTATCTGTCCCACGCCGAAGTTCACCTTATCTGAAGTGAACCTCTTGAAATCCTGATAGAAAATAACTTCAATAGTCTTTCCCTTCAGGTTGCTGCCTGCAGTGAACATTTCTTTTGCAAATTCTTCTATATTTATTCCTGCAATAAGGGCAAGAGCTCCTGCCGCCATTTTATCGGAAGAAGTGCATGTAGGAGATCGGAACATAAGGGTGTCTGAGATAATAGCCGCACAGAGCAGCCCTGCAATCTGAGGGCTGATCTCCAGCGCTTTTTCCACATACATCTGATAAAGGATGGTTGCTGTACAGCCTACCGGCTGGTTCCGGAACATGATAGGCTGAAGTGTCTCCAGAGATCCCAGTCTGTGATGATCTATGATCTCCAGGATTTCCGCAGAATCAATATTATCCACAGCCTGGGTCTTCTCATTATGGTCCACAAGGATCAGCTGTTTCTTCTTCATGCCCAGAAGATTTCTTCTGGATACTGTTCCAATATATTTTCCGTGTTTATTCACCACAGGAAAAGCCCTGTGACGGTTTTTCACCATGGTGTCCTTGATCTTGTCTGTATAATCATCGGTCTGAAAGGTAATGAGATTGTCCTTTTTCATGATGTGTTTTACAGGAATGCTCTGGTTGATCAGCCTGGCCACACTGAAGGTATCTAAAGCTGACTGTATGATCACACATTGATTTTTCTCGGCGGCTTCTTTGATATCCTGGCTCACCTCTGTATGATTACATACTATTATGCAGCTTACATTCTGCTCTATGGCACAAAGATGATCCTCATGCCTGTCACCAAGGATCACCAGATCATCTTCTTCCAGGAATTCTCCCAGCTTGTCCGGATGGGCCGCCCCGATAACCACCTTTCCCCTGACAAAATAGCCATGGGGATTTCCGGTAACTACCTTTCCTTCCACAGTATTTGCAATACTTCTGAATTGAGTTCTTGCATTTGACAGGAAATAATTGTCATGAGCATCCATATAGGATTTGGCAATGTCTCCTGTGGTGATCAGTCCCTCCAGCTGACCGCCCTCATTAGTGATCGGCAGCGTCACCGCACTGGTCTGTTTCATGATCGCCCAGGCATCCTTTATGGAAATACTGTTCTCCACTCCCGGCGTCTCCCGGATTTCCATATCCTTCACCTGAGTTCCCACGTCAGAAAGATACCCCGGTGCATCCACACCAAACCGCTTCAGCACATACTCTGTCTCTTCATTTATCTGTCCTGCTCTTTTCGCTGCATATCTATTTCCTTTATTCAGCCGGTTCTTAAAATCCGCATAAGCGATCGCTGAACAAATGGAGTCCGTATCCGGATTTTTATGCCCGATAATATAAATTTTCCTCTGCTTTGCCATTCCTCTTTTCCTTTCCAAAAGGTCATTTCCGCTTCTTTTTTTATACTATCACACTTCTAATTTCCTGGCAATTATGTTATGATATCCCCAGGGTTCAAAGGTCAGGCTTTATCTGCTTGCAGAATAGAGCCTGAAGTTGGAACCCGCCTAAAACATGAGCATGGAGCTCGGCAGAGCGGAATGCGAATGTTTTTCTGAATTGCGGGAGCCCGAAGGGCGGAGTAATTCAGGGGGATATCATTCCCCCTGGCTCAGGCATTTCATGCCTGCATGAACATGCCTGAATTTATAAAGCAGTAATTTAAGGAGGAGCAACATATGTCAGAAGAAACTAAGAAACAGGAAACCATGGACGATTATATGAATGAGATCAACGCATCTTTTTCTAATTTCCGGGATGATGATATGCTGATCTGGGACAAGCTGACTCAGATGAAAGAGGATAAAGAAGCTTTTGAAGTTACCGTGGAAGGTATCGTTAAAGGCGGCGTCATTGCCTATGTGGAAGGTATACGTGCTTTTATCCCCGTATCTCAGCTTGCTCTTCATTATGTAGAAAATCCTGAGGATTATTTAAAGAAAACCCTCTCTGTCAGAGTAATCGAGGCTGATGAGCAGGAAAATCGTCTGGTTCTCTCCGCCAGAGAGGTTCTGAGGGAGAAAGAGAAGGAGGAAAGACTGGAAAAAATCCAGAACATACAGGTCGGCAGTATTGTAGAAGGAACTGTAGAATCTCTCCAGACCTACGGAGCTTTCATCGACCTGGGAGATCACATTTCCGGATTGGTCCACGTTTCCCAGATTTCTGAAAAGAGGATCAAATCTCCTAAAGCCGTTCTTTCCGTAGGAGATCAGGTAAAGGCGAAAGTTATCAAAAACGAAGACGGCAAGATCAGCCTGAGCATAAAAGCTCTTGCCGAACCTCAGGAAGAAAAGAATGAGGAGCCGGATTTCAAACTGCCGAAAAGCGAAGAAATTTCCACATCCTTAGGTTCTCTCCTGAAAAATCTGAAAATCGATAATTGACAGGAGAAAACCCGTGAAAAAAATATTAAACCGGATTTTTATTGAAGGCCTCAGCGGAATGGCTTACGGCCTTTTTGCCACATTGATCATCGGTACGATCATCCAGCAGATCGGAAATCTGATAGGAGGGCCCTGGGGTACTCTGATCTACCAGTTTGGAAAATTCGCTGCTGCCATGACTGGCGCAGGTATCGGCGCAGGTGTTGCCTGCCGCTTTAAGGAAAGCTCCCTGGTGGTACTTTCCGCAGTCACTGCCGGTATGGTAGGCGGATTTGCAGGAAATATCTCAGCGGGAACTGTTTTTTCTGACACAGGCGCTGTGATACTTTCCGGCCCCGGCGAGCCTCTGGGGGCTTTTATCGCTTCTTATGTAGCTATTGAGCTTTCCCGGCTTATCGCCGGAAAAACCAAACTGGACATTATCCTTGCTCCCATGGCGGGAATCCTGGGCGGTTCTCTTGTAGGAATCTGGGTAGGTCCTCCGATCAGCCGGCTGATGAACCAGCTGGGCGCCATGATCAACTGGGGAACTGAACAACAGCCTCTTCTGATGGGAATCGTGGTGTCTGTACTTATGGGTATGATATTGACTCTGCCTATCAGTTCTGCCGCCCTGGGCGTGATCCTGAATCTTTCCGGTCTGGCTGCCGGAGCTGCTACCATTGGCTGCTGCTGTAATATGGTGGGCTTTGCCGTAGCCAGCTATAGAGAAAACGGACTCTCCGGACTCCTGGCTCAGGGGATCGGAACGTCTATGCTCCAGGTCCCCAATATCATGCGCCATCCTCTTATCTGGCTTCCGGCTATCATTTCCAGCGCCATCTTAGGCCCTGTGGGGACTGTGCTGGCCGGAATGACCAACAATGCTACCGGTTCCGGAATGGGTACTGCAGGTTTTGTAGGTCAGATCATGACCTGGCAGACCATGACTGCCGCAGAAGACCCGGTAATCGTATTGGTAAAGATCGTTCTTCTTCATTTTCTCCTGCCTGGTATCCTTTCTCTGGCCATTGCAGAAAATATGCGTAAAATGGGATTGATAAAACCAGGAGATATGAAGCTGGATATGTAAATGCAGGAAAAGATGTTAAACTTTTGACTAATTGCCGCTTTTTTGCTATACTGTAGGAAAGCGGCATTTTCCTGTTTTTTCTGAAAACAGGAAATATTCTGGTTAAAGGAGGTGGAATATGATTGGATAAAACTCCGAATATACATTTATATGAGGATGTAGACAGCTGGGAAACCCTTATGTTCCTTTACAATGCCGCATTAAAGGAAATCAATACCAAGATTGAAATACTCAATGACGAATTCCAGCATGTACACCACTACACGCCCATAGAACATATAAAATCCAGGATCAAAACACCGGAAAGCATCGTAAAAAAGCTGAAGAAAAACGGTTATGAAGTGAATGTTCAGAACATGGTAAAACATGTCCGGGACATTGCGGGAGTCCGCATTATCTGCTCTTTCACTTCGGATATTTATCTTATTGCAGATATGCTCACGAAGCAGGGAGACTTAAAGATCATTTCTCTGAAAGATTATATCAAACGGCCGAAAGACAGCGGTTACCAGAGTTATCATATGTTGGTGTCTGTTCCCATTTATCTTTCCGGAGGATTTGTGGATACCATAGTGGAGATCCAGATCCGTACAGTGGCACAGGATTTCTGGGCCAGCCTGGAACATAAGATCTATTATAAATTTGAGGGCAATGCACCGGATTATATCAGCCGCGAGCTTCAGGAATGTTCCAAGATCGTAGAAAATCTGGACGCCCGAATGCTCTCTTTAAATAAGACGATTCAGGAATTCAGCGCCAAGAGAAGCGAAAAAGTTCTTCCTTCTGACGCATAAACGAAAAAGACCGATAAAAGTAAGTCAGGCTTTTGCCGTGATCATACTTTTATTGGTCTTTTTCTAAAACCCTATTTCAAAACAATTTCCAGTTCTTCGTCACCCAGTACCCTGCAGGTAAAATTCTGATCCTGCCCTTTGGTCTCTACCAGTATCTTGTTTCCCTGTCTCTGAGCTTTCACCCACATTACCGCATTTCCTCTCACATCTGTGATCACAGTCTCTGCCTGGGCTCCATCCTCAAAACATACCAGGTTCAAAGTCACGCCCTGAGCGAAATCATAATCCGGACGCTCATCATGACTGCCTGTTGCCAGGATGCTGTTTGGTCTTGCCAGAAGAGGCATGGAGAAATAGTCAAAGGTATCCTTGTGCCATCTTCCGCCCTCTACAGTCTCCTCCGTGAGAATGTTATACCAGGTTCCCTGGGGAACATAGTATTCCACCTGGCCGGATTCTTTAAATACCGGCGCTGCCAGAAGGGAATCTCCCATCATATATTGCTTATCCAGAGTCTCGCAGGTCCTGTCTTCCGGAAATTCCACAAACATAGGCCGCATCATAGGCGTTCCTTCTTCATGAGCGGTCACTGCCTGCCTGTAAAGATAAGGCATCAGCGCACATTTCAATTTTACAAATTTCCGAAGCACATCGCAGGCTTCCTCATCGAAAAGCCAGGGAACTCTGTAAGATGTGGATCCATGAAGACGGCTATGAGAGCTTAAAAGTCCAAACTGGCACCATCTCTTGTAAATATCCGCAGGAGCTGTATTTTCAAATCCGCTGATATCGTGGCTCCAGAATCCAAAACCGCCGCAGGCCAGGGACAGGCCGCTCCTCAGGGTTTCCGCCATAGACGGATAAGAGGCAGAGCAGTCTCCTCCCCAATGAGCAGGGAACATCTGTCCTCCCACAGTTGCAGACCTGGCAAACAGTACAGCCTCTCCTTCTCCTCTCTCTCTTTCCAGAAGTTCAAATACTGCCTGATTATATAAGAATGTATAGTAATTGTGCATCTTCACCGGATCCGAGCCGTCGAAGTAAGCCATGTCCTTTACAGGGATCCTCTCGCCAAAATCTGTTTTAAAGCAGTCCACGCCCATATCCAGCAGAGTCTTCAGCTTATCCTGATACCATTTCACAGCCTGAGGATTTGTAAAGTCCACCAGTCCCATGCCGGCCTGCCACATATCTGTCTGCCATACGTCCCCGTTGGCTTTTTTCACCAGATATCCGCCTTCCATGCCTTCTCTGAAAAGGGGAGATTTCTGTCCGATGTAAGGGTTGATCCAGACGCAGATCTTCAGTCCCCGGTCATGATATCTCTGAAGCATGGCTTTTGGATCTGGGAAGGTCTTAGGATCCCAGGTAAAGTTGCACCACTCATAAACTTCCATCCAGTAGCAGTCAAAGTGGAACACATGAAGAGGAATATCCCGGTCTGCCATTCCCTGGATAAAACTGCTGGTGGTCTCTTCATCATAGTTGGTGGTAAAAGAAGTCGTCAGCCACAGACCAAAGGACCAGGCAGGAGGAAGGGCAGGTTTTCCGGTAAGCTGGGTATATTTCTGGATCGTTCCCTTGGGTGTCTCTCCATTTATGAAATAATAGTCCAGTCTCTCACCTTCCACAGAGAACTGGATCCTCTCCACTTTCTCGCTGGCAATCTCATAGGAGGCGTCCCCTTCATTGTCCAAGAGTACGCCGTAGCCTTTGTTGGTGATATAGAAAGGAATGTTTTTATATGCGATCTCGCTGGCAGTTCCTCCGTCTTCGTTCCACATTTCCACGGTCTGACCGTTCTTTACAAAGGGTGTAAACCGTTCTCCCAGCCCGTAGATATATTCATCTACATCAATCGCCAGGGCCTCTACAGTATAGGTCTTTCCGGTAGCGTTGTTTTTAATATTTGCCATGTTCCTAAACCCTGTGCTGGTCAGCTCCCGGTCCCCGCTTAAGAAACGGATCCCCCAGGAATTTGGCCGCTTGTCAACCACGGCTTTTGTCTTTCCTGTCTGATACACGATAAAATCTTCTGTCTCTTCAATGGAAACTGCCGGGTTGGTTTCTGCCACCTGGGCAAAGGGACCTTTATAAGCGGTTCCTTCAAAGTGTACAATAGATACCTTGATCACGTCTTCCATGGGACTGGAAAGACGGATGGTCAGCATTCCCAGATTCAGGCAGTCTCCTCTGTTGGAAATGTGTTTGCCAGGGGCATAAATCGTCAGTTCGCTGCCCTGGACTCTGGAGTCTGCATACTCCACAGCAAAAAGAGGGCTCATTTCTTTTTTCATAGACCAATAACCATCTGTAAATTTCATATCTTCATCTCCTTATGTTGCTGTTTTTCTCAAAGAATATAAAATCTGATCCCGAAGCATTACTGCAGCCGGAACTGCTTTCCATTTTGGGTTCTGGAATTGGGTCCTGCCCAGACAATAAATTCTCCCGGTTCTGCCTGGTACTCCATGGACCGGGTATAGAACTTCAGGTTTTCTGAAGACAGGGTAAAGCTTACTTCCTGCTCTTCTCCCGGCTTCAGAGTCACTTTGGAAAATCCCTTCAGCTCCCGCACAGGTCTGGCTGCGCTGCCTACTTTATCTGTAACATAAAGCTGTACCGTTTCTGTGCCTGTGCTGTTTCCAGTGTTTTTCACGGTCACAGAAATCTGCAAAGGCTCATTCATGGCGATCTCTTCCTTGTCCAGTTTTACTTCTGAATAGGAGAAATCTGTATAGCTAAGGCCGTATCCGAAGGGATAGAGAGGCTGGTTGGGGATATCGCTGTATCTGGAGAGGAAGCGGTTTTCCACCCATTCCCCGTCTTCTACATGACGCCCTGTGGAAAATTCTCCATAGAATACCGGCACCTGGCCCACGCACCAGGGCATGGACATAGAAAGTCTTCCCTGGGGGTTCACATCTCCGTAGAGAATATCAGCTACAGCTCTTCCTCCCTCCGTTCCCGGCATCCAGGCGTAAAGGATCGCTTTTGTCTTTTCTTTTACTTCCCGGAGATCCAGAGGTCTTCCGGCAAAGATCACCGCCGCTGTATTTTCGTTGGCTTTTGTCACCACATCCAGAAGTTTTTTCTGGACATCGGGAATGGTGATATCTCCCCGGCTGGCGCCTTCTCCTGTCTGGATAGGGGCCTCCCCTAAAAGAAGCACCACTTTGTCGCAGTCTGCAGCGATTCTCGATGCTTTTTCTATAAGGGCTTCTGTTTCTTCCCAGGTATCCTCATTGGTCATGTTGTAACGGAATCCATAAAGGGTCTGTCCCGGATTTGCTATGCCGCAGCCCTTTTCAAAAACTGCCGCAGCTCCTTTTTCCTCGATTCCCTGGCGGCAGGTTACAGCTTTATCAATGTCTCCAAAGAAAGACCAGGCTCCCAGAATATGCTTGTCCTCCCCATAAGGTCCGATAAATGCCACCTTTTCTTCTTTTTTAAGAGGCAGGAATCCATCCTGGTTCTCCAGAAGGACCATGCTGTCTGCAGCGGCTTTTCTGGCTTTTTCCCTGTTTTCCTTTGTGAAGATCTGATCATCCCTCTGATTCTTTTCCAGTCCCCGGTAAGGATTTTCAAAAAGTCCCAGTTTATTTTTCAGTCTCAGGATCCGGAGCACTGCCTCATCGATCAGCTCTTCCCCGATCTTTCCTTCTTTCACCAGATCTTCCAGCCCGGTCATATAGCAGCCGCCCATCATATCCATATCTGTTCCTGCTTCTATAGCCTGTCTTGCAGCTTCTTTCCTGTCTTCGGCAACTCCATGGGTGATCAGTTCACCGATCGCATTATAGTCAGAAACCAGTACGCCTTCAAATCCCATCTCCTCCCGAAGAACCTTTCTCATCAGCCACTGGTTTCCTGTGGCCGGAATCCGGTCCAGTGTGTTAAAAGATGTCATCATCATGGCAGATCCGGCGTCTACAGCCGCCTGGTAAGCAGGAAGATAATCCTCCCTTAATGTCCTCTCTGACAGTTCCACATTGTTGTATTCCTTTCCCGCTGTAGGCGCGCCATAAGCGGCAAAGTGTTTGGTGCAGGCTCCCAGATGCTCCTCATAATGTTCGCCGTCTCCCTGTATTCCCTGGACCATGGCCTCTGCCATCCGTGAGTTCAGATATGGATCTTCTCCTGTAGACTCCATTACTCTCCCCCACCGGGCGTCTCTTACCAGATCTACCATAGGGGCAAATGTCACATGAAGCCCGTCTGCTGCAGATTCTCTGGCCATTACATCCCCTGCAGTTTTTGCAGCTTCCGGGGAAAAAGTACAGCCCAGGGCCAGAGGGATTGGAAAGATGGTCTTGTATCCGTTGATGATGTCCGCCATAAATACCACCGGAATATGGTGAGGCTGTCTATCCATGCATCTTTTCTGCAGCCTCCCGATCTCCTCTGCTTCCACAGCTCCCAGAATACTTCCTGCCAGGGTCAGATCCTCCTCTGCAATTCCCTGTTCTACGGCACTTCCAGTAACAGGTCCTTCATTTTTAAAGCAGCTTACATCCAGCTGCATCATCTGTCCGATTTTTTCTTTCAATGACATATCCTGTAAAAGTTCCAGTAATTTTTCTTCTGTCATTTTATACCTCCTCTGTCAGATTTATTCTCTGATAGTTTTTATAAGGAATCCTGCGGATCCCAGCATAAAGGCCTCCTGGTCGGGAGCTCCAAAGTGCTCCGCTGCCAGCCAGCCTTCATATCCTATTTCTTTCAGTTTTTCTCCCACGCTTCCCAGATGTCCTCCTGCATATAGGCAAAATTCCCCATATCAAAGGTAAAGCCCAGATCCGGCACCTGTTCCAGGAACCAGGAAATGCCGTAGGTTCTGGAAAGGGGGGAAGTGTAATCATCAAAATCCTCAACTGTGACCTTTACCTCTTTCTTTTTCCCATAGTCTGACAGCCTGGCCAGTCCCTGGCACATACTTTGTATGCCCTGCACTTCATTCATATAGGAATATAAAGCCTTTTTATCTCCTGTATCCGCCAGCCGGTGAAACTCTTCCGCCACATTCCTGTCCAGAAATCCCGGAACTGCAAGGATCCTGCCGCAGCCTGTCCTGGCTGCCATATCTCCAGGCCTCTGACCCCTGCCTGATAAAGCTCTCTTAAGATTTCTTCCTCCGGCTTTTCCTTCTGCCGGGAAGCCTCCCTGATATGATCGTAAAATACCGATACTCTCATCACCCCTTCTCTCCTTCCCCATGTCTTCTGGCTTCCGGAGACACTTTTATTTCCCGGCAGTCAAGCGTTTCTCTCTCCTGCTTTAAGGGGGCGCACCACTTTACGGCATTCTTTATGATCTTCTGTATCTGGGGCATATAGTATATAGGATATTCCTCATGTCCCGGCTGAAAATAGAAGATTTTTCCCCGTCCTCTGGTAAAGGTGCAGCCGCTGCGGAATACTTCTCCTCCTGAAAACCACCCGGTGAAGATCACGTCATCCGGCTTTGGAATATCAAAATATTCTCCGTACATTTCTTCCTGAGGGATTTCAAAGCTTTCCTCTATTCCTCTGGCGATGGGATGGCCAGGTGCGGTGCACCACAGCCGTTCCCTGTCCCCATGGCGCCACTTAAGGCTCATGGAGGTTCCCAGCAGGAGTTTCATAACTTTACTGTAGTGAGCGGAATGCAGGGCGATCAGTCCCATCCCGCCCAAAACATGACGCCGTACCCGCCGGGCAACCTCCTCTGAAAATTCCTCCTGAAGGGCGTGGCTCCAGAATATCAATACGTCTGTGTTCGCCAGCACCTCTTCTGTCAGACCGTGTTCCTCCATGGAAAAAAACGCCGTCCTTACCTGAAATTCCGGCTCTTCCTCCAGAAATTCCCGGATACACTCATGGATTCCCTGAGGATAAACTGCTTTTATCTCCTCCAGCTCTCTTTCATGTTTGTATTCATTCCACACCGTGATTCTGATCATAGCTCCTCCTTCTGTCTCATTCTATTCTCCGCGCTTTGGCGGTTCTCCTGTTTTCAGGCATCTCAATATACAAGAAAACACACTTGTTCCCAGGCATTCTTTCTTCTGTATTGAGGATACTGGCCCTTTGTAAGGGCAGCACAGGCCAGGGTCTCCCCAGTCAGGCGCCTCTGACCTGTGCCGATGTTTCAGTTCCGTTTTTATGATAAGGTAATTTCAAAGAGCCTTGCCATATTTTCTTTTTCTAACTGGACCGTTAAAATATCAGTCCTGGAATTCCAGGCGAATTGGCTGGTGCTGTAAGAAGGATATGCACAGCGGATCTGAATGCCCTCTTTCTCTTCTTTGGAAACAGGCAGCGGAAGAGATATCTGGTTCTTATTCCCGCTTCTGCGCCATACCGCCAGGTAAATTTTATTTTCTGCCCGCAGACCCAGAGACACCCACTCATCCTCAAACTGGGACAGACCCAGAGGCCAGAAAGGAACGGCTTCCTTTATATGATAACGGATAGTTTTGTAATAATCCAGTCCTTCCTTCACCAGATCTTTCCGTTCCTGGGACAGCATATTCAGATGCCCGCTCTGATGCACTCTGAGGAGCATAGCATTTACCATGTTAAAGACTACCTCCTCCCGGTCCCCTTTCGGAAGGGGATAGGACCATACTGCAGCCTGCTCCGGGGTCAGCCCTGCAGGGGCATTTGCCGCGATGGTAGCGTAATACCGGTAGTCTTCCTCGTCTGATGTAGATTGGATGCTGTATCTGGACAGCATAGCATAATCCATGCGCAGACCGCCGCTGGAGCAGTTTTCAATGATCAGCTCCGGGTACTTTTCAAAAATGCCATCCAGCCATTTTAAATAGGCTCTTTCATGTTCCAGCAGCCCATCTCCCGGATTTTCCGCCTGGTACTCTGTTCCAATACCAGGTTCGATATTGTAGTCCATTTTAATATATCCGATTCCGTAATCCCGGATCAGCCTGTCGATCACCGAAGTGGCATATTCCTGCACCTTGGGGTTTCGGTAGTCCAGCTGGTACCTGCTTCTGTCATAGACCCGTTTTCCATGACGGGTAAAGAACCAGTCATCCGGCAGCTTCTTTGCCATCTCACAGTTGATCCCCATAACTTCCAGTTCCAGCCAGATTCCGGGGATCATGCCTTTGGCCCTTATGTAATCCGTCACTTCACGTATCCCCTTTGGAAAGCGCTCACGGCTCTCTATCCATTCCCCTACAGCATCCCACCAGAAGCCCTTGGCATACCAGCCTGCGTCTATGCAGAAATATTCGCAGCCGGCTCTGGCGGCCTCGTCAATAAGAGGCAGTTCTTTCTCTGTAGTAGGATCTGCAAAAAGACAGTTCATATAATCATTGAAAATAATCCGGCAGGTCTCATTGTCCTGGTTCTTTCTCCGGATAAGCCTCCGGTATCTGGTCAGGACTGCCATGGAATCATCAAATCCCCTGGCAGAAACCCCTACTGCCGCCGGAACTGTAGTAAAGCTTTCCCCTGGCTTTAATGTTTTAAACCAGTGGGAATACAGTTCATTAGGTCCTCCAAGAGCCAGGTAAAGATGACCATTCTGGTCTCCGATCTCCCAGTGCCAGGAGCCATTGTGCTCGATCTGCCAGTAGAGAGAGGAACCTGTCTCAAGGTTTTCCAGATAAGCCATAGGCAGATATTCCTTTGCCGACCAGTTTCCTGTATTGCTCACATGGAAATGATTGGAAGATCTCTGGATCTCTTTTGGCTGTACCAGATCCATTCCCAGGTCTTTCAGGGAATAGTCCTTCCAGTTCAGCTCCCTCTGCCAGCCATTGTGGGGAATCTTTACCAGGAGCTTCTCGTCCTGAGGCCTCAGGCCCTCTTTTTCAATTCCCGTATAATTAAATGTGGAGATATAATCCATCGTCTGAGGCTCCTTCCCCTGATTCTCCACGATATGATGCATCCGTACTATGGAAAGGCCGTCGTAGAACTGCCATACAGAATGGACCTGTACCCTGGTCAGCGGATCCTCTGTTATGATCTCCAGAAAACGGCCTTTTTCATTTCTGGTATCTGTGTGAGATATGTATTTCATACGATATCCGGGAGCCGTGACGATAAATTTATTGCCGTGGCGCTCATGAGGGCGGTCAAATCCCGCCAGATTCAGCTCCACAAAGTTAAATCCCGCCTCTTTTGTACTTTTCACGATCTTATCTTCCTCAAAAGGCAGGGCTGAGAAATGAAGAAGCTTAAAGGAACCATCCTCTTCAATTTCAAAAACAATATGTATTCCGTTTTCTTCTATAATAATTTGTCTCTTCACAATTGTCCTCCATAAAACGCCGTCGGCATCTGTTTTTTCTTCAGGTAATGATCCCAGAGTAAACAATAGACAGCACGCTCTGCGAACTGTCTATTGTCATGAATGATTGGGACTGCCTTTTACGGCGCCTGCAACCATACCTTTGATGATCTGCTTACTGAAAGCAAAGTATAAAATAACGATCGGAGCCATGGTAATGAGCATAGCTGCCATGATCTTAGGATAGTCGGATGAGAACTGTCCTGTAAACTGAGTCATAGCCAGTGGCACTGTCTGAAGCGCCGTATCCTTGATCAGTACCAGGGCGAAAGAAAATTCGTTCCAGCAGCTGAAAGTCTGAAGGATAGCTACTGTGATCATGATAGGCTTACAGATCGGCATAATTACTTTAAACAGGGTTCCTGAGAAAGAGCAGCCATCAATAGACGCCGCCTCTTCAAGAGCGGTAGGGACTTCCTTGATAAAGCTCTGACACAGGAATACAGCAATAGGCATACCAAAGGCCACATAGGGAATGATCAAAGTAAACCACTGGTTGGATAAACCTGTACGGTTAAATACTACGTAAATAGGGATCAGCATACCCATCAGCAGCATAAGCCAGATGATCTTGCTTCCTTTAAAACGGATCCTGGCCAGAAAATATCCTACGATAAATCCAAAGAATACGATCAGGGCCACAGAGATCACAGTTGTACGCACACTGTTCAGAATAGAATCGCCGATATGATAATCAGGGTTGGTAAGTACATCTATGAAGTTCTGGATCGTCGGATCGGTAGGCAGACTGATAATATCCTTGTTAAACTCTCGTTTAACTTTCAGGGAGGAATACAGCATCCATACCAACGGGAAGATACAGGACAGTGAGAACAACAGCATGATTGCATTTAAGATCACTGATGTCACGCCGTTTCCTATCCGTTTTCCGGTTGTCATACCATATGATTTTTTCTTATCCATATCCTATATCACTCCTTTTCTCTGGTTGCCACGCTCTGCAAAAGCTGCATCAGTCCGATAACAAGCAGACCCAGTACAAAGATACCTACGGAAATCGCACTACCATAACCCATGTTCTGCTGCTGGAAGAATACGGAATATCCATACATGGCCATAACCATGGAGGAAGTTCCCGGTCCGCCGGCGGTCATTACATAGATATTATCAAAGGCTTTCATATTTCCGGATACACACAGAACGATACATACCACAATCGTACTCTTGATCATCGGCATAACCACATAGATGGCTCTCTGGAAAGCCGAAGCGCCGTCCAGTTCTGCAGATTCCAGGATCTCTTTATCAATAGTGGATGTGGCTGACAGAAGGATGACCATGTAATAACCGATGAACTGCCAGATCAGAGGAATAGCTACCAGAGTCATGACCAGATCCGGATTGTTCAGCCATACCTGAGTCTTGTCTTCCTGACCAATGGCTTCCAGGAACCAGTTTAAGATACCTCTGCGGTTATCATAGATCATTGTCCAGATAAAACCTACCGCTACTGCAGAGATGGTGCTTGGGAAGAATCCGAAGGTTCTGTGGATTCCTTTCAGCTTTACAAATCTGGTGCTGATGATCATAACGAATATAAAAGCAATACCAACCTGTCCGATGATACACAGAATCACCAGATAGATATTATGTCCGAAGGCCTGCCAGAACGTGGTATCCTTCAGCAGGGTAATATAATTTTCAATTCCGATAAATGTCTTATTAGGGCCGCCTTTCCATTCAAAAAAGCTGTAAAACAGAGAGGTTACCAGGGGCACAAATACTGCAAAAATGTACAGGAGCAGCGGGATGCATAAATACCCGATGATCACATGTGCCTTGGGTTTTTTTGATAACATAGTTTTTCCCCCTTTTTCCGATAAAAAGGGGTGTCAAAGACAAACTGCATCAGTCTGCGCATATCTCCATACTGATTGGATGCGACGTTTACATGACGTTTTAATGTATGGTCCACTACTACAATAGGAATATTGGAAGCCAAAAGCTCCCGAAGTTCATCCTCATGGTAATCTGCGCAGACCACAAATACTCCGTCATACTTCATGTACTGACACTGCTTCATATAGGAAAAACGGTTGGGCGAATTACTGGAATTAAGAAAAGTCACCACATATCCTCTTTCCTCCACTGTATCCTTAAAGCTGTTCAGAATCCTGGCAAAATGCTCATGAAGCAGACCTTGGCCGGTCTCCTCAGAAAGGATCACGCCGATATTCCTGGTATACCGGTTCTTCAATGCAGACGCCATATAATTTGGAACATAATTCATTTCCTTTGCTATCTTGCGGATTTCTTCCTTCTTGGCGCTGCTGACATCAGCCCTGTCATTCATTGCCTTGCTGACTGTGGAAACGGAAACATTACATGCCTTTGCTATGTCTTTCAGTGATACACTCTCGCCCATACTTCTGTCTCCTCTCCTGCACTGACAATTTTGCTGAATTTCTGCATTTACTAAATCGTTTTCTTGAGTCGTATTTTAGATTTTACCTATGGTTTTCGCAATGATATTTCGTAAATACCTATTTTTCTAGAGGTTTTGTACGATAACATACATCTGCTTTTGTATATATTGCACTATTATTTGATAAAATGTCAACTGTCTATTTTTATTCTCGCTTTTTTATTTACGAAACTATTTCGTAAAGTTTTACTGGAAACGTTTCCTGAATTTATTCATTTTTCCTCTAATTCATCTTGTAATCCATAATTCTTTTTGTTATAATCGTCTTGCTATTAAAGAACTGATAATTTTTTCTATACATAGTGACTGATTATTTTCTGCCTCTATTTTCTAAATCGTTTTCGGCAATATATGATAATCAGGAGGATTTTCACTATGAAATATGGATTTTTTGATGACGCTTCTATGGAATATGTCATTGAGCGCCCGGATACACCACTGCCGTGGATCAATTATCTGGGAACCAATGGCTTTTTCCGTCTGATCTCTAACACCTGCGGCGGGTATTGCTTCTATAAGGATGCAAAGCTTCTTCGGATCACCCGCTACCGGTACAATAATGTTCCCTATGACAACAACGGCCATTATTTTTATATTAAGGAAGGTGATTCTGTCTGGAATCCCGGCTGGCAGCCTTCAAAAACTCCTCTGGATTTCTATGAGTGCCGCCATGGCCTTGGCTACAGCCGCTTTACCGGGGAGAAGAATGGTCTTCAGGCCCAGGTACTGTGCTTTGTTCCCACAGAAGATCCCTGTCAGATCCAGAAAGTGACTTTGACAAACCGTTCTGACACGAAAAAAAGTTTCCAGCTTTTCTCCTATGTGGAATGGTGTCTCTGGAATGCAGACGATGACTCCAGAAACTTCCAGAGAAATTTAAGCACCGGCGAGGTAGAGATCGAAGGTTCTGCTATCTACCATAAAACTGAATACAGAGAGCGCCGGAACCACTATGCTTTCTACAGTGTAAACGCTCCTGTAAGTCATTTTGACACAAGCAGAGATGCTTTCCTGGGAGTTTACCAGGGACCTGAGGCGCCAAAGGCTGTTCTGGCAGGAGAACTGACCGATTCCGTAGCCAGCGGCTGGTATCCCATTGCTGCTCATCAGCTTGACCTGTGTCTGGATCCAGGGGAAAGCAAAACCTTTATTTTTGTTTTGGGCTATGCAGAAAATCCTCAGGAAGAAAAATGGGACGGACCTAACGTAATAAATAAGGCAAAAGCCAGAAAGCTTCTGGAAAAATACGGGGACGAAAAGACTGTGGACCAGGCATTTGAGGAGCTGTGCCGTTACTGGAAAGAACTTTTGTCTAAATTCCAGGTAAAATCTTCCAACGACAAGGTAAACCGGATGGTTAATATCTGGAACCAGTATCAGTGTATGGTAACCTTCAATATGTCCCGTTCTGCCTCCTATTATGAATCCGGCATCGGCAGAGGTATGGGATTCCGTGATTCCTGTCAGGATCTTCTGGGATTCCTTCATCTGATACCAGAACGTGCAAGAGACCGTATCATTGATATCGCCTCTACCCAGTTCCCCGACGGCAGCGCTTATCATCAGTACCAGCCTTTGACCAAAAAAGGAAATTCTGATATCGGAAGCGGATTCAACGACGATCCTTTATGGCTGATCGCCGCTGTAAACGCCTACATCCGTGAGACCGGCGACCTTACTATCCTGGACGAGCAGGTGCCCTTTGACAATGATATGTCCACAGCGGTTCCTCTTATGGAACATCTGAAACGTTCCTTTGACTTTATCGCTACACACAAAGGCCCTCATGGCCTGCCCCTCATCGGCAGAGCTGACTGGAACGACTGCCTGAACCTGAACTGTTATTCCGAGCACCCGGGTGAATCTTTCCAGACCTTTGGCCCAAGCGAAGGACCTGTGGCAGAATCTGTATTTATTGCCGGCATGTTTGTGAAATACGGAAGAGAATACGCAGATTTATGTAAACTCATAGGCAAAGAAGAAGAGGCTGCATACGCCCTTCAGGAAGTGGATAAAGTCTACCAGGCTATCTTGAAAGACGGCTGGGATGGAAAATGGTTTATCCGGGCTTACGACGCTAATTCCGACAAGGTAGGTTCTCATGAGTGCGAAGAAGGAAAGATTTACATCGAGCCTCAGGGATTTCTTCCTCTTTCAGGAGTAGGTATTGAAGAAGGACTTGCCCTTCAGGCCCTTGACTCTGTAAAAGAGATCTTGGATACCAAATACGGTATCACGATCCTCCAGCCTCCTTACACCCGCTATCATCTGAACCTGGGTGAGATTTCCTCTTATCCGCCGGGATACAAGGAAAACGGAGGTATCTTCTGCCATAACAATCCATGGGTTTCTATTTCAGAGGCCATTGTGGGACGAGGCGAAAGAGCCTTTGAAGTCTACCGGAAGATCTGCCCGGCTTTTCTGGAAGAGATCAGCGAAGTTCATCGTACAGAGCCTTATGTATACTCTCAGATGGTGGCCGGCAAGGACGCTCCTAATTTTGGAGAGGCCAAGAACAGCTGGCTTACTGGCACCGCAGCCTGGACCTTTGTAAACATTTCCCAGTATATCCTGGGAATCCAGCCTACCCTTCAGGGACTGAAAGTAGATCCCTGCATTCCCGGTGATTTCGGTGATTTCACCATAACCAGGAAATACCGGGGCGTAACTTACCACATCCAGGTATCAAATCCTGACCATGTGGAAAAAGGGGTTGCTTCCATGACGGTAGACGGCACTGCAGTAGAAGGCAATCTGATCCCCTTCTCCAAAGAAAAAGATCAGGTAGAAGTAAAAGTGATCATGGGATAAGCAATAAACATTTTACATATTGAGGAGGTAACGCAACATGATAAGACAAACTCTGGATACAGGCTGGAGGCTTAAAAGAGCAGACTCTCAGGAGTCTTTTCCCGCATCTATTCCTACCAGCGTATATACAGTTCTTGCGGAAAATCATAAAATTCCGGAACCCTACTGGAAAGGAAATGAAGATCTTGTCCGGGACGAGATCAACCATGACTTTATTTACAGCTGTACTTTCGACGCTGTTCCTGGCCTTCTGGACCAGGAACAGGTGCTCCTTCGTTTTGACGGTATTGATACCATAGCGGACATTTACTTAAACAGCACTTTGCTGGGACATACTTATAATATGCACCGGACCTGGGAATTTTCTGTAGGCGGCGTCTTAAAGGCGGAAGGAAATAAACTGGAGGCAGTACTCCACTCACCTCTTGAGGCTGCCACAGATGCCTTTGCAAAATGTCCTACCAGGGGAACCGAGGACGCCTGGGATGGATTCAGCCATATCCGAAAAGCTCATTATATGTATGGCTGGGACTGGGGCGCACATCTGCCTGACGCAGGTCTTTTCCGGGATGTGACCCTTCTGGGGATCTCCAAAGCCAGGATCGACTCTGTATATGTGACCCAGGAGCATAAAGATGGAAAAGTGACCCTTCATTTCGCCCCTTCCTTCTACAGTGCCAAAGAATGGAAGAAAGAGCAGACCCTCCAAGAGCTTACCGCCGGAGAAGATGGAGATTCCTATACTTATCAGGTGACTGTCACAGCTCCTGACGGATCTTCCTTTACCCTGGAAAACGATCCTGAGTCTGCCCTGATCTCAGAACCGAAGCTCTGGTGGCCCAACGGACGGGGGGATCAGCCCCTGTATCAGGTAACCCTTGACCTGCTGTACAAAGGAGAAATCCTGGATACCTGGAGCCGCAGGATCGGTCTTCGTACCATGACTATGGCCGTAGAAAAAGACCAGTGGGGAGAGTCCTTCGCTCATATGGTAAACGGCGTGAAATACTTTGCCATGGGCGGCGATTACATTCCTGAGGAGCATCTGCTGGGCAGACTCAGCTCACAGAAACGCCGCCGTCTTCTGGAAGATGCAAAGCTTGCCAATTTCAACAGTATCCGTGTATGGGGCGGAGGTTACTATCCTGACGACGAATTCTTCGACCTTTGCGATGAGCTGGGTCTGGTAGTCTGGGAGGATTTTATGTTTGCCTGCTCCGTTTACGAGCTGACGACCGAATTTGAAGAGAATATTACCCAGGAATTTATCGACAACATCAAACGTCTCCGCCATCACGCCAGTCTGGGTCTGTGGTGCGGCAACAACGAAATGGAGTCCTTTGTAAAAGACGGCGAATGGGTATCCAAGCCATCTGAGGTCCGGGACTATCTGTTCATGTATGAGCGGATCATCCCCAGAGTACTGCAGAAATATGATCCGGAAACCTTCTATTGGCCTTCCAGTCCTTCTTCAGGGGGGTCCTTTGACGAGCCCCAGGATCCTAACCGGGGAGACGTCCATTTCTGGCAGGTATGGCATGGGAACAAGCCATTCTCTGAATACCGGAAATATGGTTTCCGCTATCTCTCAGAGTTCGGATTCCAGGCCTTCCCCTCTGTAAAAACTGTGGAAGAAGGAATCAGTGATGATCCCCAGGACTGGAATATTTTCTCTTACGTCATGGAGAAGCACCAGAGAAATAACGCTGCCAACGGAAAGATCATGAACTATCTCCAGCAGACTTACAAGTATCCTTATGATTTTTCTTCTCTGGTATACGCTTCCCAGCTTCTTCAGGCCGACGGTATCCGCTATGGAGTAGAACATTTCCGTAGAAACCGCGGACGGTGCATGGGTGCCGTTTACTGGCAGTTAAACGACTGCTGGCCCGTAACCTCCTGGTCCTCCATTGACTACTATGGGCGCTGGAAGGCTCTCCACTATTATGCAAAACGGTTCTTCGCACCGGTAATGATCTCCTGTGAAGAGCAGAACTGGATGACAGCTTCTGCAGATATGAACCGCCAGCATTTTGAATTTGAAAAGTCCATCCGCTTAAATGTAGCTAATGAGACAATGGAAGAGAAACTCCTTACCGTAAGATGGGCGTTAAGAAAGGCTGACGCCTCCGTGATCCGGGAAGAATCCCAGGATATCACCGTAGCTCCAATGTCTGCCTACTGGCTGGACAAAGTGCTTCTTCCTGAAGCTGACCTTTTCGACGAGTATGTAAGCTATCAGGTAGAAGAAGACGGGAAGGTCCTCTCTTCCGGAACCGTGATATTCTCCTACCCCAAATATTTCCGCTATGTGGATCCCAAGCTTCAGGTTCATGCAGAAGGCGATGAATTGGTGGTAAAAGCCTCCGGTTATGCCAAGAGCATAGAGATCCTCAATGACAACGAGGATCTGATCCTGGAAGACAATTATTTCGATATGAACGGCGGAGAACGGCGGGTAAAAATCTTAAGAGGCGACGCCGCCAATCTGAAAGTCCGCAGCGTATACGATATCGGACGTTAACAAAAAAACAGGAAGGGATGTAGAAATGTCAGCAGTCAGTGATTTTATTCGTAAAAGTTTCAAAGAAGGGGATGATATCCGGGATGCAGGATTAGAGGCCCCTGAAGATGTAATACGGTATGACGATATCCTCTATGGTGCAGACCCCAAGTGGCAGGTACTGGACGTTTACCGTCCAAAAGGCAGGGAGGGAGAAAAACTTCCTGTGATCGTCAGTGTCCATGGCGGCGGCTGGGTATATGGAGACAAAGAACGGTATCAGTATTACTGTATGAGCCTGGCTCAGAGAGGCTTTGCCGTTGTAAACTTTACTTACCGTCTTGCCCCGGAATTTAAGTATCCGGCGCCTCTGGAAGATACAAATCTGGTTTTTTCATGGGTACTGGACCACGGAGCAGAATACGGCTTTGATACCCGGAATATATTCGGAGTAGGCGATTCCGCCGGTGGAAATATCCTGGGACTTTACTGTGCCATCTGTACTAATAAAGAATATGCCGCCCACTATTCTTTCCAGACTCCCCTGGGATTTGCACCACGGGCAGTCGCCCTCAACTGCGGAGCTTATATAGTGGAAGCCACTTCTTCCTCTGCAGAGGACCATACCCCGGATCTTATGGCAGATTACCTTCCGGGAAAGGGAACCGAAGAAGAGCTGGCGCTTATCAATGTAACCGCTCATATCACCGACGCTTATCCGCCGGTGTTCCTCATGACGGCTCCCGGAGACTTTCTAAAGGAGCAGCCCATGCTCATGGCCTCTGTCCTGACTCAGAACAGTGTGCCATTCCTGTACCGCTTCTATGGAAATAAAGAGAACCCTCTGTGCCACGTATTCCACTGCGATATGCGGTCAGCAGAAGGAAAGAAATGCAATGATGATGAATGTGAATTTTTCCTGAGTCTTTGCAAATAAATGAAAGGCAGGAATTCTTCATTCCAGGCCGTAGTGACCTAAAAAAATCCCTTAGTTGGAATATTTGAAAATAAATAGTCCGACTAAGGGATCGTTTCTTTTTATTCTGCAAAAGCCAACGCTGTGTTTAGCTCACAGGCTCAGTTATCTGCTGCTGCCTGGAGTTTTTCAACCAGCTCCTTTATTTCTCCTGTGCTCATTCCCATAAAGCTTCTCAAGGTCCTGAGAGGAGAATTCTCCATCATCTTCAGGGACATCTCTTTGCTGATAGCTTCAGAAGCTGCACTTGCTTCCTCTTCATCGCCTGAAGAGCCGCCCATATGCTCGATAAGACTGTCTGTCATTCCCTCAATTACAGCTTTTGTCCTTGGATTTTTCAGAAGTTCTCCGATAGTTGTATTCATATGTACATGAATGGGCAGTTCTGTAGTGCTTTCTACGTATACGGTTTTCTTTAAGCGGATGTCTCTGGAGGAAGCTGCCGCCAGTATTTCATATTCTCCGGAAGCTGCATACCAGTCATGGATCTGGGTATTGTACCATGCAAAGCTTCTCTTATCCAGCTCCATTTCTACAGTCTTTTCCTCCTGAGGCTGAAGCTCTACCTTCACAAAGTTTTTCAGTTCTTTCACCGGACGGCAGGCGGCGCCGGTCTTATCTGCCACATAAAGCTGTACGATTTCTTTTCCGGCTCTGTCTCCTGTATTCTTTACTTTCAGGGTAACCTTTAAGGTATCTGTATCTTTAATCCTGTCTGCAGAAAGCTGAAGGTCACTGTATTCAAAAGTCGTATAGCTGAGGCCGTATCCAAAGGGATAACGTACCGGCATTTCTTTTGTATCATAGTAGCGGTATCCTACAAATACACCTTCATTATACTCTACTGTCTGACCATCTCCCGGGAAGTTCAGATAAGAAGGATTATCGGCAAGTTTGTAAGGAATTGTTTCTGCCAGTTTTCCACATGGATTTGCCTTTCCAAAAAGTACGTCTACTTCTGCCTGACCTACAGCCTGTCCTCCCAGATAAGCCTCCAGGATTCCCTTTACCTCATCTGCCCAGGGCATTTCCACTGGAGAACCATTATGAAGAACAACTACTACATTTTCCTGTACCTTTGCGATTTCAGAAATCAGAGTGTTCTGGCATTCCGGCATTCTCATGTGGCTTCTGTCATATCCTTCTGACTCAAAGGCGTCGGGAAGTCCTGCAAAGATAACCGCTACATCTGCTTCTTTTGCAGTCTCTACTGCCTGATTCAGCATGTCCTGGTCAATAACATCCTCTTTAATGTCATAGCCCTGAGCATAAGTAACCTGGGCCACCTCTTTTGCAGCTTCCAGTGCGCCGGTGATCTTGAAGGAATTGATGTGAGAGCTTCCTCCGCCCTGGAATCTGGGAGCCTCTGCGAATTTTCCGATGAAAACAATCTTCTTTCCCTGAGTTGGAAGAGGAAGTACCCCCTCATTTTTCAGAAGTACCATGGACTCTGCCTCTATCTTCGCAGCCAGCTTATGGTCTTCCTCCATGTCGAATTTGCCTTCCTGACGGTTATCTACAAACTTGAAGACAATATTCAGGATTCTTTCTACAGCCCTATCCAGAACAGCTTCATCCAGTTCTCCATTCTTTACAGCTTCTACGATTTCTTTATCTGTAGTGCCGCCGCTTGCAGGCATTTCCAGTTCAAGTCCTGCTTTTAAGCCTTTTACACGGTCATTCACTGCGCCCCAGTCGGACATTACATAACCATCAAAGCCCCATTCATCTCTCAGAACTTCTGTAAGAAGCCAGTGATTTTCTGAAGCAAATTCTCCGTTTATCCGGTTATAAGAACACATAACTGTGTCCGGTTTTGCCTCTTTAATAGCTGTTTCAAAAGCAGCCAGATAGATTTCTCTTAAAGTCCTTTCATCTACCTCTGAAGAGCAGGACATTCTCCTGTGTTCCTGGTTATTTGCTGCAAAATGCTTAATAGAAGTTCCCACATTTTTAGACTGTACCCCCTTGATGTGAGCTGCAGCCATCTGAGAAGCCAGGTATGGGTCTTCTGAAAAATACTCAAAGTTTCTTCCGCAGAGCGGGGAACGTTTGATATTCACCGCAGGTCCCAGGATCACAGAAAGGTCCTCAGCCTGGCATTCGTCTCCGATCCGCTCTCCCATTTCCTCCAGCAGGTCTCTGTCAAATGAACAGGCAGTGGCGCAGGCCGTAGGGAAGCATACAGCCTTGATGCTTTCATTCAGTCCCAGGTGGTCAGCCTCTGCCGCCTGTTTCCTAAGTCCATGAGGTCCGTCGCTGACCATCACTTCAGGAATTCCCAGTCTCTCTACTCCTTTTAAATGCCAGAAGTCCTTTCCAGAGCACATACCGGCCTTTTCCTCCAGGGTCATTTCCCTGATGATCGCTTTTACATCACGTTTCATTTCTATCGCTCCTTTGCAATCTCTTTATGGCTTAAAGCTATCACAAATCCCCGCAAAAAAATATCATGTTTTTGCTGTTTTTATTATTTAAATGCTGCATTTTTTCTGGTATCCTATAAATGATACGATTACCTAAGTATACTGATGAAATCTCTATGAAAAATCATTCTGGGAGAAAAATTATGAGTATTTTTGAGAAAGATAATTTTGATTTTTTAGACAAAAAAACACGGCAGATCCTCCTGGCCTCCAGGGAATCTTTTGTTCCCCATACGCCCTACCGTTATGAAAAAGACATGCTGGAAGCAGTGCGTATGGGAAACCTTGTCTTGGCCAGAAAATGCGTGGAAAATTTAAATAAGACCGGCCAGGCCGGAAAGCTTAGTACCAATCCTCTGCGCCAGGAACAGATTATTTTTATCTCCTTTATCACCCAGATCACCAGAGCTGCTATGGACGGAGGAGTCCCTGAAGATCTGGCCTACGCCATGAGCGACAGTTATATTCAGACCTCTGAGGAATGTACCTCCCTTTCTCAGATAGAAGGCCTTAGAAACCGGGCTCTGAAAGATTTTGTCAGTGCAGTAAAGCATAAGCAGGAGTCGCCGCCCTATTCTAAAGCCATCCGCAGCGCCATCCACTATATCCACAGCCATATCCAGGAAAAAATTTCCCTGGAGCAGTTAGCGGACGCCTCCGGGTTGAGCAGCGGAAGGCTTTCTCATCTCTTCAAGGAGGAGACGGGAATGAGTCCACTTTCTTATGTGCAGAAAGAGCGGCTGGAAACTGCCAAGTCCATGCTTCTGTACACAGATTATCCTCTGTCTGAAATCAGCGCTGCCCTGTGCTTTTCCAGTGAAAGCCATTTTATCAAGGTATTCCGGGAATATACAGGAAAGACTCCCGGCAGATACCGGAAGTCTCAGAGCTGAGGGCAGTCTATAATTTACAGTCCATAATAAACCTGATAATTTTTAATCCGTGCAGTTTAAGTAGCTCCTTACGGTTATAAAGGGACTTTTTGGATCTACAACCGTACTTTCAGCCAAGATCCTACGGTTATAAATCGATTTTCTGGGTCTACAACCGTATCTTTAGCCGGTTTCTTACGGTTATAAAACGACTTTTCAAATCTGCAACCGTACTTTCAGCCGAGGCCCTACGGTTATAAATCCGCTTTCTGAATCTGCCACCGTACCTTATAGCTTACTACCAAAAAACTCGCCTTCCCAGATGCGCCGGGACAATCTCAATATTTCCTTAGGGGCAATTTTCAATTTTTTCCAGCCCTTTTCTCAAACTTTCCTGATCTTCCAAAGACAGGTCTGTATTTCCCAGGATTTCCCGGAGGGTGCGTTTATCTGTCATCAGCCAGAATCCCTCTATGCCTTCTCTTCTGGTGATCTCTCCTGCGGCAGGTCCTATGTGGTCTGCCACTTGCTGCCGGTTTTCTTCCAGCCATTTCAGGAAAGGCTTCATCACAGGCGATGCTTTTTCATAATTCCGCAGATACCCCAGGGTACATTCCAGAGAGAGGAAATCATCATAGTCCCCTGTCACATGTTTTGGGCAGGCAGGAGCTGTCATAGCTTTATCTCCGAAATCCCCGATCACATCTCTCAGCCATGCGATGCTGTCCTCTGTCCACCTGGGCGCCCGGCTGCACAAATGAGAATCTTTATATTGTACAGAAGTATCCCCTGTAGAGAATCCGTGGGGCCCATAGGCGTAGATATGGGTTTCAAAGGAAACTCCGTTCTTTGCCAGGGCACTTACAAAGTTCAGGGAATTTTCTACAGGCACTACGCTGTCGTCCCTGGTGGCAAAAACAAAGCAGGGACAGGTATGTCTGTCTACAGCCAAAACTGCATCAGGCGCCGTCTCCTCACAATGCTTCACCATATCTCCCAGAGTCACTGCATAACCAAGCACCGCCGCCGCTGGCCTGTGCTTGGCCATAGTCGCCGCACAGGCAGCCAGATGTCCTCCGGCAGAGAATCCCAGTACAGCAATCTTATCTTTATATACCTTCCATTCCTCCGCCTTAGACTGGATAAGCTCCATAGCCGCCTCATAGTCATTCAGAGGATTCGGCCATCCGGCGTCCCTGCCTATGGAGTACTGGAGGATAAATACTTGAAATCCGGCTTTCAGAAAAGCCATTGCAGGGGGATCTGCCTCCCGCTCAGAACAATACTGATAGCCCCCTCCTGGAATGATCAGCATTCCAGGACGTTTCTCAATATAATCAAATCTTCCCTCCGTCTCCTGAATATAGGCGGTAAGGGTCACATTTCTTTCCGCATTAAGTATGATCTTTTCTATATTCATGATCTTCCTCCCATATTAACTCAGGGGACTGCTGCATTAAGCCTATATCAATACTCTCGATTCTGGTTTAATGCGACAGCCCCCTGGGCCTTAAATTTACTTTTTATTTCAGATGGTCTACTGCTGCGCGCTCGATAGCCAGTCCTTCTTTGTATCTTACCATAAATTCGTCAAATCCTTTGACGTCTTTCTCATCAGGCTGTACTTCAACGCCTTCCTGACCGGCAAATACTTTATTATCCAGATACTCTTCCAGAGTCTCTCCTTCTTCTTTGTTGATGAGATAGGAGGCCAGCACAGCGATACCCCAGGCTCCGCCTTCTCCGGCTGTTTCCATGACTGTTACTGGTGTGTCAATGGCTGCTGCCAGAATGTTCTGTCCAACGCCTTTTGTCTTAAACAGACCTCCGTGTCCCAGGATCTTGTCCAGTTTTACGCCTTCTTCCTTCAGAAGAATATCCATACCAGTCTTTAAAGCTCCCAGAGAAGTAAACAGGTTTACTCTCATGAAATTTGCCAGGTTAAATCTGCTCTCTGGTGTGCGGACAAAGAGCGGACGTCCCTCTTCAAATCCGGTGATATGCTCTCCGGAGAAATAGTTATAAGCCAGAAGTCCGCCGCAGTCTGCGTCTCCCTCCATAGCCTTTCTGTAGAGCGTTCCGAAAAGCTGATTCATATCCACCTGAATGCCCATGGCTTCTGAAAATTCCCTGAATATCCCTACCCAGGCATTTAAGTCTGAAGTACAGTTGTTGCAGTGCACCATAGCCACCAGATTTCCGGTAGGTGTTGTCACCAAGTCAATTTCCGGATAAACCTTGGACAGTTCTTTTTCCAGAACTACCATGGAGAATACAGAAGTTCCCGCAGACACATTTCCTGTTCTCTGAGCAACGCTGTTGGTGGCTACCATTCCTGTTCCTGCATCTCCTTCAGGCGGGCAGAAAGGAACTCCTGCCTCCAGTTTTCCGGTAGTATCCAGAAGCTTTGCTCCCTCTTCGGTAAGACGGCCTGCCTCTTCTCCTGCCAGAAGGACTTTCGGAAGGATCTCATGAAGTTTCCAGGAATATCCGTAAGGAGCGGCCAGATTCTCAAACTGCTCCATTCTCTTCTGGTCATAATTCTTAATGTTCATGTCTACAGGGAACATACCGGAGGCTTCTCCTACTCCCAGAACCTTTTCTCCGGTAAGCTTCCAGTGTACATACCCCTCCAGAGTAGTCATGAAGGTAATGTCCTTTACATGCTCTTCTTTGTTCAGCATCGCCTGATACAGATGGGCAATACTCCATCTCTGAGGAATGTGATAAGCAAACAGCTCTGTCAGCTCCTCGCTGGCTTTCTCTGTCATAGTATTTCTCCAGGTGCGGAAAGGCACCAGAAGGTTTCCATCTTTATCAAAAGGCATATATCCATGCATCATGGCGCTGAAGCCGATGGCGCCAAGCCTTGTAATCTCCACTCCGTATTTTTCCTTCACGTCTCTGGCCATATCCTGGTAGCTGTCCTGGATGCCTGTCCAGATAGCTTCCTCACTGTAAGTCCAGATATTATTTACATACTGGTTTTCCCATTCATGGCTTCCTGAAGCGATAGGCTGGTTCTTCTCATTGACCAGCACCGCCTTGATCCTGGTAGATCCCAGTTCAATACCAAGTACGGCTCTGCCTTCCTGAATCACTTTTTTGTTTTCTTCTGCGCTCATGTAAATACCCTCCTGTTTTCTGGTTTACTTTGTCCATATTCTAATGGACATATTTTCGCCTTATTCCCCTCAGTGTACAGGGGTAACTCTTTAATCTACATTATAGTGCTTGTATGCTTGTTATTCTACTTGTTTTTTCTGTCTGTTCTTTATTCCTTTGATTTTATGTAAGATCCTGGAGGTAATATTCCTCCCTCTTATTCAAGAACGCTTTCTGCCTTCCTGCACTCTTCCAGAAGCTTTTCTTGCTCCTGCCTGTAGAGAAGCTTTCCGCTCCATTTCAGGTACAGAGGGCTCTCATGTATACTGAGAAAGTCCATGGCCCTGTCATCCTGGGTCAGTCCGGATACAAAAAGCACCATCTCCTGGCCGTCCCCAAAGGCAGCTTCTATAAATTGAAAAGCCTTTTCTATCTCTTCCAGGATCCTTTCTGTCTCCTTCTTCCTCTCCTGGATTTCCCGGCCAAAATACTCTCTGATCCTTTCAAATCCTTCCTCTGACTTCTGAATATGTTCTTTTTTCAGGTTCAGATAGTATTCCTCCAGCATTCCGATCACCCAGTTTTCTTTTCGGATTTCTTTTTCTGTATTCAGCCCGGCTTCGGTCTTTACCTCCAGGCTGTTTTTCCGGTTCCGGATAAAAGTTTCCATATCCTGAAGCTCCTTATGCTCCTGCATATAGTTTTTCAGATATTGGAGAGCCTCATGAAGGGCGGTAATCCTTTCTTCTTTTTGAGAGAAGCCGGCAAAAGCGGTGTGCAGAGCTCCCAGTACCAGATTTACCACTGTAAACCGTTCCTCAAAGCCTCCCTTTCCCGCCATGGAAATTTTTTCTCTGTATTCCTCTCCTAAAAGGCCTCCTTCCAGTATCTCTGCGATTCCATAATCCGTACCGTATTTTCGATACAGCTGATAGTATGCGGTAAAATCTCTGGCGGTCTCTTCCTTCTGGAGATACTGGCTCACTAAAGCCTCCGTAACCGGAATCTGGAATTCCTCATAGCTTTTCAGGATTTCTGACAGATCCTCCCATCCTCTGGCAGTGACAAAAAACTTCCCATCCACCGTATTCTCCACTGCATAAAAGTTTTCCTTCTTGATCCTGAGATAGGACAAAACCGCCTCATGGACCTCCTGTCGGCAGGCATATTCCAGCCATACGTCACAGTCTGCCTCCACCTCGATCTTCCGAACTCTGTCTAAAGTCACGATGTCAAATTCCCGGACAGATTTATTATACTGAGGAGGATTTCCAGCCGCTACGATGATCCAGCCTTTCGGCACCTTATGGCTTCCAAAAGTCTTGTTCTGCAGAAACTGCAGCATGGTAGGGGCCAGAGTCTCCGACACACAGTTGATCTCATCGATAAAGAGGATCCCTTCTTTATGCCCGGTTTCTTCCATGCATTCGTATACCGAGGCGATGATCTCGCTGAGGGTATATTCGGTAACACTGACTTCTTTTCCCTGATATACTTTTGTTTCAATATGGGGAAGTCCGATGGCGCTTTGACGGGTATGATGAGTAATGGTATAGGCTACCAGCCCCACGCCGCATTCCCGGGCCGCCTGTTCCATAATAGCGGTCTTTCCGATTCCCGGAGGTCCCATAAGCAAAATGGGCCTCTGCCTTACCAGAGGGAACGTATAGCACCCCTGGCTGTCCTTTTTGTTATATGCTCGAATGGTGTTGATAATCTCCGTTTTTGCCTCTTTTATATTCATAACGCTTCCTCTTGTTTCCCTGTCTTTGCCGGAACGATCAGCTTATAAGCCCAGTCCGGCACCATGTCCATTCTGGCTGTCTTTGCCAGAAATACAAAGGCTGTCTCATAATCCGGCTTGCTCTGGGGGTAAATCCCATCGCCGTCTGTAAAGTAAATAAGAGCCTTCAGGTTCCGTATCTCTTTTTTCTCCTGCTGCTCACTGATATACTGGAATACCGGACGGAAATCAGTTCCTCCTCTGCCCCGGATTTTAATATCTTTGCTGTAAGCCTTCCATTCCTCCTCAGAACGGATCACTTTTACGTCCTGAACACAGCAGTCGCACTGGATGAGATAGACTTTCATTTTCCGGAAAAAATTCTCCTTTTCCTCCAGGATCCTGTAAGTCTCTCCCAGAAATCCGCAGACAGTCTCCGAAGAGCAGGAACTGGAGGTGTCGATAGCGATCACCAGCTCCTCCAGCCGGTTAACCTCTTTATACTCCAAAGGCTCAATAAGAGGGGTATTTCCATACCGCTCCATACCCAGGTTATAAAAGATATAGTCAAAACTTTCTGTGTCCAACTCCACCTCTTCCCTTGGAACTGCAAAACGTTTCAGGAACTTTCGGTAATCAAATTTCCCCTGAGGCCGGGCTTCCAGTTCTTCCTCGTCAGATCCCCGGTGGGTTCCCGCCCGTTTTTTCCTCTGCTGCTTTTTCTGTCCCGTAAGCGAACGAAGCTCTTCCCACTTTTTCCGGGTTCCTGTTCCCCTTTTTCCCTTTTTTTCCTTCTCCCAGAACCTATGATCATCAAAGGAAAAAGCTTTCTCCAGTTCCCCGAGGGGATAGGGAAATCTCCCTCTTGTCAGCATATAATAAATTTTCTCCGCAGAAAGAGGCTGGTCTCTCATGATCCAGAAGCACTGTTCCCTTACCGGATCCTTTTTTATGCCAAGACCTGGTATCTGTTCTCTCTCTATGATCTCCTCTACCCACATGTCGCAGGCAAGATCCCACAATTCTTTTTCTTTCTTTTCCCCGGCGGGAAAAGCTTCTCCGTAAAAGGGATGGAGATACAGACAATGGAGAAGGATATGAAGATAGCCCCGCAGAACAGACCGGGGATTTTCTGCATATGTCCTGATAAGAAAATCCGGAGAAAAACGCAGAAATTCTCCATCAGTCCCTATGGTCCCTGCCTTGTCCTCAGGCCGGTAGGGCAGTCCGGCAAAGGCTCCGTCCAGATAGGGAAAATAGGAGTACAGCTCATTTTGACAGTTTTGGAGGATCCGGAGACCCAAATCTTCCCTGCCTTTTTTGTTCTCCATTTTATTCACCTGCCTTCAGAGGGAAAAGTCCCTGTCTTTAAATCCATATTTTTCTTTTTTTAAATGGAGGAGCCACACCAGAGCGGCATTTTTCTGTCTCTGCCGGGCAATACGGATAAAGCCATCAATGTTTTTTCCTTCCAGCCAGCCAAGAGATTCCAGCCTCTCCAGCTTTTCTACCTGGTCTTCCTCGATCAGGGCCACCACCGCCGGACGGATCCGGCCTTTTAAATAAGCAGCATAGGCTTCTTTCTCCTCTTCCTTTGCCTGGGGAAGAAAAAAGCCTCTGAGGGCCACCGCCAGCCGCACAGGCTCCTGTTTTGTTGTGATAAATTTCCTATAAAGCCCTCTTGCTTCCTCCTGGGGTCCTCTGACCCCGGCCTGCTCCTGGAGGGCTTTTGATACAACCTCCACATTCATCTGAAATTTTTCATTTTCCTTCATCTTTTACACCTGCTGCTGATATTAGTCTTCTTTCTGTCCTTTATCTAATATTTCCTCCAGCATTTCCCCACAGGTTTCCAGCACCCTGCTGATCCCCTCTTTATCCAGGTTTTCATAATGAATGCCGCATTCCACCCACACCGGGGTCCTCCAGGCCTTTGACAGTTTTCCGGCCCACTCTCTGGCCAGAACTCCTTCCCTGTGCCCCGGCAGTTCCAGATCTGCAGGATCCTGCCCCGGCACTCTGCCGCTGACTGCTCCGATGTGAGACTTATCTCCTCCTGTAAGGATGACGTTGATCCCCTCATCCAGGAAACAGATCCTGGCAGTAATCTTTCTTCCCAGAAGGGTTCGTTCAATCTCTCTGTACCGCTCCATCTGCGTCCATGCCTTTCCACCTTTTAAAAGGTTTATATTCTATGTGAAACTGATCCAGGATCTTTCCTGCCAGATGCTGGTCAGCCTCCTGAAGGTTCTCAGGCTTGTTATAGTAGCTGAGCACCAGCGGAAGTATAACTGCTCCCATAGAAGAAAGCTCATACATATTTCTCAGATGGATCGTACTAAAGGGGCATTCCCGCACTGCCAGCACCAGCTTCCGCCTTTCCTTCAGGGCAACGTCTGCCGCCCGAAGAAGAAGACTGTCGCTGTAGCCGCTGTGTATTCCTGCCAGGGTTTTCATACTGCAGGGAACTACGATCATTCCCATATTTCTAAAACTGCCGCTGGCCGGAGCCGCCCCTATGTCCCAGTTGTCATAGACCACATCCGCCAGCTCTTTCAGCTCTTCCAGTGAGCAGGAGGCCTCCTGCCGGATAGTCATCTCTCCGCCCTGGCTGATCATCAGGTGGATCTCTGCCTGTGCTTCCCGAAGGCCTTTCAGCACTTCTATGGCCACAGGAATGCCTGAAGCTCCGGTAATTCCCACAAGTATCCGTCTCCCGGGAGCTTTCTGCCTCTCCTCCCGGCTGCTGTTTTCTATACTATGATCTAAAGCCATTTTTCCGGGTCCACCTCCATAAATCTGGCTCTCTTGAACCGTTCCTTCTGATCATAGGGTACTGTACAGTCAAAAATGGTCTTGCAGGCGATTCCATGATCCCGGATACTGGGGGAACAGGAAGGGTCATTGGAAGGATCCAGGGGATGGCACCGTACGCCAGGAATGGTGATGATATCTGCGTCTCCCTGCATTCTGGTGTTCATGGCCCAAAGTACATCTTTCATATCAAAGCAGTCTACATCCTCGTCTACCAAAAATACATGTTTCAGCTCACTGAAAGCAGAGAAGGCCAGAAGAGCCGCCTGCCTCTGTCTCCCTTCATCTGAAGGGGAGGACTTCTTAAACTGCAGCACTGCCATGTATTTCCCTCCGCCCGGAGAAGCACAGTACACATTCAGCAGTCTTCCCGGCATAGCCTTTTCCACCATCCCGTAAATACTGGCCTCTGTGGGAATTCCCGCCATGGAGACGTGCTCCTCGCTGGGGCCGATGCAAGTCTACATGATCGGGTCTTTTCTGTGAGTCACTGCCTTTACCTTGATCAGCCAGCACTGGCTGCTGGCAGGACCTGTATAGCCTGGAAACTCCGGCATGGCATAGCCCGTATGGCTGTTCTGGTCTTCCTGGACCCGCACTCCCGGGATCACTTCTCCTTCTATGACATACTCAGCATTGGCAATGCAGTTTTCTTTTACGGTAAGACAGGGAGCCAGCTCCACTGGTTCTCCTCTCAGAGCCCCTGCAATAGCCAGCTCGTTATATCCTAAAGGAGTGGTGGGCGGTTCAAAGCAGGAGCCGATCTCAATCGCCGGATCCACGCCTATGCTGATAGAAATCGGCAGTTTCTGTCCAAGAGCCTCTGCCCGTTCTGCCATAGCGCCGATATGTCTGGCTCCCGGGGTAAAAAAGATGGAAAGTTCATCCTTGCTCTGGATACAGAGACGATGAATCGTCACATCGCTTGCTCCTGTATCTGGATGGGAAGCATAGCACATCCCCAGAGTTATGTAAGGGCCGGCATCATCAGGGGTATTCGTGGGAGCCGGCACCAGTTTATTTAAATCAAAATCCGGTTCCTCCTGCACCCACATAACGGTATACACCTGCCAGCTCTGCCATAGGGTCTACTTCCACATCCGTGGTGATCAGCTGTCCCGGCATGCTTTCCAGCCGTTTCAGAGCGCTTCTCAAATCTCTCACTTTGTCTGTCATCTCTCATCACCTCGCAAATTATCTTCTATGTGTATAGTTTATCTTTTTTCCTGGGCAGAATCAATTTAAAAAAGTGAAAAGTTATAGGTTCCCCGGCGCTTCTCTGTATGGGTCTTTCGCTATATTTCTATAAGTCTATTTTGGAATAGGCAGGTTCCTTTTTATCTCCGGATAAGTTTAGGGATAAACTACCTCCTGGGATTCAAAAATCGAAAAATCAAAGGCACTCTCCAGACCATACTACCCCCTGCCCACAAAAAATTGCAAGATCAGCGGTACACTTCTGGCAATTCCTGCCTTTCAAATCCCACTTCTCCCATTATTGACCGCAGTCTCTCCAAATCTTCCAAAGCAGGTTGGTTTATTTGTTCCAAAGTTCCGTTTTTCGGAACAGCCAAAAAGAGACCATTGCAGCTGCACAACAGTCTCTCTCATATATTTATTAAAATTTATTTACGCTGCGCTCCCTCTTCCGGAGCCCGGGCCACCGCAGGCCTGATCAAATTCTTTCAGTTTTTCCTTCGCCTCCCGGCTTACATACCGGGGAACCTGGATTTCAATCTGTGCATACTGGTCTCCCTTTACCGAAGGATTCTTCATGGAGACAATGCCCTTTCCTCTCAGGCGGATCTTTGTCCCAGGCTGGGTGCCTTCTTTTATCTTACACACTACATTTCCATAAATCGTCGGCACTACCGCTTCGCCTCCCAGCACAGCGGTGGTAAAAGGAATCCTCACCGTAGTGTAAATATCCAGCCCTTTTCGCTCATATCCCGGCTTTTCTTCAACAGTTATCTGAAGGAGAAGGTCTCCGGCTTCACCTCCATTAGTCCCAGGCATTCCCTTTCCTCTCAGACGGATACTCTTTCCCGTCTCAATGCCTGCCGGTATCCTTACTTCCAGAGACTGTACAGCTCCTGTAGAAGGATCCTTCAGGCTGAGAACTTTTTTACAGCCAAAAGCCGCCTCCTCAAAACTGATCGTTACAGAAGCAGTCATGTCGGATCCCTTCCACGAACGCTGCCCTCCAAAGTTCTGTCCACCAAAGCCTCTTCCGAATCCTCCTCCGAAATTTTCTCCGGAAAATCCGCTGCTGCTCTGTCTTCCGTGGAAGATATCTCCGAAAATATCCTTGAAAATATCATCCATATCTCCCGGATCCCCTTGGAAATGGTATTCCCGGTATCCGCCTCCAGGTCCTCCATAACTGTAAGCCCCGGAAGCCCCCGGTCCTCCTTCAGAAGCTCCACCCTCAAAGGCAGCGTGGCCAAACTGGTCATAGAGCTTTCTCTTTTTATTATCGCTTAACACATTATAAGCCTCTGTAATTTCTTTAAATTTCTCTTCTGCCCTAGGGTTTCCTGCATTAGTATCTGGATGATACTTTTTGGCCAGTTTCCGATAGGCCTTTTTAATTTCATTGGCATCCGCATTTCTGGCAATCCCTAAAACCTCATAATAATCTCTTTTTTTATCCATTATACCACCCTCTGTTATGTCCTTTTATAAGAAACGCCTCCAGTTTGAACAGATGTCCAAAAGGGAAGCGCAAAGTTAAAATACTGCTATTTTGAAAAAGCCTCTCTGACAGACCGTTTCTTTTGTTCTATATGTAATATAACATTCAATTCAAATTGTGTCAAGGGATGTTTTTATTATTTCAGCCTTCTGCCTTCCTGATACTCTCAATCTGTTTTATTTCTATTATGTGTTTATAGCTGTGAGCCTCAGATCATACCTGATATTTCTTTTCAGAATATTAATGAAAAGTGTATTGTGATCGTCACTATCTATCCAGGAATGAATCGTCCCTATTATCTCAAAAATCAGGGGAAGCTGCAGGGAACCTATATCCGTCTGGGCGGCACTTCCCGCCTGGCAGACAGCACAAAAATCCGGGAATTGGAGATCGAAGGCAGTAACCTTTCCTGGGATGAGCTGACTTGTATCGGATATCCAGTGACAGCCGAAGCAGCAGATAAATTGTGCAGAGATATTACAAACTACCGCCGTGAAGCGGCAGACCCTGAAGGAAAACTTTCTTTTCAGGTAGTTTCCATAGAACAATTAATCAGCTGGAAAGTCTTAAAAAAAAGTAGTTCCGGTCTTTTAGCCACTAATGCTTTTGCCTTGCTGGCCGGACAGTATTTTCCTTTTTCCAAAATTCAGTGTGCACTGTTTAAGGGAACAGAAAGAGACATTTTCATAGATAAAAAAGAATACGATGGTCCTCTGTACGAGCAAATAGAAAACGCCTATCAATTTGTTCTCCGGCACATCAATCTGGGGGCTGAGATCAACGGTCTTGTCCGTAAAGATGTCTATGAGCTTCCCGTAGCCGCAATCAGAGAAATGATCGTCAATGCTGTGTGTCACCGTAATTATATGGACAGTTCCTGTATAGAAGAATCCTCAATCGCGCAAAAGAATATGGTCTTCCAGAACCTGAATTTGTAGAAATCGGTGACACCTTCCGGGTAAATTTATTTAAAAAAGCCGATAAAAAGCCAATAAATCCCAACAAAAAAGCCGATAAATCCCAGCAGCGAAAGCAGCTCATTTTAGACTATATTGAGAAAAACGGTTTCATCACAAACAAAGAGGCCCGGGAAATTTTGGGCTTAGCAGATTCCACAACCAAACGCTTTTTAAAATATATGGTAGGACTGAATTTGCTAATAGAAAAAGGCGAGAGAAAAAGCCGAAAGTATATCAAAAAATCATAGCCTGACTCATTGACTCTGAAAGTCAGAAAAAAGCCAGTCCGAGGCGAAGGATTCCTTACTCCCTGCTCCAGACTGGCTTTCCTGTTTTATTTTATTTACTCTTCTGTTACAGCGCTGATCTCCAGAGAAGATACACTGTCTCCGTCCAGGCCGATCGTCATTTCTGTATCGCCTTTCTCATATACCATAGAAGTATCTGACTCCTCTGCAGGGTCTCCATAGGCCTCTGCAACCTCGTCTTTTGTGCTTCCGATACTGATTCCCTCGTCTGTAGCCACCGTGTCATCCATAAAGTCCACAGACAGTACATAGTCCTTATCATCTACCGGATAAGTGTTCAGATGAAATCCCGGATAGGTATAGACCTTGTCTAATCCTTCAAAAGCGCAGCTTTCTGATTCAAAATAATCATCCGGATCTCCAAGTTCTTCCACGATGGCAGAAGCGTCTGCATTCATTTCAATCTTTGTGGATCCGCTGGTAAAGCTGAATCCTTCTGATGATGAAGAAGCGGAGGAGCCTGAAGATGAGCTTCCTGAACTGGAAGATCCGCTGTCAGAGCTTCCGCAGGCTGCCAGACTCAGCCCCATTACCATTACCGCTGCTGCAAAAATACCTTTCATGTTTCTCATTTGTTCCTTCCTCCTAATAACTGATGATCTCTCCATATTTTTCCAGTTCCTCATATTGGGCTTCTTTCATATCCTCATAGAACTGTATTTTTTCTTCATAGACCTGCTGATACTCCGGATCCTCCCGGTAGTCTGTCAGGTCATAGGTTTCTGTTAAATATTCTCCGAAATACTTGGACAGCTTCTCTGCCCCGCTCAGGTTTAAATGAAGTCCTCCGTCATAAGTATCTGTATTGTAGTCAATTCCAACTTCATCTGCCAGCTTTTCATAATTAAAATAATCCAGACCATATTTATCGGCGTAATCCACGATCTGCTGATCCCACTCTTCATACCAGTGCGGATATAAGCTGGGTGATTTTACCAGCACAAGCTCGATTCCGTTGTCCTCACAGAGCTGGCGCATCTTGTCCAGATAGCTCATGGCGTTGCTGCCAAGCGTATAGTCTGCCAGGATCTCCGGCTCCGGAAAGCCCTCTGCCGGACGGACATCTACCCTCATGTAATATCCATTATGGGAAATCTTATCCTTGTGGAACATATACTTAAAGTCCTCTAAGGACAGATCCGACCACCGGGAATGATACCGGAGGATAGGGAAAATATAGTCCAGCATATTTTCTTCTTCTGTCATAGAAGCCTGGATGGCTCCAATCTTCGACTTCGACCACTTCATACCGTCTATGCTCATCCGGTTGTAGGCTTCGCTCTGGGGCTCATCATATTTCAGAGCCAGAACATTGAATACTGCCACCTTAGGTGTCTCATAGCGGAGGGTGTCCTCCAGCAGATAGTAAGACTGCCAGGCAAGCTGCTGGGCGGAACCCCTTATATAACTGGTGATCCCATAGTCCCGGTACATTTCTATGGGTGAAAAGTTCTCGTAAACCTCACAGTCTCCCACGAAGATCACCTCATGATCTGTGGTCTCCTGATAATATTCCTCCACCAGGGCCCCTTCTACAATGTCCGACATATATTTCGGCATCAACAGCTTCTGAAGAAAGAACAGAGCCACTATCATAACAATTGCCAGCACTGCAACAGCAGCCGGCCATTTAGGAAATTTCTTTGCTTTCATAATGGGTCCTTCCTCCTAAAACTGATTATAGATAAACTGGCTCTGGTCATAGCCGATACCATAAGCGCCAAACACAATAATTACCAGTGTCATGATCCCGAAAATGATATATTTCCAGGCCGCCGGGGAAGCGTAGATCAGATCTCTCACGCTGCCTTTTTTCTCCTCTGTAAGACTGACTGCCACCACAATGATCAGGCAGATAAAAAGCAGGAGATAATCTGCCGCTGTAAGTCCAAGTCCCAGGAAGGCTTCTCCCGTAAGGGCGGTAATGTCAAAGTTCGTAAACATATTGCCAAACATTTTAAAGGTAAGAGGCACATCCCGGTAGCAGTCAAACATACGGATCGCGCTCATCAGCAGGATCGTCCTTATGATCTCCAAAGCTCCATACCATTTCTTATCCTTTACATGGAATCTTCCGTGGAATTTCCGGTACAGAGGCTCCAGTTCCTGGGAGATCATGATCACTACAAAGTTCATAAGTCCCCAGACAATAAAGTTCCAGCTGGCGCCATGCCAGATGCCTGTGGTAAACCATACCACAAAGGATGACAGGTACACCGGCACTCTTTTTCCTACTGCATCTCCGAATTTTGCCCTTGAAAATTTGGAAATCTTCAGCATAGGCTTGCACACGGAAATAGGGTAGAAAATATAGTCTGTAAACCAGGTCCCCATGGTAATATGCCATCTCTTCCAGTATTCCTTGATATTTTTAGAGAGATAAGGCCGCTGGAAGTTCTCGGTAACCGTAATGCCCATGGTCTGGGCAATACCTATGGTAATATCGATGCCTCCTGTAAAGTCCGCATACAATTCAAAAGCATAGAACATCATGCCCACAAATACAAATCCTCCCTGGTACACATCCGGATTCTGAATGATCTCATTCACCGCTACCAGGATACGGTCAGCAATGACCACCTTCTTAAAATATCCCCACAGGATACGGTAAAGTCCGTAGGACACTACCTTTGTGTCAAAAGAATGTTCCTCAAAAAGGGACTTCGCCAGATCATTAAACCGGCTGATAGGTCCCTGGACAAGCTGAGGGAAAAAGGATACAAAGAGGGCCAGCTTAAACAGATTCCGCTCTGCCTTGCAGGTACCTCTGTAAACATCAATGATATATCCCATAGTCTGAAAGGTGTAGAAGGAAATTCCCATAGGCAGGATCAGGTTCACAAAAGAAAGTTCATTTGTGCTGTGGAAAGCCTCCAGGATCCCATTGATATTGGCAATGACAAAGTTGGTGTACTTCAGCACCGCCAGTATTCCCAGGTTAAAAATGAGACAGACCAGCAGCCACTTCCACTGTCTTCCTTTCATCTTTGCCTTATAGGCTTTCTTCTGGTCTTTGGTGATGTTTCCTTTATTTGCTTTTATGTATACATCCTGCTCTGTCCTAATGCTTTCCAGCTTCCGGCTTACCAGGTAGGTAGAGACCGTGGTGGCCGCAATAAAGATCAGATAAGAAGGGCTGGCGATAAAGTAAAATATGTAGCTGGCGATCAGCAGCAGAGGCCACTGACACTTCTTAGGCAGCACATAATACAGGATAAACACCACCGAGATAAAGCCGATGAAACTATATGATGTAAACAGCATGACGGCCTCTCTTATTCGTCTTCATCTTCCAGACGCTGGATCAGTTCGTATAAAGCCTGTGCAGAATTAAAGTTCTCCGGTACGATATCCTCTGCCGGGATCACCACGTCATATTCATCATTGATCTCTGAAATAATCGTCACAATATCAAAGGAATCAATGATCCGGTCATCTACCAGTGTTGTGCAGGTTTCAAAATCTACATCCGGATGAAGGTTCTTTAAAATTTCCATTAATGCTTCCATACTTATTTTCTCCTTTTCTTCTCTTCACTGATTTGTTTAAGCTTATTTCTGTCAATCTTCCCATTTGCTGTCAGCGGCATCTGTTCCAGCGCATACACATGGTTTGGAATCATGTACCTGGGGAGTTTTTTCTTAAGCTGGGCGATCAAGTCCCCGCTTTCCACATCTCCCACATAGAAAAGTATGATTTTTTCCTTTTCTTTATCATAAATGCAGCATGCGCTGCCAATGCCCTCGATCATATTTACATGGACTTCGATCTCACCAAGCTCGATCCTGTGTCCCATATGCTTGATCTGAAAATCCTTTCTGGAGATAAATACCAGCTCACCTCTTTCGTTAAGCTTTCCGATATCTCCTGTCCGGTAGATCAGCTCATGATAACTGTGATTTAAGGGATTCTGTACAAAGACTTCATCTGTCTTTTCCTGATTATTATAATAGCCCAGGGTAAGAGCAGTTCCACGGATACAGATTTCTCCCGGTTCTCCCTGTTCCGGCACCTGGTCATTCTCATCTAAAAGAATGATTTCTGTATTCTTAAAAGGTCTTCCGATAGGAATAGGCTCTCCTTCCTGGAATTCTCTGTCTACCTCATAATAGCAGCTCATGCCCGTAGCCTCTGTGGGGCCGTAAAGATTGATAAACCTGGCATCCGGCAAAGTTTTTCTCCAGAGATTAAACTGCTTGATAGGGAAGACCTCGCTTCCAAAAGCAATTGTATGGAGATATTTCGGCACCACCTTATCAAAAGTCTTCATAGAAGAGATCATGGTAAGGGCAGATACTACCCAGCACACGGTATTGATCTTATATTCATTCAAAAATTCCACCAGCTTAATGGGAAACATAAATAAAGCTTTTGGCACCAGATAGGTAGTAGCGCCGCATTTCAGGCTGGCAAACAGCTCCTTTAAGCAGGCGTCAAAGTAAAGAGGCGTCTGATTTGCAAATACAGATTCTTCATTTGCCCCCAGCACCTCCATCAGGTTCTCCACATAATCGATCACAGACCGGTGACAGGCCGCCACGCCTTTTGGGATCCCGGTAGATCCTGAAGTAAATACAATGTAGACCGGATCTGTGTCAATGGCTTTTTCTCTGACAGAGAAAAGCTCCTGGTCATTTACCGGATATCCGGCAATCTCATCATAGAGCAGGACCTCTCCGGTAAAATCCTGGAACTCCTGGATCTGCCTGCTGGTAACCTCATCACAGATCACTGCTCTTGGCTTCAGATTCTGGAAGATCAGCTCTATCCGGAACTTCGGCATTTCTTCATCAATAGGAACATAAAAACATCCGCTGTACACAACGCCCCAGAAAGCAGCGATCATATGGGGATGTTTCTGCATATAGATCACAACGGGCTCCCTTTCATAGCCTCTCTCGCAGAGGCAGGAGCCAATGCTTCTGGAAACCTGATACACTTCCTGAAAAGACATTCCCATCTTTTCATTTGCAAAAGCTGTTTTCTCCGGATACTTCTGCACAGTATCCTCAAGATACTCCAAAATATTTCTCTGCATCTTCTTTTCTCCTTAAACAGCTGTCACATAATACATTTCCTTAAGTCCTGCTTAATGCGACAGCAGATTTTCATACTCTTTTTTCAGTTTTTTCCCGCAGCGCACGACAGATCTCTGGGCCAGGACCTCCATAGCGTCCAGATATTTCTTTCCCAAGGGGTACTGTCGCTTTACAAGGGACAGCTCTGTGCACCCCAGGAGGATCACCTGAGCTCCCATACACTGAAGCTGCCGTGAAGTCTCCAGAAATTTCTCCTCTTCAACGGTACGTCCTGCCTTCACATCTTTATAGATTACGTCCATCACATACTTCTGGTGCTTCTCATCCGGAAGAAGCACTTCTATCCCCATATCCTCCAGTTGGTTCTGAAAAATACGGCTCTGGATCGTGCCGTCCGTAGCCATAAGACCCACCTTCTCTATTTGGTTCTTCTGGATCTCCATTCCCGTCTCATAGATTCCGTGGATGATCGGAACCGGTATATTCTCAGACAGCTCCCGGTAAAAATAATGGGCTGTCATACAGGGAACAGCAATATAGGAAACCCCTTCTCCTGCCAGCTTCCGTCCGATCTCCGTCATAGGCCTCACCGGGCTTTCCTGAGATTTTCCCAGGATATAGGCTGTTCTGTCGGGAATCCGGGGTGCGCTGTAAATGATCATTTCCAGGTGCTCCTGGTCACAGGAGGCATCTGTCATCTGTGTGACCATTTCCAGGAAACAGGCCGTAGCCAGGGGGCCAAGGCCCCCGATCACTCCTAATTTCATAACCGTCCTCCTATTCCTGCAGGCCTTCCGTCACTGTTTTACTCAATCGTAGAGTCTTCCGTAGGCGTGGCCGGATACAGGCTCTGGTCGAATATATGGCTGTTATCGTGAGAAGCTGAGTAATCCAAAAGCTCTTCGTCTGTCAGCATGAAGAATTCTCCGCCTCCTGTTCTGGGCGTTGTATCAAAATGATACCAGCCGTCTCCGCAGTCGATCAGACTCCAGTAATGTCTGGAGTGACTGGTGTCGCTTTTCTCTACATCTATATTAGGGATCTCTGCCTGGGTCAGCAGGGCTTTTGCCGTTGCGAAGAAGACAAAGCAGTCCCCCTGATGCTGCGTAAATCCCTGGTGGGCGCCATTGGTCCAGCTGTCTTTTTCTGAAGTACTGATATAACCAATGTTACTCCTGCACCAGTCATAGATAGCCCTTGCCTTTTCCTTCAGAGTCATGTCATCTGTGGTGATCTCTGCCAGAACTTCATCCGCCTCTGCATAAACTTCTTCCGGCTCTACATAGTCCTCCGGCTTTTCCTTCATAGTGATGGTAGTTTCTGCTTCTGCAGTATTTCCCGCCCTGTCAGTAGCCGTATAGCGCACATCATAAGTTCCGGCTGTTTCCGTATCTACATCGCTGTTGTCTACTTCCAGTTCCACCTCTTTATCGCAGTTATCCGTAACCGTTATTTCTGATTTATAAGAAACCGCATCTCCGATAAAGCCTTCCAGAGGAGCTACGCCGTCGATGACCGGCGCTTCTGTATCTTCAATAACTTCTACCTCTGAGTCAATTTCTGTTGTGTTGCCGCCTTCATCTGTAAGGACTACAGTTACCGGCACAGTCCCCTCGGAAGACAGGTCCGGTTCTTCCTTAAAACTGCAGGTAACATCTGTGGCGTCCTCAATATTTGTCACTAGTTCATCTGGAGACAGCTCTCCATCTATATCGATCATGCTGCTCTGTGCCTCTGCTGTGGGAGCTGCCGTGTCCTGCACGACCAGAGTAGAAGTTCTCTCATTCCCATTTGCATTTAAAACAATCTCCTGCTCACCCACATGGGAGGTGTCTATCTGAGACATATCCGTAACAAACTCTGCATCTGCGTCTTTCCTCAGGAAGCTTTCTGTCTGAAATTCCTGCGTACCGGCCTCCACTGTAACTGTTCCCAGTACAGGATTTGAGAAAAATATGCGGTACACTATAAAGATCAGCACAACAGCAATAAGAGCTGCCCCGCCTCCCCGGATAGCCAGCATTCTCCGGCGGCGCCGCTGTTCCTCTTCCCGCCGCTGCCTTTCCTGCCTTCTTCTCTTTCTTTCCAGGTATTCCTGGTATTCTCTCTCGTTCTCCTGTTCCAGGATCTCCCATTCTTCCAGTCTCCGTCCGGATCTTGCCCCTGTCTTTAAGGAAGGGCTTCTGTCATCTCTTCTGTAGGAAGACTGAGAGCGTCTTCTTCTCTCCTGAATGCCGGAGGCATTTCCAGTCCCTGGGGGACGGCGGGAGGCGGATCTTGTTCCTGTCTCTGTCAGACGGCGGGATCCCTGGGCTGCAGCCGTCCCAGTCTGTACCCGGCGCCGGGGTCTATTGCCTGCTCCGGTTCCGTCTGGACGACGGCGGCCTTCTGCCGCTGCTCTGGATCTGGGTCCAGATACTGTACGATTTTCTCTATTTATAGCTGTTCTGTTTTGGGGAATGTATTCTGCCCGGTAAGTGCCCTGAGGCTGATGGGATAGATCTCTGCTCTGAAATGTTCTGTTCTGTGAATAAGCAGTCTGTGAAGTCCTTTTCTCCTCGTACTCGTTCATCTTTTCTACCTTTATTCATATAAAGAATCTTTTTTGCATATTTTTCGACTTTATTCATAATTTTAACCTTGCAGGTATTATTTGTCAAGAAACAATGAAGCTGCTGCAAAGCCTGTTTTTACAGAGAAATCTCAGGCTTTACAGCAGCTTTCTTTTAGTTTGCATTTTTCAGATTCTTCTCTATCTTCTCAAGGGTCCGATACAGATTCTCCATCTCTTTTTCTTCGATATCTTCCCAAAGTACCTGGTCCAGCCAGGCAAACTGTTCCCGTACCTGCTTCCCTTTCTCTTCTCCCGCCGGAGTCAGCGTGATCAGGTGTGCTCTTCTGCTGGCAGGATTCACACTCCGGGTCAGCAGCCCTGCCTTTTCCATCTTATCCAGAGTTCTGGACAGGGTGGTCACGTCAAACATACAGGCGTCTGCCAGTTCTCTCTGGCTCATTTCTCCCTGCTCTAAAAGGCAGTTCAGGATCCTGGGCTGCCCTTCTCCCACAGTAAGCCCCATCTCCAGGAATTTTGGCCGCATAAGCTGACGCCGTTCCAGATCCAGGCGGTGGAGGATCTTTCTGATATTATTTTTTTCCATTTTACTCACTCCAATTCAAATTGTCCGGTATATAACTGGTAATACCGTCCCTTCTGCTCCAGCAGCTCCTCATGGCTTCCTCTCTCAATGATCTCCCCTTTTTCCAGCACCATAATGGCCTTGGAATTGCGCACTGTGGAAAGTCTGTGAGCAATGACAAACACCGTCCTTCCCTCCATAATAGCATCCATTCCTTTTTCAATAAGCTGTTCCGTTCTGGTATCCACCGAACTGGTAGCCTCGTCCAGGATCAGTACCGGAGGCTTTGCTACCGCTGCTCTTGCTATAGCCAGAAGCTGCCGCTGTCCCTGGGAAAGATTGCTTCCGTCACTGTAAAGCATGGTGTCATAGCCCTGGGGCAGTCTCCGTATAAAGGAGTCTGCGTTGGCGATCCTGGCAGCCTCTTTCACCTCCTCGATAGAGGCGCACAGATTGCCGTACCGGATATTATCTGCAATGGTCCCTGTAAACAGATGAGTATCCTGAATGACCATAGCCAGAGAACGGCGGAGATCCTCCTTCTTAATTTCCCGGATATCAATGCCATCATAGGTGATCTTTCCCGACTGGATCTCATAAAAGCGATTAATCAGATTGATAATGGTGGTCTTTCCCGCTCCTGTAGATCCCACAAAAGCAATCTTCTGCCCCGGTTTTGCATAGAGAGAGATCCCATTGAGGATTTTCTTCTCCGGCACATAGCCGAAGACCACGTCCTGAAAGCGTACATCTCCCTTTAAAGGTATCAGCTTTCCGGAGCCCGGCAGCTTCCAGGCAAATTCTCCGGTATATGCTTCTGTCTCTTTCAGTTCGCCCTGATGCTCCTGTACATTGCACAGAGTCACCTGTCCCTGGTCCGGCTCTGGTTCCTCCTCCATCATCTCAAAGATCCTTTCCGCCCCGGAAAGGGCCGCCAGAAGGAAGTTCACCTGCTGGGTAAACTGGTTCAGGGGCATAGCGCTCTGTCGTACATAAACCAGGTAAGAAGCCAGGCTTCCCAGATCCAGCATCCCCATCAGTGTAAAAAGTCCTCCCACACAGGCGGAAACCGCATAGTTTACATAAGACAGGCTCACAATGGTAGGCACCATCATTCCGGAAAAAGTCAGAGCATTGGTAGATTCCCGCCGAAGTGCCTCGTTCATCTGGCAGAAGGTCTCAAAGTCCTTCTTCTCATGATTAAAGACTTTTTCCACCTTCAGGCCGGCAGTCATTTCTTCCACAAAGCCATTGATCTTTCCCAATTCTTCCTGCTGCCGCTGGAAATATTTTTTGCTTCTTTTCCCGTTAAATTTGATAAAGGCGAACATGATCAGCAAAAAAACCACCACGATCAGAGAGAGTCTGAGACTTAAGACCATCATCATCACCACTGTGCCGAAAAGCATCATAAAGCTCTGTATGATCATGGCAAAGCTATTGTTCAAAGCCTCCTGGACTGTATCCACATCATTGGTAAAACGGCTCATCAGCTCTCCGTGGGTATGGGCGTCAAAGTATTTCAGAGGAAGCTTCTGGATATGGGCGAAAAGGTCCCGCCGTATCTCCTTTACCACCTTCTGGGCAGATCGGATCATCAGCTGGTTATAGCCCAGGGTAGCCAGGGCTCCGCAGATATACATCACAGCCATTCCCCCTACAGCCAGAAGAAGCCCCTCCTGATCACCGGGAAGGATAAACCTGTTGATCACCGGTTTTAAAAGGTAGGTTCCCATAATGTTGGCTCCGGCGCTGATAAGCACCAGCAGAGCTACCAGGGTAAAGCTCCATTTATGCAGGCCCAGATACCTCAGCAGATGAAGAAGGGTCTTTTTTGTATTTTTCGGTCTTTTATATCCAACATATCTGGCCATTACAGTTCCACTCCTTCCTTCTGAGAATCATAGATCTGCCGATAGATCTCATTTCTCTCCAGCAGCGTTTCGTGAGTGCCTATATCGTTTACTCTCCCGTCGTCCAGAATGATGATCTGATCTGCATGCCGGACAGAAGAGATCCTTTGGGCGATAATGATCTTCGTCATATCCGGAAGATATTTGCTCATACGTTCCCGGATACTGCTTTCCGTAGCCGTATCTACTGCGCTGGTAGAGTCGTCCAGGATCAGTACTTTTGGCTTTTTCAGAAGGGCTCTGGCAATGCAAAGTCTCTGTTTCTGTCCTCCGGATACATTTACCCCTCCCTGGCCCATTTCTGTCTCATATCCCTTGGGCAGCCGGTCAATAAATTCATCGGCGCAGGCAATATGGCAGGCCAGATCCACTTCCTCCTTAGAGGCATTCTCATTTCCCCATTTCAGATTGGAAAGAAGGCTTCCGGAAAACAGAGTATTTTTCTGAAGTACCATGGCAATGGCATCCCGGAGATGTTCCATAGGATACTCCTCCGCCGGAATGCCGTCTATACAGATCCGTCCCTTTTCCGCCTCATATAGTCTGGGGATCAGCTGTACAAGGGTAGTCTTGGCCGCTCCTGTCTGGCCGATGATCCCTACCGTCTGCCCCGGCTCTATGTGGAAAGAGATATCCGAGAGCACATACTCCCTGGCTTCCTTCTTATATTTAAACCACACATGATCAAAAGTGACCTCTCCCCGCTCTACCTGGATGTCCCTGGCTTTTTCATCGGTAATATCCACTTTCTCATCAATAACTTCCATGATCCGGACTCCGGAAGCCACAGAGCGGGTCATCATCAGAAACACGTTGGAGATCATCATAAGGGAATTCAGGATCTGGAGCACATAACTTAAAAATCCTGTGAGTTCCCCCACCTCCATACCCCCGGTGTTGATCAGTTCTCCGCCGAACCAGAGGATGGAAAGGATTGTTCCGTACATAACAAACTGCATGGCCGGCATATTCAGTGCAGCCAGACAGAATGCCTGCTGTGACTGTTCTTTCAGCCTTTCATTTCCCTCTTCAAATTTTGCTTTTTCGTAGTCTCCTCTTACATAGGCTTTTACCACCCGGACCGCCGTAAGATTCTCCTGAATGATCCGGTTTACATTGTCAATGGCTCCCTGCATGGTCCCGTAAAGAGGACGGACCTTCATAGTGATCAGAAAAAGCAGGCAGGCCAGCACAGGCAGGGCCACAAGAAATACTACCGCCAGCTCCCGGTTAATGGAAAAGGCTACCGCCGTAGCCGCCACCAGCATCACCGGCCCCCGGCAGAAAGGACGCATGCCTGTGGAAACGGTGTTCTGGATGTTGGTCACATCACTGGTGAGCCTTGTCACCAGGGATGATACCCGGAAATGGTCAATATTAGAAAAAGAATATTTCTGAAGCTTCTCATATTCCGCCTGACGAAGCTGGGCTCCCAGTCCCTGGCCGGCCAAGGCCGCAAATCTGGCGCTTCCCACTCCCAGGATCAGAGCCAGAACTCCGCAGATCACCATTTCCCCGCCTTTTTGGAAAATGTAGGCTCTGTCTCCGGAAGCCACCCCCACATCGACCAGATCCGCCATGATCAGGGGAACCAGCAGTTCAAAGATGGACTCCACTGTGATACAGAGCAGAGCAAGGAAAGCATATTTTTTATACCGCCCCATGTAAGAAAACAGCCTTCGAAGCATTTGTTGCACCTCCAATTCTTGTATATACAACTATTGTATGCTGCAACTTTTTTGCTGTCAATCTCTTTTGTTTTATCTTGTAAGATCTGCCGGTATCTTATAAAATAGAAGCAGCAGCGCCGCAGCCTGTTCTATAAGTCTGCGGCAGTATTTTCCATAGGAGGAATCTATATGTATACCGTAGAATACGACCGTTTATCAGAAGAACAGACCAGAAAATATCTGGAAAGGATCGGCCTTTCCTATCCTGTGTTCCCTACTTTGGAAACCCTGGACGCTCTGATCTGGTCCCATCAGTGCAAGGTCCCTTTCGAAAACATAGATACCAGGCTTCTGGCCTGCCCGGTTTCTCTCTCTTCCCAGGATCTGTACCGGAAGATCGTAGAAGAGCGTCATGGAGGTTTCTGCTTTGAACTGAACGGACTTTTTCTTTTGCTCCTGCAAAGTCTGGGTTTTAAAGCCTACGCCTGTGTATGCAGGGTAGCGGCAGGATTTACCTCTCTCCGTGCTCTGACCCACCGTGCCTCCATCGTCTCCCTGAACGGAAAGGAATACCTTTGCGATGTAGGACTGGGAGGTCCCATGGCCCCGTTTGCCGTGGAGCTTTCTCCTGAACCCCAGACCAAAAAAGGAGAGACTTACCGGGTCACCGATACCGGCGACGGCTGGAAGCTCCTTCTTCGCCGGGAAACAGAGGGTACAGATAACCCGGTAATCATCTTCGCCAGGGTTCCCTTTTTATCAGAGGATTTCACGCCCCTTATGGACGCTCTTCTGGCAAGGCCGGACAATCTCTTTTCCAATCATCTGGTAATCAATCTCCGGACTCCTGAGGGCTACAAAAATTTCCGTGACAATACTCTGATCTGGCGCACTGGCAAGGAGCGAAAAGAAATCCGGTACGCCCCAGAGGACATACCGGATATGATCCGCAATATTTTCGGTTTGAATTATGACCGGGATCTTCTTGCTCAGAATTTTAGAGTCCTGGGCTCCTCTGTGAAAGAGGAAAAAACAGCCGTACAGTCTTCCAGGGCAAAAACCTGTGTATTGCCATCATCAGGCTGATACATTTTCTGGAGAGACGGGTAGGCGTCCAGCATATGCTTTCTTGCTTCATATCTGTCATCCTCCAGAGCCCTGGCTGACAGGCGGAGCCAATGGCTGCCGTCAAATAATGTTTGGTCATTTCCCTTCTATTTTATCTTTTTCAGGTTTTCCATAGTCAGTATTTTCCTGATATTGCATAGGAACAGAATGCTTGCGGTCACTGCCGAAATAATATCCGCCACCGGCTCCGCATAGTAAACGCCCATAACCCCGAAGAAATTGGGAAAGATCAGAGCCAAAGGCACCAGCAGGATCACCTTTCGCAGAAGAGCGATAAACAGGGATATTTTTGCCTGTCCCAGGCCCAGGAACGTGGGCTGGATACCATTCTGAAGACCAAAGATAAGCATTCCTGCCATAAATACCGGCATAACCTTTCCGGTCAGGGAAATCAGTTCCTTCTCATTGGTAAACAGCATAGCGTAAAATTCCGGAAAGAGCATGGCTGAAGCTGCTGTCACAAAGGAGATCAAAAAACTTCCGAAGATCATATACCGGTAGGTAGTCCGCACCCGGTCAAATTTTCCCGCTCCGAAGTTATAGCTTACAATGGGCTGCACTCCCTGGGTATAGCCGCTCCCTTTACGCCCATATGGAATACGAAGATAAAGATTGGATCCAGCACAATATTGATCACAGCTCCAATGACAATGGACATCATAGCTGTAGTGGATCTGCCCTGGGAAATAATAAAGGGGTTCAGACCCAGGGCGATTTCTACAAATACTGTTCCGATCAGGTAGATGGATGCCAGAGGAGCTCCCCCCGAGCCCACAAAGGCGGAAAAAGCGGAGATCAGAGTAATGATCGGGAAGGTAAGCCCTACTCCCGTAAGGGCAGCGGCCCCCACTCCTGAAATATGGCCTATGTAGATGCGGTCTACAATGTTATATAAAATATTGATGACCTGGGCAATAATGGAAGGTATTGCCATCCGGATCATCAGGCTTGGGATCTTTTCAGTTCCCATAATCCGGCTGTCTGTTGTTTTCAAAATCTTTCCTCTTTTCTAATCATAGTCTGCCTGAAATTATCTCTCTGATCTGCCGAAAAGTCAAGATTTCTTATTTTTCTCCTTTTTTCACTGCTGCAGCTATGGATAAGGCCGGAGAATAAAAAGGAATAAGGGTGGACTGGAAAGCATGGTACAGATCAGATTTTCCCGGCCATACAGTGCCGATCACCTGGTTGTGTTCGTCCAGCTGATGGAACCAGGAACCATTGACATGATCCATGACCGTCTCGTCCAGATACTTCATAAACTCTGCGTAATACTGGCCGTACTCCGCTTTTCCTGTAACGTGGTACAGCACAGAGGAGGTATTGATCGCCTCTGCCAGAGTCCAGTGCATACGGTCATGGACTACCGGTTTGCCCTCCCAATCTGTAGTATAAACAATACCGGGAGCTCCATCTGCGTTCCATGCGTCTTTCACTGCACGGTTAAAGAGATTTTCTGCTGCTTCTATGTACTTGGCAGCTCCCTGGGCGTCTTCCTTATATGTAGACAGAGCCCACTGTGTGATCAGTCTTGCCCATTCAATACCGTGTCCCGGAGTAGCCCCGTATGGCTTAAACTGATCTGCCGGCTGATCCTTATTGCACTCCAGATCCGGTGTCCAGTCTTTGGTGAAATGCTCCGGAATCCTCCACTGGTTATCTGAAGCCCATCCCAGTACATGGTCAATGATCCTGCCCGCTCTTACTCTGTATTCTTCCTTTCCGGCAGCATCAGCTACCGCCAGAAAAGCCTCTACTGTATGCATATTGGCGTTCAGTCCCCGATAGTCATCCAATACCGTGAATTCTGTATTCCAGGTATCACAGGAAAGTCCTTCTTCCTCATTCCAGAACCGAAGATCATAAAGCTTCAGGGCATCCTCTAAAAGTTCCTCTGCTCCCGGCCTTCCTGCCAGCAGTGCCGATGTAGCTGCCAGGATCACAAAGGCATGGGCGTAGCACTGTTTATTTGGAAGGATCTGATCCTCTGCCGTAAGGCCCGCATACCATCCTCCGTTTTCGGTATCGTGAAGTTCTCCACGAAGACCTTTCAGCCCCGCGTCCGCCAGTTCCTCGCTGCCCGGGTGTCCCAGAAAGGTGCCGATACTGTATACGTGGGTCATCCTGGAAGTGATCCAGGTCTCACGGTTTCTTTCCTTCCAAGGGGTTCCGTCATCTCCCAGATAATAGGAACTGCCCTTGGGAGACGGAAATCTGTGTCCGAATTTCAGAAGGTTCTCCCGGATCTCCTCCTGAAATTTTCTGTTTTCTTCTGTGTCAATCTGATATTTTTTCAATATCTCGCTCATTTTCACTACCTCGCTGCTTTCTTCATATTTTGACGGGTCCCAGAGCCGTATCTGCTTTTGCAGGTGATCCTGGGGCGGCTTTCCAGCTTTTTCGCCCTGATATCCTGATGTTCTTTTATTATACTATCCCAGCAGCAAGGCTTCAATTGAATTCTTTCTCGAAACAGTGAAAAAAAACGGGGATGTCGCATTACAGCCACGCTTTATACAGTTCTTCAATGGAACGGAATATATAATCCGGCCCGTATTCGCAGGCTTCCCCTTCCTCTCTTGTAGCCTCTCCCGTAAGGACCAGAGCGGTTTCCACACCGGCGTTATGGCCGCAGAGGATATCTGTGTAAAGCCGGTCTCCCACTACCAGGGTTTCCTCTCTGGAAAAATGGTTCAGCTTCAGGGCATAATCTACCATGGCAGTGCCCGGTTTTCCAAGATAGATCGGTTTTCTCTTCACCGCATGTTCCAGCATCTGGCAGATGGCCCCGCAGTCCGGCACATAACCGAATTCGATAGGGCACACATAGTCCAGATTGGTAGCCAGGTAATCCACCTTGCGAGTGCTCAGGACCTGGCAGGTATCCTGGATCTTTTCATAGGTCAGCTGGTTGTCATAGGAAACCAGGACACAGGCAATATCCTCATCCATGCAGTCTGTTGTTACACGGATCTTATTCTTTTTCAACTCCCGGATCAAAGATTTGGTTCCCATCACATAGATCAGCTTCCCGTCATAGTGCTTTTTCAGATACTGGACCGTGGCAAAAGAGGCAGTGACAAAATTGGTATAGTCCGTCATAACTCCCAGTTTCTGGAAAGACAGGATATAATCTTCTATACTTCTTGTAGAATTATTGGTAATAAAGACAAACTGTCCGCCGCTGTTCTTCACTGCCTTCAAAAATTCTCTGGTGCCGTCGATCAGCCGCTGTCCAATGCACACCGTGCCGTCAATATCCAGGAGGAAGAGGCGCTTATCTTTTATAAATCCATTATCCTGCAGCATTTTCCACCTGCCTTCTCACAGTAAGGGCAGTATCCGGATAATTGGTGATCACGGCTTCCAGATCTTCCTCTATGAATTTTTTCATATCCTTTTCCCGGTTTACCGTCCATACCCGGACTTTCAGGCCGCTTGCCTTATATTTTTCCAGAAAATCCGCCATATACAGATGAAAAACTGCCGGGTGCAATCCACATACCCCTGTATTCTGGGCATACTTTTCCACATCCAGCATCACATCGCTGTATAAATAAGCGGTTTCCGCTTTCTCGTCCAGGCTCCGTACCTTCTGCACGCTGTAGTGGTTAAAAGAAGAATAGATCACCCGGTCTTCCATGCCTGCTTCCTTTACGATCTTCATAGTCTTTTCTTCAATATCCGGATACCAGAAGATCCCGGTCTTCAGCTCAATATTCACTTCCATCTTTCCCGGCTTTACCAGTTCCAGCACTTCCCTTAAAGTAGGGATCTTTACCCCTTTATATTTTTCCATATGATTATGGAAAGAAAATTTTTTCAGCTCTTCCAGGGTATAGTCTCTTACATAGCCTTTGCCCGTGCTGGTCCGGTCAATGGTCTCATCGTGGATCACCACCACTTCCCCGTCTTTTGTAAGCTGTACATCCAGTTCGATCCCGTCTGCTCCCTGCTCCTGGGCCAGATGAAAAGCCTGAAGCGTATTTTCCGGCGCATATCCGCTGGCGCCTCTGTGTGCAAATACTTTTGTCATAATTTCTTTTCCTTCTTTCCGATATTTTGTCTGACTGCTTATCCTTCCAAGTCTGAGGTACAAAGAAGACCGCCCGTAAAGGGGCGGCCCTCATTTACCTGTCTACGGCTATTATAACATGATGTTTCCAATGTGCAAGGTTGGGAAATTCTTTATAAAGATCCCCCGTCACTGCCCAGCGGCTTCTCTGTCTCAGCCATTTACCAGATTGTATTCCTCAATGGACTTGTTAATGGTATCGGCCATATTGGATACAGCTTCATCTACATCCACCTCGCCGTTTAACATACTCTCAATCTCAGATTCTACAGTATCTCTTGCCTCAGAGAAGACACTTAACAGTGCTCCCACATACTCCGGTGAAGAATCATGGAGCTGATCGATAGCTGTCTGGAACTGAGGATACTGAGCGATGTTATCTTTGAATACCTGCTCTTCCTGAGCTGCAACAGTTACAGGGAAATATCCGGTCTGTGCATTCCAGTAAGCCTGAGACTCCGGAGAGATCATAAATTTCACAAACTCCCAGGTAGCTCTTAATTTCTTAGGATCGTTGTTGTTCAGTGCCCACAGAGAAGCGCCGCCGATAGATACGCCGCCCTGGTCTTCATCTGTAATAGATGGGAAGTAAGCGGTACCTACTTCAAATTTTCCGTTTACATCCTGAAGGATCTGTTTCAGAGAAGCTGTAGATGCCAGAGTAATGGCAGATTTTCCTGCGGAGAAATCTGCAAGACCTGAATCTCCATCTTTACCAACGATAGGCGCATATCCTGCGTCAGAAAGATCTTTCCATGCGTTCAGGATATTTGCAGCCCCGCCGTTCTCATCAAAAGCAACTGCTGTAGCAGCCTCTTCTCTTCCGTTTCCATTGTTTGCATAATCAAGGCCCTGTTTTCCCAGGAACTGTTCAAAGAACCATCCATAGGTAGACAGCGACATAACTTCTCCGGCACCGCCTTCATTCAGCAGCTGATCACCGATCTCCAGAATTCCTTCCAGGCTGGTAGGAATCTCTGTGATCCCTGCCTGTTCAAACATATCTACATTATAATACATAAGAGGAGTAGAGGAATTAAAAGGCATGGAATAAAGCTGATCGTCAATAGTATAGTAAGCTGCCAGGTTCGGCTCGATCTGGGAAATATCATATCCATCCTCATCGATCATCTGCTGCATAGGGATAATCCAGCCGGAATCGATCATGAATCTTGTACCGATCTCATATACCTGTACCAGGTCAGCTCCCATGTTTCCGATCTGGGCGCTTCTCAGTTTATTCAGGGCGTCATCATATTCACCCTGATACTCAGATACAACAGTGATGCCCAGTTCGTTCTCTTCGTTGAACCGATTTACCAGTTCATCAATAGCCTGGCCGTTTACACCGCCCATAGAATGCCAGAAGGTGATCTCTGTACCGTCTACCTCATCGGCTGCCGCCATTGTCACTGTTTCTTCAGCGGCTTCGCCCTCTGCAGAATCTGCAGTGGTATCACCTGCCGCCTGCTGATCAGCAATGCTCTGTCCGCCGCAGCCAGCCAGTGCGCCTGCTGCCATAACGCCTGTCAATAATAAAGATACGATTTTTTTCTTCATTCTTACTCTCCTTTTTTCAATTAACCTTTTACCGCACCGGAGAACATACCCCGGATCAGCTGTTTCTGTCCCACAATAAAGATAGAAATTGAGGGAATAATAACAATTACCACACCTGCCACCATCATAGTCAGTGACTGAGAATCCACACTGTTCAGCATACTGATACCGATCTGCACTGTTCTCATCTCATTAGAACCGGTTACCAGCAAAGGCCACATATACATATTCCATGCATTGATGAAGGTGTATACAGCCATAGCTCCGATAGCAGATTTTGTCAGCGGGATCAGGATACGCACAATAAATTTCAGATTGCTGCATCCGTCCAGTTTTGCTGATTCATACAGCGAAATCGGGAAAGACATATAAAACTGACGGAACAGGAAAATTCCCATTGCTGATGTCAGGTAAGGCACGATCAATACAGGATAGGTATCCAGCATTCCCAGATTACCTACAGTCAGATAGTTTGATACTATTGTTGCTTCCCCGGGAACCATCATAGTCGCCAAAACGATCATAAACAGTACATTCCTTCCCTTAAACTCCAAAAAGGAGAAGGCAAAAGCTGCAAGAGAACAGGTAATGATCTGCCCGATAGTAATGGAACCTGCCATAACAAAGGAGTTAACAATAAATCTCAGCAAAGGTACATTTACAAATGCATCTTGAAAGTTCTGCAAAGTAGGATGCTTCGGAAGAAGATTCAGCTCAGTGGTAAACAGTTCTCCTGAAGGCATAAATGCAATGCTGACTGCATAAAGCAGAGGAAGCAGGATCAAAAGTGCAAATATAATGTTTCCTGCCAGAAGGCCCCCTGTACGGATTCTTCTCTTAGTCAGTGCCTTGGCATTCATTTCCTTTTTTAAAGCCAGAAGCTGCTCTCTGCTGATAGTTTTCTGGCCGCTGATGATAGCTGCATTACTAGACTGACTCATTAGTAGCTTACTCCTTTCTTTTCAAGTCTGAACATAATCAGTGTAATGATCATGATAATAATAAACAGGATCACGGACTGAGCTGCGGCACTTCCGAAACGGTAGTTAAAGAAAGCGTCACGGTAAATGGAATACACGATAACATTTGTCGCCTCGTCCGGGCCTCCTTCGGTCAGGATCTTGATCTGTCCAAAGGACTGAAATGCCTGGATAATATTTACAACCAGTGTATAGAACATGATAGGAGAAAGTCCCGGCAGAGTCAGGCTGAAGAACTGCTGTACACTGCTGGCTCCGTCTACGGAAGCTCTCTCGTAGATGGTCTCGTCAATGTTGCCAAGTCCTGCTGAGAAATACAGGAAGTTAATGCCGCTGTTCAGCCAGGCGGTCAGGATCGCCACGCAGATCAGGGCGGTGTCGGGATCGTTCAGCCAGTTAATGTCCAGCCCGGTAAGTTTGTTCACGATACCAACTGTGGGGTGGAGCATGATCTGGAAGATCATGGCTGCTGAAGTAGATGCGATGGCCATCGGCAGGGCATATGCGGTACTGAAAGCCCGGATTCCCGGGAAAGCCTTGTTGCACAGAACCGCTGCGATCAGGCCCAGGAGCATGCCCCCGATAACTACGATCACAACAAAGATCAGAGTTACCTGTAAACTTTGTCTGAATGATTCAGAAGTAAGAAGGTCTATATAGTTCTGCATCCCCACAAAAATCTTAGCCTGTCCCATTCTGTCTGTCAGGAAAAGGCTGAGATAAATGGTCTTGAAAAAGGGATAGAACAGGAATATGGCGAACACCAGCATACATGGGATCAGATAGCAGTATGGGGTCCAGTTTAATTTTTTCTTTTTCCCTGTGTTCATTACCGAATCTCCTCTCTGTAATAAATGTTTTCTTCTGTCTCTTTATCAAAGATGTGGATCCTGTCCGTGTCAAAGTAAAAGTCCGCTTTCTCGCCGGTCTGGGTCTGATTCTCCGGACTTAACCTTACCGCATGGGTTTTGCCCTGGGCGTCAAAGTAAAGAATCACCTCAGCTCCCAGCATTTCTCTGGCAGAGACAGTTTCTTCCAGCCCCTGGGTGTCCATGTGGATGCCTCTTTCCTTTGCCTCTTTGTAATCATAGACGTCTTCCGGACGGATTCCCAGGACTACCTTTTTGTTCATCTCTCTCTGTCTTGCGACTTCCGCTTTTTCGCCTCTTAAGAAGACTTTCTTTCCAAGCTCGCTGCCGCCCAGATAGACCACAACTTTTCCCTCTTCCTCTCCTACATAGGCGTCAAAGAAGTTCATGGAAGGAGAGCCGATAAAACCTGCCACAAAAAGGTTTGCCGGGTTGTTGTAAAGCTGGATAGGCGCTTCTACCTGCTGCACCACACCATCTTTCATAACCACGATCCTGGTTCCCAGGGTCATGGCCTCGGTCTGGTCATGGGTTACATATATAATCGTTGTTTCCAGCTCTTCATGAAGCTTTGCCAGTTCCACACGCATCTGGGCTCTCAGTTTGGCATCCAGGTTGGACAGCGGCTCATCCATAAGGAAGGCCTTTGGTTTTCGGATAATAGCACTTCCGATAGCCACTCTCTGTTTCTGACCGCCGGAAAGGGCAGCCGGTTTTCTGTCCAGAAGATGTTCGATCTCCAGGGTCTTGGCCACTTTATGTACTCTCTCGTCAATTTCCTTTTTGGGAACCTTCCGGATTTTCAGAGCATAGGCCAGGTTCCCATACACGGTCATGTTGGGATACAGCGCATAGTTCTGAAATACCATAGACAGCCCCCTGTCCTTTGGTTCAAAATAGTTGCAAAGGTCTCCATCGATCCACAGTTCTCCGTCGCTGATATCCTCCAGTCCTGCGATCATGCGCAGTGTGGTGGACTTGCCGCAGCCGGAGGGGCCAACAAAGATGATGAATTCCTTGTCCTGGATATCCAGGTTAAAGTCTTTCACTGCAAAGTGCCCTTTGTCATACTCTTTACATACATTTCTTAATGTAATCTCTGACACGGCGTTTTCTCCTTCCTTCTTTTAAATCTTGTAAATTTTCTACACGCATTTTTTACTCGAACAGTTAATATTTTACTTGCATAATCAGGTTCAAACCATCATGCTTGTAGAAAAATTACGTAAAATCGAAGTAAACTCCGCCCTTTTCGATAAAAAAAGAGGATATCCTTACCTTTTCTTCCTGTGGATGCGTACTGCAGTACAACAGGAAATGTAAAGATATCCCCTTTTTTATTTTGTATATTCCAGTTATCTCAGCCTGATATCCGGTTCTTCTTAATCAAAGCTGTAATATTTGTTAATGTGGAAGTAATATTCATCGTGATGGTCTGTGATTCCCATTGGGGAAATTTTTGACATATCCATCATGTAATCATGAAATCTTTCTTTAAAAGTTTTTTCTCTCTTCTTTTCTTCTCTTTTCTCCATCATAAATCAATGCCTCTTTCCTTTTAATCGGTTCTTGTCCTTCTTGCAGGAGAATCTTACCACCAATCTGCTCATACTTCAATAGGGCTGCCGGTGATTCTCCCTTTTGCTCTTTTTCCCTTTACCATGATAGTCTGTTCAAAATCACATTTTCTCTTTTGCAGAATATTTCCTTTCCTTTTTTATGCAACTTGATCCTCCTTCATTCAGCTTTCCGGTCAAATGCCTGACGCAAACTGAATTTTTTTGTATTTTTTTTCCTGTCGAGGCATGTCGGATATTGCCTTATTTCAAAAAATCTATATAATATATAGATGAAATTTATCTGCCGGAAACTCTTCCGGAAATCCCGACTGAATATTTAAGCATAAAGAAATTGAAGAAAAATAGTGAGGGGACATATATCATGAAAAAAAGAAAAATATATCCGCTTCCAAGACGGATACAGAGATTTCTGAAAAGACAGTTCCGAAATCCCCGAAAACGGCTGTTCGTTGAATTGGCCGCTGTGGCAGTGATCATCGGAATTGTTATTTTTATTGCCCTGTCCGGCCAGAATATAGCCACTGATGATGTCAAAGAAGGGATTGCCTACATAGAAGGGCTGGAAGCCGCCGACACTGCTGCCATTGAAGAAGAAGTAAGGCAGCTGCGAAAAGAAGAACGTAAAGCTGCCCTGGAAAGCGGTGACCTGGATGTGTGGGCACAGTTTACGGATATCGCTATTCTGGGTGACTCCAGAGCCGTAGGTTTTTCTTCCTATGAGCTGGTAGATGACAGCAGGGTCTTCGCCTCTGCCGGCGCCACCATCCGGGATATTGAACAGTATACGGATCAGCTGGTAACCCTGAACCCGGCCAGTGTCATTCTCTGTTACGGGCTGAACGACATCAGTATTGGTTTCTGGAGCAATGTGGATGACTATATCACAGAGCAGGATCAGATCATTTCTGATCTTAAGGAGGCTCTGCCCAACACCACAATTTACGTAAATTCCATTATCCCAGCCACAGATCCGGCCTTTGACCGTTCGGAAAAATGGCGGGATATCCCTGACTGGAACGACGCCATCCGCCAGCACTGTGAAGATAGCGGGATACCTTATATTGATATTACAGAAGATGTGGAAGCTCACAGCGACCTTTATGATGTAGATGGCATCCATATGCAGAAGGCCTTTTATGAATACTGGGCCATTGATATGATCACGGAGGTGACAGAAAATGAATAAAAAATCCGTCTCTGTATTAACGATCATCCGCATCGCCATGGTAGCGGCTCTTCTTATTTTCTTTATCGTTTTCCAGGTGGGAAATAAGAGCAGCAATGCCTCTTTGGAAAGCGTTTCCGAAAATGTGGTGGGAACTCTTGACCTGGAAGGCATGCAGGAAAGCAATAACCGTATGTTCCAGAAATTTTACGGATTAGATGCAGAGGACTATGAAGGTGTGACTCTGTATTCTCCTGCCAGCAATATGGATGCTCAGGAGCTTCTGATCGTCAAATTAAAAGACACTTCTCAGGCCGAAGCTGTCACCGAAGCCATCAATTCCCGTCTGGAAACCCAGATGAACAGTTTTGAAGGATACGGAATTGAACAGTACGCTATGCTGGAAGACCATGTTCTGGATGTCCAGGGAAATTTTATTCTCTATGTGGTACATCCAAATGCCGGATCGGCCGATGAGGCTTTTCGGAACAGTTTATAAAAAAAACAGTCAGAAAGGATATAAATTATGATATTCAGCAGTATTTTCTTTCTTTTCGTCTTCCTGCCGGTTACTCTGATCCTGTACTTTCTTGTACCCTGGAAGCTGAAAAATACCGTTCTTCTCATTGTGAGCCTGATCTTCTATGCATGGGGAGAACCGGTGTATGTATTTTTGATGCTTTTCAGCATTATCTTTAACTATATCAGCGGAATCGAGATCCATAAATACCGGGAGGAAAATAATGAAAAATACCTTCGGTTCAGCTTCTGGTTTACCGTAGTAGTAAATCTGGCGATCCTGGGATTCTTTAAATATTACGGTTTCCTGCTGGACAATATAAACGCCATACTCCCTGTGGATATTCCATACCGGGAACTGGCTCTTCCAGTAGGTATTTCCTTCTATACCTTCCAGACCCTTTCCTATATTATCGACGTATACAAAGGGGAAGTTCCGGTACAGAAGAATTTCATAAACTTCGGTACCTATGTTACCATGTTTCCCCAGCTGATCGCCGGTCCTATTGTCCGGTACGCGGATATCGACGCTCAGCTGGCCCAGAGAAACCTGAGCCTTTACAAATTCGGGCAGGGAATAGCCTGGTTTCTGCGGGGCCTGGGAAAAAAAGTGCTCCTGGCCAACAATATTGGTATGACCTTTGACGCAATTCTTGCCATCGCCCCGGCTGACCGCTCAATCCTCACCGCCTGGATCGGCTGTCTGGCTTATGCCATGCAGATTTATTTCGACTTCAGCGGATACTCGGATATGGCAGTGGGACTAGGAAAAATGTTCGGCTTTGAATTCGTCCGGAACTTTAATTATCCCTACATATCCAAAAGCGTTACTGACTTCTGGAGAAGATGGCATATTTCCCTGAGCACCTGGTTCCGTGAGTATGTGTACATTCCTCTTGGAGGCAACCGGGTTTCCAAACTAAAACATGTCAGGAATATTCTCGTGGTATGGATGCTCACAGGTTTCTGGCATGGCGCTGCCTGGAACTTTATGCTTTGGGGGCTTTATTATGGCCTGCTCCTTCTTCTGGAAAAATATTTCCTGGCTCCTAAGCTTCAGAAGCTGCCGGATATCCTCCAGCAGATCTACTCCTTTATTCTGGTTCTCATAGGCTGGGTGCTTTTCTTCTCCGCCTCTTTGCCGGACGCCCTGGTGTATCTGGGAAATATGTTCGGTATCGGCGGCCACGGGATCATTGATTCCACCGGTCTGTACTACCTGACAGGAAATCTGATCCTTCTGGTAATCTGCTTTTTCTGCGCCACGCCTTTTGTATGGAAGCGATTCCGGAGGTTTGCCTTAAAGCCAGGAAACTATCCTTCCATAACGGCCACAGTAGTATACGCCGCTATCCTGGTTCTGTCCATCGCCTATCTGGTGAATGCAACTTATAATCCGTTCCTTTACTTCCGGTTCTAGGAAAGAGGAAACATTTATTATAGAAGGAAGAAGTCAGTTATTATGAAAAAAAAGCAATTAACTCCCGAAGAAAGAAGAAAAAGAAGGGCCAGGATATACAGGCAGAGAGCCGGGAAAATTTATATCAGGATCACCTGTATTTTCCTTCTCCTCATGATTGTGGCTGTCGGCTTTAATATCTTTCTTCCGGATAAAGAATATTCTGAATCTGAAAACCGAATGCTGGCCCAGGCTCCGGAATTCTCTCTGGCAAATCTGGCCAGCGGCCAGTATATGACCGATATGGAAGACTATGTCACAGACCAGTTTTTCTTCCGTGACCAGTGGATCAACCTGAAGGTGCTGGAAGACATGGCGCTGGGAAAAAGAGAATCCAACGGTGTGTATATCGGAAAACAGGGATATCTCATGCAGATCCCTGAAAACAATATCGATACAGAGTCTGTACAGAATAATTTAAATGGCATCCGGGAATTTGCCCAGCGTCATAAAGATGTGAATACGGTTATGAGCCTGGTACCCAACGCCGCTTATATTCTGGAGCAGCTCACGCCTGCCAATGCTCCTGTAAGAGATCAGTCCCAGGATATTGCCCTGGCTGAAGATACGGTAGGAGATGTGCTTACCTATGTGGATCTGACAGAAACCATGTCCTCTCACAGAGATGAGGCCATCTATTATAAAACCGACCATCACTGGACCAGTCTGGGAGCCCGGTACGCTTTTGAGACCCTTTACAGCGCTCTGGGGATTTCTGAACCGGCCCAGGAATATACGGTTTATCCTGTATCCCACACTTTCTCAGGTACCCTGGCCTCCAAAAGCGGTTATGACCGTTCTCAGGATACCATTGAGCTTTACGTGCCTAAGGATGTAACGACAGAATGTGTGGTAAACTATGTGGAAGAGGGAGAAAAAACGGCCTCCATGTACGAAAGCAGTGCCCTGGATCAGAAGGACCAGTATGAAGTATTCTTTGGCGGAAATCACAGCCGGATCGACATCACTACTCCTGTGAATGAAAACAAGAATCTGCTGATCTTCAAAGATTCCTATTCCAACTGTTTTATCCCTTTGCTGCAGCCCTACTTCCGCAGTATTATTGTCATTGACCCCCGGTATTACTATGATGATGTAGACCGGCTGATCACAGACAACAGCATTACCGATATTCTTTTTCTGTATAATGTAGATACCTTTATGACAGACACTTCCCTGGCAGATGCACTGGAGCCTATGCCGGAATCTGAGACATCTGACACAGGCACAGACGGAACTGCTGCCGGAGAGGACGCCCAAACTGCGGAGGACACAGACGGAACTTCTCAGACAGACGGTCAGGCAGAGGACTCCTCACAGGACAGCCAGACAGACGATACTTCACAGGATAATTCCGAAGACAGTACAGCATCCCAGGATGAAGAAACCCAGACCGGTGAAGACGCCTCCGGAGATACTCAGGAAAACGAAGCTTAAAAGGAGCTGACTCATTAAGCAAAGCCGAGAATATGCTAATGAGTCAGCTCCTTTTTATTCATGTAGATCCTTTCGTCCGGATCATATCAGATCCGGATCCATACCGTCATCTCTCCCGGTGTCCGGTTCACCCATGCATAATAGGGAACAAATTTCAGTTCCACATCTTCAAATTTCTTTCCCCTATAAGTCCGATACAGAGAATCTTCCTTCCAGCCTGCCATGGAAACACGTTTTCCCTTTGCCTGGATAGTCACCACGCCTTTCAGCAGTTCCGGTTCAAATATCTCTTTGAATTCCGGCTCTTCCTTCAGATAAATTTCCTGGAGCTGGTCTCCGTTATCTGTTTCCTCCAGACAGTATACTAACGGTCCTCTCATTACGGCCACCTTGCCGATATCCTCTCTGACTCTGGGGTTGGCTTCCACGATCTGTACCGGCATTTCCATATCCAAAAGGATTTCATCACCATTTTTCCACTCTCTGTCCAGCAGCACATAGCCGGTCTTAAGATGGTGTTTCTCCTCCTGCCCGTTTACTTTCAGGGAATAGCTGCTGCACCAGCCGGGAATCCGAAGAGCCAGAGCAAAACTGCTGTCTTCCTGATTTTCTATGCGGATCTTCACCTGTCCATTCCATGGATAGTCGGTTTCAAAAGTGATCCGGTTCTGTTTTCCATTCTTCACCGTCTCCAATGTTCCACCTGTATATAAATTTACATAAAGTTCCTTCTCATTTTCCTCAAAGGCATATACTGATAGGGAAGACAGGAGTCTGGCTACATTCGGAGGGCAGCAGGCACAGCCGAACCATTTCTGTCTTACTGGTTTCACATGGCGCTTATTATAGTCTTTCTCACAGGCTTCCGGCACTACTTCCAGAGGATTTACATAGAAAAAGCTTTTTCCGTCCAGAGACATGCCGCTGATCACTCCATTATACAGCGCCCGCTCCATAACGTCTGCATATTTTCCATCCTTCGTGATCTCCAGCATTCTTCTGGCAAAAAAGATCAGTCCGATAGCAGCGCAGGTCTCTCCATATACAGTATCATTAGGCAGGTCATAGTCAAAGGAAAAGGCCTCCCCGTGTTCTGTTGCGCCTACGGCTCCCGTTATGTACATCTGCCGGTTCACAATATTATTCCACAGCTTTTCGCAGGCAGCAAAAAGCTCCTTATCCTCTGTTCTGGAAGCCACCTCAGCCATTCCGGTATAGAGGTACACTGCCCTCACCGCATGACCCTCGGCCTTATCCTGATCCCGCACAGGCTTTCCTGCCTGATAATACTGTTTCTGAATATAGGTATCATCCCAGAAGCATTTATTTCCATTCTTCTCGCACTCCTGGTCAAAGAACAAAGGCTGCTGTCCCCGCTGGTCAATAAAATATTTTGCCAGTTTCAGATGATTCTCGTCTTTCGTTATATCGTACAGCGCGCAGAGGGCCATTTCCGCCACCTCATGCCCCGGGTATCCGGGGATCTTTCCTTCCTCTGTACCCAGATGTCTGGCGGCACAGTCCGCATAGCCCACGGCAATATCCAGGAATCTTCTCTTGCCTGTGGCTTTATAATAGGCTACCGCCGCCTCGGTCATATGCCCCAGACAGTACAGCTCATGATGGTCCATAAGGTTGGTAAATCTTTTTTCCAGGCCATTGATGATATAATAGGTATCCAGATATCCGTCAGGCTGCTGAGCTTTCCCGATAAGCTCAATGGTCTCATCTGCAGTCTTTTCCAGTTCCTCATCCGGGTGCCACATCAGGGAATAAGCCACTGCTTCCAGCCATTTGTAGACGTCGCTGTCCTGGAAGACCATTCCCTGAAAGGTGCCTTCCTGCAGGCCTGCGGCTACTCGGAAATTCTGGATACAATAACTGGGCGCTGCATTCTCTATCCGGTCGTTCAAAGCCTCCCACTGATACGGGATCACATGGTTTCTGACAAGCTCCATATATTCTTTCCAGAAGCGGTCTTCAATCTCCATATGATCCGGCTCCACAGGTTTCAGTTTTTTCTCAAGCATCTTCTTTATCCTCTCTTTCTTTCCCCAGGGGAAATATTTGCTCTCTTGCTCCTGCCGGCAGCAGAGCCGGCAGTTTTCAGGGTGGACATTTTTACTTGTCCCCCTCTTTTCCTGATGGTATTATAGTATCACACAGAACTGTTAAAACAACTCACAATCTTAAAGAAAGGGTGGACAAATCCAAGATGTTGTACTGTACTGCAAAGGCTTCTTATCCTGCAGAGTTTCTCACCTGCGGCAATCTGGTCAGTGACGGAGGTTTTCTTCACCAGCGCAGGCGTATCGACGCCTTCGTGCTGATCCTGGTATGCCGGGGAACTCTCCATATAAATCAAAGCGGCAGAAACATAGATGTTCATGAAAACGAGACCCTTCTTCTTTTTCCTCATCAGCTTCACTACGGCTATGCCCCCAGTGAAGGAAAACTTTCCTATTATTGGGTACACTTTCACATGACTGATCCCCAAAGCAGTATCGTTGCCGAAAGAGATCTGCAAAAAGCCCGCGGAAACTGGAACCATGCCCTTTTGTCTCCTCTTTCCTCTTCCCCGGAGTCCTTTATCCTTCCTGAATCCGGCAGGCTTTCCATGGAAAAACGGACGCTCCTTCTCTTTGTCCAGCTGCTGGATATCGCAAAGCGGGAAAACTATCAGTCCTCCTGGAGAACCCGGTATGCGTTAAATCTTCTGCTGCTGGAATTTTCCTCAGAAGTGCTCTCTCTGGACCGCCTCCTGGAAGATCGGGCGCCCGGAAAACTTCTGGATATGATCGAATGGCTCCGCAGCCACTATGATCAGCCGGTTACTGTAGAGGAACTGGCCGCCCGCTTTCACTACCATCCTGCCTACCTCACTTCCCTGATGAAAAAATACACCGGCTATTCTGTCAATACTTATGTAAATCATATACGTCTGGCAGCCGCAAAAAACCTTCTCTGTCAGGGAGAGTTCCTCTCTGTAGCCGCCGTTGCCCACACCTGCGGCTTTCCTGATGAAAAATATTTTATGCGTCTCTTCAAAAAGCAGGAGGGAATGACTCCCAGCCAGTATCGGCAGGCCTTCCGCCAGAAAAGCATAAACACCAGATAGTCTGAAAAATCCTGATACTTTCATTTTATAAATTCCTGATGAAAACCTGGTAAAATTTCTTGTGCCCTTTATACTTTAGTGTTATAATTTGTTAATATACTAAACTCAAATTGTATACAAGGGGGACTGCTATTATGAGTATTTCAAAAGACCAAATTCTTCAGGCTCTCAATAAGCATTACAGCAAAGCCGTAGCTCTTAGTCTGGATCTTTCTGACCACCCGGAGCTGCCTTATGAAGAATACGAATCCAGCAGAAAAATCGCCCAGATCCTGAAAGATGCCGGTTTCCAGGTAACTTATCCCTATGCAGGCTATGATACAGCCTTCTGTGGTTTTCTGGATAACGGAGAGGGGCCCTCTGCCGCTTTGCTGGTAGAATACGACGCTCTTCCGGGAATCGGCCACGGCTGCGGACATAATCTCCATGGAGCCCTGTCTGTTCTGTCAGGTCTGGGGCTTATGGAGCTGAAAGATTCCTTTAAAGGAAAGCTGTATGTCATCGGAACTCCTGCGGAGGAAGAAAACGGTGCCAAGATCGGAATGGCACAGCAGGGGATTTTTGACGATATGGCCCTGGCCGCTATGATGCACAGCACTTCAGGGGGGCTGTCTGTTCCGGACATGGATGAGCTCAGCCTCCGATGCTATGTGGTAGATTTCCACGGAAAAACCGCTCACGCTGTAGGCGCTCCCTGGGAAGGACGAAGCGCACTGGCGGCAGGAAGAAAATTCCTGGATCTCATTGACGCCAGAAGAGAGTGCTTCACCCCGGATGTCCATGTAAATTCTGTGATCCTGGACGGCGGTCAGGCGCCTAACATTATCCCCGACTTCTGCCGGATCCGTATGGAATTCCGTACAGATTCTATGAAGAAGCTGGAGATCATGGATGAAGCTGTCCGTAAATGTGCCGATGCCGCCGCTATGGCTCTGGACTGTACAGTTACCCTGACCCCGGGGCTTTCTGATTTCTTCGACATGGTACGGACTGCTCCTCTGGAAAATACGGTAGCTCAGCTTCTGGAAAAATACGGGGAAAAGGTGGGTCCTATAGAAGCTCCTTCCGGTTCCTCCGATGTAGGAAATGTCAGCTACCGCTGTCCGGCTATCCAGCCTCTTATTGCAGTCACAGAGGAAACCATGGCCCTTCACACTGCAGATTTCCGCAATGCCTGCCGCACAGATACCGCTCATCAGGCTATGCTCTCCGGAGCCGCTGTCCTGACCGAGCTTTTCCTGAAGATCTACAATGAACCGGATTTCTGCGAAAAAGTAAAGGAATCCTGGGAGGCTGCCCTTCACCGAAAAAAAGGCTAAAGCCCCCGTTTGGCTGTCTGGGAGAATAAAAAAGATTGGAGCATTTTATTATGGAAAGAAAAGAAAAGAGATTTCACCTGCCTCACATCTATGTGCTGCTGGTGACCTTTATTATCGTATGTGCCGTGGCCACCTGGGTGCTGCCCGCAGGAGAATTTGACCGGCAGGCCAATGAGTCCGGCACAGAGCTGGTTGTTCCCGGAACTTATCATGAAGTGGAACAAAGTCCCGTAGGGCCCTTTGAAACGGTAAAATCTATTTACGAAGGTATGGTAGCAGGAGCCGATGTGGTATTTTTTGTATTTGTAGCCTATGCTTCTATCGGACTGATCATTGCTTCAGGCGCATTTAACGGCCTGGTGGCCTGGATGCTGCGCATACTAAAAGGAAATTCCAGGGTCATAATCATTCCCATCTTTATCACCCTGATCGGGGCTGCTTCCTCAAGTATTGCTGTTTTTGAGGAAATGTTCCCCTTTATCCCTATTTTTGTAGGAATTGCCATTGCCATGGGCTATGACGCCATCGTAGGGCTGGCAATTGTAGCCTTAGGCACAGGCCTGGGCTACAGCGGTTCTATCATGAATCCCTTTACCGTGGGAATGGCCCAGGAAATCGCCGGAGTGCCTCAGCTCTCCGGTTCCGGCTACCGGCTGATCTGTCATATTGCCATGATCGTGGTAGCCTCCATATTTACCATCCGCTACGCTCTGAAAATCCAGAAAGATCCTACTAAGAGTCTGGTTTACGGCGATGATTTCAGCCGTCTTGCCATGTCAGAGGATGAGGTACATAAACACCCCTTCGGTATCCGTGAAAAAGGCGTTCTGGCAGTTCTGGTAGCCGGAATCGCAGTGATCGTCTGGGGCGTAAAAGCTCAAGGCTGGGGCTTCGGAGATATTGCCACTACCTTCCTGATCATGGGAGTCATCAGTTCCTTTATTATGGGCTGGGGTCCAAACACCATTGCCGAAAAAATGGCCAGTGGATTCAAAGATATTGCCGTAGCCTGTCTGATGATCGGTATCGCCCGCGGCATCCTGGTGATTCTCCAGTCCGGCCACATTATCGATACCGTAGTATATGGACTGTCCATTCCGCTGACCAACCTTCCCGGATGGCTTTCCTCTATAGCTATGCTGATCGTCCAGACTCTGATCAATTTCCTGATTCCCTCTGGTTCCGGACAGGCAGTGACCAGTATGCCGATCATGGCGCCTTTGGCAGACCTGGTAGGGATTTCCCGCCAAAGCGCCATTCTGGCCTTCCAGTTTGGTGACGGCCTTTCTAACGTATTATGGCCTACTGCTTCTGCTCCTATTATCTGCGGTATTGCAGGGGTCAAAATTGAAAAATGGTGGAAATGGTTTGTTCCTCTGTTCCTGCTGATCCTGCTGACTCAGGCAGTCCTGATGGCGATCTCCACAGTTGTCTGGCCGGTATGATCTAAAAAACAGATGTCTGTTGTTGAAATCCTGTGATTTTCTTTAACAGCCATCTGTTTTTTCCTTTTATTCTGCTTTTGTGCAGAATCTGCGATCATTGTTTTTACAGTTTACACACATTCTCCGGTTTTCCCTCCAGATAAGCGAACACATTCTGGAAGACGATCTCTGCCCTTCTCAGCATAGACTCTTCAGAGATAAATGCCTGATGAGGCGTCAGCAGGGTATTCTTTGCATGAAGAAGAGGATAGTCCTCAGGAATCGGAGGTTCCATATCAAAGACATCTACGCAGGCAAATCCCAGCTTATCCCCATTTAAGGCTTCTGCCAGGGCTTTGTTATCCACAATAGGGCCTCTTGCACAGTTGATAAATACAGCGTCATTCTTCATTTTGCTGATCTTTTCTTTATCAATAAATCCCCTTGTCTCATCATTTAAAGGCAGGTTCAGGGAGATGATATCGCTTTCAGACAAAACTTCGTCTAAAGAGCGGTACTCAATCCCCATTTCCGCAGCCTGTGGAGACTGACTTCTGTTGTAGGCGATGACCTTTGCTCCAAAAGCCTTAAAAAGCTGGGCAGTCCTGGTTCCGATCTGGCCCAGCCCAATGATCCCTACCGTTCTTCCGCAGATTTCTCTGCCGCCGATTCCTGCACTGGTGCCGCCCTTTCTCACCAGGTCATTGGCCTTAGCCACATTTCTCAGAGCATCCACAGCAAATCCCAGGATCAGCTCTGCCACTGTCTCGTTGGAATACCCGGCAGCATTGCATACCGTCACCCCTTTTTCCCTGCAGGCCTTTGTTCCCACATGGTCGATACCTGTAAATGCCACCGAAATCATCTTTAAATCCTGGGAAGCAGCAACCACTTCGTCCCCATATGGATGATTGGCGATCATCACGACCTCGCAGCCTTTGGAGCGCTCTTTCAGCTCCTCCGGGTCTGTGGTCACGGTATCATAGCTCACAAACTCGTGCCCTAAGCTGCGGATCTTATCTCCATATGTCTGTATTGTCTCCTTTGGTACTCCGATTGGCTCTAATAATGCGATTTTCATTTGAATTTTCCTCCTTTATCTGTTAGATTCCAAATATCTTATACAGTTCCTTCCGATATTCCAAATCTTTCACCGCCCGTTCCAGATCTCCATACCGCTTTTCATCTAACAGCCGGATCGTCAGACGGCTCATCTTTTCTTCCCCTTTCTTTTCTCCGGCTTTTACCCCATCATCAAAAAGCATTTCCCCTAATTTGGTCATTGCAATCGCCTCCTTGATCTCTTCCAATTCTTCTGCAGTTAAAAGCTTATTTGCAAAGGCATAAAGCACTGCCTGTATTTTCCCGATTTCAGTATCAGACAGCTTCTCTTCTTCTTTTTTAACATAATAGATTCCCTTAAGAATCCTATCTTTAATCTTCATCCTGCCATCCATCAGGGGACTCAGCAATACCGGAACGATATCTTCCCGTTCCATTTTACCCTTTTTCTTAAGTTTTTCAAACAGAATATCCGCATCTTTTTCTTATTTATTATACCTGATAGACTATACAAAGAACAGAGCACAATGTAATTATTTACTTTAAATTATTACTGAACATAAGGGAATTTTGTCTGAATCAGACCTATAGATACCGCAGAACTGCAGTCCGCGAAAGTGAACGTATTTCAGGAAAATATACAGAAAGGTTTCTATATCTCTTCTGTTCTTTATAAGGCAATTCTATCATCAGCTTTCTTTTCATTCAAGAAATTTCCGCCGCCAAATTCTTGTTTTTTCTCTATCTTTTCCCCTATAATAGTATCAGACAGCCCCCGTTTTTTCATCAGCCGGGTGCCAGATCTGCAGTACAGAAATCTGTGGATGCGATCTATTATTTTAAAAATTGAGAAGGAATTCCCCTATGAAACCAGAAGGATACTATACCTCCGGACAGTTTGCCAAAATGGCCCGCATTTCTGTACGCACTGTCCGTTTCTATGACAAGCAGAATATTTTAAAGCCTTCCTATGTCTCTCCTGCAGGTTTCCGTTTTTACACGGACAATGATTTTGCCCGGCTCCAGCAGATCCTGCTGCTGAAATATCTGGGCTTTTCTCTGGAAGATATTAAGGAAATGACCATCGACGACACAGACTATCACTTTACCCTGAACTCCCTGGCCCTCCAGCAGAAACTGGTCCAGGACCGGATCGAACAGCTGCAGCTTGTAGAAAAGGCCATTGAGGATACTACCAGAGAAATCCAGAAAAATCACAGCATTAACTGGAGTCATATGCTGGATCTGATCCATCTTACCGGAATGGAAAAAAGCCTGAAAGGCCAGTATCTGAATTCTAAAAATATTTCTGACCGGATCCGGCTTCACAGTCTGTATTCCCAGAATAAAGAGGGCTGGTTTCCCTGGCTGTTCCGTATGTATCAGCCCCGGGAAGGAATGCACATTCTGGAGCTTGGCTGCGGGGATGGATCTCTGTGGTCCCAGAATAAAGAAAACCTGCCCTCCAATATTTCCCTTACCCTGTCAGATATTTCCGAGGGAATGCTCCGGGATGCCAAAAGGAATCTGGGCGAAGACTCCCGTTTTTCTTTTCATGCTTTTGACTGTCAGGAAATCCCTTTCCCGGATAAAAGCTTTCACATGGTCATTGCTAACCATGTGCTGTTTTACTGCAAAGACCTTGATAAAGCCCTGAAGGAAATAAAACGGGTGCTGAAGACTGACGGAGTCTTCTTCTGCAGTGCCTATGGCTCCCATCATATGGAAGAGATCAGCCGCCTGGTCCAGGACTTTGACAGCCGTATTATTCTGTCTGCAGACAAACTTTATGAAAAATTCGGCAAAGAAAACGGCCCTTCCATTCTCCGTCCTTATTTTTCAGAGGTGGAATGGCACAGGTATGAGGACAGTCTTCTGGTTACTCAGGCGGAACCTCTTATCGCCTATATCTTGTCCTGCCACGGGAATCAAAATCAGTACATTCTGGACAGATACAAAGAGTTCCGATCCTTTGTATCCAAAAAAACGGCCGATGGTTTTTATATCACCAAGGATGCCGGCTTTTTTTCCTGCCGCAGCAAATAAGGCCATCCCGCCCCCAGGCGAAGCTTTTCTTATAAAACATGGCCGAATTATCTATATCTGGTATAAATTTCCATAAAAACTTTCTTAAAAATGGAAATCAGGGGTTGAAAGTGACCTTACGTCATCTTTTATAATAGTTTTAACATGAGGTTCGAGAATACTTTATCTTTAACCTCAGGAACTTATTTGACTATAATCCGACATCTTATGGAAAACTAAAAATAAGAAAATCAGCAAATTTACAAAGGAGATTTAATCATGAAAGGTATTATTCTTGCCGGCGGTTCAGGAACCCGCCTTTACCCGCTGACCATGGTAACATCCAAGCAGCTGCTCCCAATTTACGACAAGCCTATGATCTACTATCCTCTGTCTGTTCTCATGAACGCAGGGATCCGGGACATCCTGATCATTTCCACACCTCAGGACACTCCCCGGTTCGAGGCGCTCTTAGGAGACGGCCACCAGTTTGGCGTTGATCTCTCCTATGCAGTGCAGCCAAGCCCCGACGGACTGGCTCAGGCCTTTATCATCGGCGCAGACTTTATCGGAGATGACTGCGTAGCCATGGTTCTGGGAGACAACATTTTTGCAGGCCATGGACTGAAGAAAAGACTGAAAGCCGCTGTAGAAAACGCAGAAAGCGGCAAGGGCGCCACTGTATTCGGTTACTATGTAGACGATCCGGAACGCTTCGGTATTGTAGAGTTCGATGCAAACGGAAAGGCTGTCTCTATTGAAGAAAAACCGGAGCAGCCAAAGAGCAACTACTGTGTCACCGGTCTGTATTTCTATGACAATAAAGTTGTAGACTATGCCAAAAACTTAAAGCCAAGTCCCAGAGGAGAGCTGGAGATCACCGATCTGAACCGGATCTATCTGGAAGCCGGACAGTTAAACGTAGAGCTGCTGGGCCAGGGCTTTACCTGGCTGGATACAGGAACTCATGAGAGCCTGGTGGAAGCCACCAACTTTGTAAAGACCATGGAAGATCACCAGCACAGAAAAATCGCCTGCCTGGAAGAAATTGCCTACTTAAACGGCTGGATCACCAAGGAAGACGTACTGAAGGTATACGAGGTTCTGAAGAAAAATCAGTACGGCCAGTATCTGAAAGACGTACTGGACGGCAAATACCTGGACAGCCTTCATTAACAGGAATACCCCAAAAGCTTTTCGGATTTTGCCATAAATCCGCTTTATCAAAAAAATCGTATTAGAAGGAGAACCATTATGACTATTATCGTAACCGGCGGAGCCGGATTTATCGGAAGCAATTTTATTTTTCACATGCTGGACAAGTATCCTGACTACAGGATCATCTGTCTGGACTGTCTGACTTATGCAGGAAATCTTTCCACTCTTGCTCCTGTTATGGACAATCCTAATTTCCGTTTTGTCAAAGAAAGTATCACCGACAGGGAAGCCGTATATAAATTATTTGAAGAAGAGCATCCGGACATTGTCGTAAACTTTGCCGCCGAAAGCCATGTAGACCGTTCTATTGAAAATCCGGAAGTATTCCTGGATACCAATATCAAGGGAACTGCCGTACTCATGGATGCATGCCGGAAATATGGAATTCAGCGCTATCATCAGGTATCCACAGACGAAGTTTACGGGGATCTGCCCCTTGACCGTCCGGACCTGTTCTTTACAGAGGAGACTCCGATCCATACCAGCAGCCCTTACAGTTCTTCCAAAGCTGGAGCAGACCTTCTGGTACTGGCCTACCATCGTACCTACGGCCTGCCCGTGACCATCAGCCGCTGTTCCAATAACTACGGACCTTATCACTTCCCTGAGAAGCTGATCCCTCTGATGATCGCCAATGCCTTAAATGACAAGCCTCTTCCCGTATACGGAAAGGGTGAAAATGTAAGAGACTGGCTGTATGTGGAAGACCACTGCAAAGCCATCGACCTGATCATCCACAAGGGCCGTGTAGGTGAGGTTTACAACATCGGCGGCCACAATGAAATGAGAAATATCGACATTGTAAAACTGATCTGCAAAGAGCTGGGCAAACCGGAAAGCCTGATCACTTACGTTGCAGACCGGAAGGGCCACGATATGCGCTATGCCATTGACCCAACTAAGATCCACAACGAGCTGGGCTGGCTGCCGGAAACCAAATTTGCCGACGGTATCAAGAAAACTATTAAATGGTATCTGGAAAACAGAGAGTGGTGGGAAACCATCATTTCCGGTGAATATCAGAATTATTATGAAAAAATGTATGGAAACAGATAGGAGGATATGCTCATGAAAGTATTAGTTACAGGTGTTGCCGGCCAGTTAGGCCATGACGTGATGAACGAACTTGCAAAGAGGGGCTATGAAGGCATTGGATCAGATATCAAAGATGCTTACAGCGGTATCCCGGACGGCACCGCCGTTGTAACTATGCCCTATGTTCCCATGGATATCACGGACAAGACTTCCGTAGAAAAAGTATTAAAAGAAGTGAATCCTGACGTAGTGGTGCACTGCGCCGCCTGGACTGCCGTTGATCTGGCAGAAGACGAAGATAAAAAGGAAACAGTTCAGAAAGTAAACGCCGAGGGTACCAGAAACATTGCCCTGGTATGCAAAGAGCTGGGCTGCAAGATGGTTTACATCAGCACGGACTACGTTTTCGACGGTCAGGGTACCGAGCCCTGGGAGCCGGACTGCAAGGATTACAAGCCTCTTAATGTGTACGGAGAGACCAAGCTGGCCGGAGAGCTGGCAGTTTCCGAAAATCTGGAAAAATATTTCATTGTCCGTATCGCCTGGGTATTCGGCAAAAATGGCAAGAACTTTATCAAGACCATGCTGAATCTTGGAAAAACCCATGATCAGCTCCGGGTAGTAAGCGACCAGATCGGCACTCCTACTTACACTCTGGATCTGGCTGTACTCCTTGTGGATATGATCGAAACAGAAAAGTACGGCTACTACCACGCCACTAATGAGGGAGGCTACATCAGCTGGTATGATTTTACAAAGGAAATCTTCCGTCAGGCCGTTGAAGCCGGCCATAAAGAATACGAAAAGGTGACCGTAACTCCTGTGACCACAGAAGAATACGGCGTATCCAAGGCAAAACGGCCTTTCAACAGCCGCCTGGATAAAAGCAAGCTTGCCGCCAATGGTTTTAACCCTCTTCCCACCTGGCAGGATGCTGTAAAACGTTACCTGGCTGAGATTGAATTTTAGGAGGAATATTTATGGGACAGATCAAAGTGACAAAATGCCCGATCGAGGGACTTTTCATCATAGAGCCTGCTGTTCACGGAGATGACAGAGGCTACTTCATGGAAACCTATAACCAGAAGGACATGGCAGAGGCAGGCCTTACCATGAACTTCGTTCAGGACAACCAGTCCTGTTCTACAAAAGGTGTCTTAAGAGGCCTTCACTATCAGAAACAGTTTCCTCAGGGAAAACTGGTACGGGTGATCAAGGGAAAAGTTTTCGATGTGGCTGTGGATCTTCGGACTCACAGCGAAACCTACGGCAAATGGTTTGGTGTAGAGCTTTCTGAAGAAAACAAAAAGCAGTTCTACATTCCCGAAGGCTTTGCCCACGGCTTCCTGGTACTCAGCGATGTAGCCGAGTTCTGCTATAAATGCACAGACTTCTACCATCCCGGTGACGAAGGGGGCATGGCCTGGAACGATCCGGAAATCGGTATTGAGTGGCCGGAAGTTACCGGAGAATATAAAGGCACTGCTTCTGCTGAGGGGTATTGCTTAAAGGATGGAACGCCGTTGAATTTAAGTGAGAAGGATCAGAAGTGGGACGGGTTTAAGGATACCTTTAAGTTTTAAGTACAATAAGAGACTATGCCATAAAGTCCGGACTTTTCTAAAGTTACGGTACTTTATGGCATAATTTTTCTTTCCGGCACAGATTGTTTTCAAGGGCTAAGTCTTATGTTGAAAATGATATTTGCATATAGTTTCTTCAGAAACCATCTGTAATGTTCTGTGCGCCTTTGCAGAACTCTTCCAGGCTGATTTCCTCCAGGACATATCTTTGGAACAAAGCGCCCATAGAAGTAATATCTCCCATAGTATTTCTGGAAAAGGGCCTTTCCTTCAATTCTGTATTTTCCACATACTCTCTCAATTGCTCAAATCCAGGAATGTCCAGTTCTTCCTCTCTGATAATGTCCAGTCTTGCCGGAAGCTGGTTCATATATTCTGCGTAAGCAATGCTTCCTTCACGGCTGGCCGCATATTGTAAAAACCGGATAGCCGCCTCTTTATTCGCCGAAGATTTGTTCAGGACATACTGCCAGGCCGCTATATTGGTGGCATTTTCTTTGAACTCGGGCAGAGGCGCCAGCTGTATAAAATCTTCTCTATATGCGCCTGCCCGTACAAACATATCCATAGTGCCGCTATATACAAAGATACTGGCATAGATCCCTTCCAGAAATTTTTGTTCCACCTGTTCATATTGGTCCGTTATCTGCTCTATCGGCGTCTGATCTTTTTTCACCATATCCGCCAGAAAGGTAAGAGCTTCCCGGGTAGACGGGCTGTTCCAGTCATAATAACTGCCGCCAAAAAAATTGATAAATTCGGAAAGTTCATTATATACATAAGCGCTGTCCCATGCGCTTCCGTATCCATAGCGCCCCTCACCGAAGTCCGTCTCCAGAAGGCGCTGGAAATCTTCCTGAGTCCTGATCTCCATATCGCCGATCATGCTTTTATTGACCCAGAATACCATAATATCCATAGAATATGGCACAGAATACACCTTCCCGTCCAGCATAGCGATATTCTGCATATAACTCTCCGGATAGCAGGAAAGAATGTCCTCCGTCATTACCGTATCATTCAGCGGTTCCAGATAACCTTTATATTTAAATTCACTGACCATTTCATCATTTACTGAAAAAATATCCACAGAATCCTCTCCGGCAGAGAGTATGGTAGATACCTCCGCCTGCCGGTTATCTGCATTTTCCGGATAAGAAACAATATGGATTTTCAGATCCAGATCTTTTTCCGCCTGATCAATGAATTTCTGAAATTCCGGATAATCTGCATCTACATGCATGATCGTAATCTCATTTTGGCCGCTCTTTCCAGTTTCCGGTATTTTTTCTTCTCTGGCTTTTTCTGAACAGCCGATCCCTGTTCCCAGCAGACAGCTGCAAAACAGAATCCCCAATACATATTTTTTCAATTTCTACTCCTTATCTGGGCCACCTGTCTTCTTTCTTCAGCATCGGGCCGAAAGGATTATGAGGCTCTGCCTGATACCAGTAGGCCACGCTGGCCACATCATCTTGCCTTTCAAAAAGTCCTCTGTATCCCACTCCGATCTGCTGGATCGTTACTTTCAGATCTTCCTCAAAACAGATGGGATCCTGAATATGCCACCTGTAAAATCCCCGCATAGGCATACAGTCGTCATTGTGGTAAAGATTATGGATTTTCTCATCATGACTGGAATAATAGGGATATCCCATATATGGCGTACAATAATTCTGCTCTACTGTTTTTCCGTTTATCTGCTTTGCAAAACTCCAGGAACCGCCGAAATAGTCCTCTGTCCCTGTACCGCAGATAGTGGGATACTCTTCATCTCCGTCAATATAAAATTTGATCTCACCTTCTCCCCACCAGTATCTCTCCAAAGTCGTAAGGGCCATGTAGGTTCCTACATAATGGCCTTTCCCCTTTACCTGATCCAGTATCACATAGTCCTTTCGCAGCTGGGTGATCTTCTCTCTTCTCCACTGTGCGTGAAAATATGCGATATCTGACGGAAAAGGCTCCCGATAAAGCCCATAGTCAATCTGATAGAAAAACGCCGGTATTTCATTGGCATGCTGATTTTCCAGAGTGATCCTGGCCTTTTTATTAAAAGGCATCTGGAAATAACAATTCAGCCCACGGCTGGGCACAGCAGCTACCGGCAGGGAATTTACGATACATTCCTCACTGAAACCGCAGCAGAAAAAGTCTCCCAGAGGCGTTTCTACCGACGGGCTTTCCTCATCATCCCAATACATCCGCAGCACCAGGTCCCGGAGCACAAAACGGTCTGCCTCTGTGGTCTTATCCGTTACTGTGATCCAGATATGATGGATCATTCCCGGCCCCTGGATCTCTGCCAGAGTTACCGTATCCCCGCTCTTGATATTTCTAAGGCAGGGACTTCCCTTTCTGGACGGCCCCAGTTCACTGGCGGTCATTCCTCCTTTTCCTTTTTCACCCGTTGGGTTCTCTGCGTTTATAGACCTGCTTTTCTCATGCCTTGCAAATGGCAGAGAAGACAGGCTTCCTCCAAATATTTCATTCATTCTGTTTTCCTCCCATATATGATCATGCTTTCACTCCCCCTGCCATTATACCATCCATGATCTGTTTTTCAAAGACTGCCACAAAGATAATGATCGGAAGCAGGATGATCCATCCCATAGCGCTTACCAGATCCCAGGGAACTCCATACATATTATCCCGCAGCGGAAGCTGTACAATGGATACGGATAAAACCTGTATATTATTAGAATAATACAACGGTGTGAAAAAGTTATTCAGACAGGTTATGAAATTAATGATACAGACCGTAGCGATGGCAGGGCGCATAAGAGGCAGCACGATCAAAAAAAGCCTCTGTATAAAATTAGCGCCATCAATAGCCGCAGCTTCTTCAAGGGATACCGGGATCTCTGAAGCAAAGTTTTTCAGGATCAGCACAGTAAACGGAATCACCGCACTGATATATAAAATGATCAGACCTATATAGGTATCATATAGTCCCACCGTTCTCATAAATTCGTACAAAGGTCTGGCGGTCACAACCTCCGGTATAAGCATAGTGGCGATAACAAAAGCAAAAGCCAGTGATACCCCTTTTGATGTAAACCTGGCAAAACCATAGGCTGCCATGCAGCACAAAATTGTCCCTACGATAAGTGTGATCCCTACGATCAATATTGTATTCCCTATCTTTTCTAAAAGCCCTACATTCTCGATCAGAAATAAATAGCTTTCCAGTGTAGGATGGTCCGGCAGATAATCAATGGGGGTTTTAAAAAGTTCTCCTGATGGAGTAATGGATGAAATAAAGATCCAGTATACAGGAAACAAGATGATAAATGCTACGACGGCAAATAAAACCCATCTTCCTACCGTTATCAATCCTCTGTATACTTTATATTTTGCGTTATCCTGCATTCTTAACCCTCCCATCAATCCGATATCTTACTGATAAACCGCATATTAATAAAACTGAACAGAGCCATTACCATAAACAGCATAACTGCTAATGTAGCCGCATAACCTACATTCAGATTTGTAAAGGCTTCCGTAGTAATACGGTAGGCGATCAAAGCTGTATCCTCTCCCGGTCCTCCAGATGTCATGGCATAAACAAGGTCGAAACTGGTCAGTCTCCAGAGCGTGAAGGGTATACATAATGTCAAAACATTTCTTGCGATCAGCGGAAGTGTGATCCTGAAAAAACACTGGATCCCGTTCGCTCCATCTACCCTGGCTGCTTCATAAATATCTTCGGATATAAACTGAAGACCCGACAGTACTAAAATAGCGAAAAACGGCAGATCCTTCCACAAATCTACTGCAATAACCGCAGATCTTGCTGATTCTGTATGGATCAGCCAGTTAAACTGAAAATCTGAAAAAAATCTCCGGACAAAATCATTGATCAGTCCATAGTCATTATTAAAAGCCCATTTCGCCGCCATTCCGGCTACAACAGTAGGCATAGCCCAGGGGATCAGGACAATCGTCCTCAGGAAGCGGCGTCCTTTAAATTTCATATTGAGTATCAAGGCCAGCGCTACTCCCAGCAGTATATGGAAAAACATGGATGCTACAACAAACATAACTGTAAAAATCACAGATGTCTGAACCTTCGCATCTTTAAATACATTTATATAATTTGCCAGTCCTACAAATTCATCGACCCCGGCTAAAATCTTAATATCAAAAAAACTGTTCTTTATGGTAACCAGAATCGGGTATAGCGTGGTAAATCCTCTGATAAGTACAACCGGTAAAATCAAAACCCAGGGAATCCACTTCATTGCTTTTTTACTTACGGCCATATCCTTTCCTCCTCTTCTCCGCTTCTGTAAGTAAGGCTGCCACATTTCTGCGGCAGCCTGCTGTTTCCCTTACTTGCTGTACTTATCAACCAGTTCCTGGGCATTCGTGCAAAATTCGTCTACAGAAATATCTCCCTGCATACAGGATTGGAAAATCGTTCCCATATCTGTAATGAATTCCATGGTCTGAGGAAGCATAGGACGTCCTGAAACTGTACACTCCGTAGCATATCTGCTATACATTTCTTTTGCAGGATCTGAATCCGGCACTACCTTTTCAGCTACGTCTGTTCTTGCCGGATACCGGTCAAAACATTCATAAGATGCTTTCATTCCGCCTTCATCTGCCATATACTGAAGGAATTTAATAGCCGCCTCTTTATTCTTGGAAGCAGAATTTAATACATAGTTCCAGGAATCTGTGAAGATATATCTGCTTCCATCCTCTGTAAAGGACGGAACCATAGCCATATGGATCTTATCCGCTCCCAGCATACCTGCAGATTCATAATCCGTTCCCAGACCCCACATAAACCAGCTGCCGTATTTTCCGTCATTGGCTTTCGGATTCATCTGTTCGTATTTATCTGCGATCTGATCAATAGGCGTCTGTCCATTCTGTACCATATCATAGAGGAACTGGATCGCTTCTTTATTTTCCTCTTTCGTCCAGTCGAAATAATCTCCTCCGAACATATTGACAAATTGGGCGATCTCATTAAAAACATAGGTTTTCTCCCAGGAACCTCCATATCCGTACCGTCCGTCACCGGAGACAGCTTCCATATACTTCATGAAGTCTTCTTTTGTGTCAATCGAAGTAATTCCCACTTCATCCATGATCTCCTGGTTTCCCCAAAAGGCCAGATATCCTGTATATCCGGGTACTCCGATAATATTTCCGTCTTTGTCTGTGATCATATTTTCCACATAGCCCTTGGCGAAATTATCAACAATATCTTCTGTCATAACTGTATCGTTGAGTCCTTCCAGCCAGCCGGAATTTTTAAACGCAGAACTCATCTCATCATTGATCTCTATAATGTCTACAGAAGAATCGCCGGTAGATAATATCGTGGTGATCTTCTGCTGGCGGGTATCAGAATCTGTAGGCGCAGCGATCACATTAATATTCAGTCCTGTGGCTTCTTCTACATTATCGAGCCACTGATCAAATTCTGGGTCTGTTGTATTAATGCTATATAAGGTCAGATCGTACGTCTCATCTGAAGTACCGCTCCCTTCTCCTGATCCGGCGTCGCCGCCGCTTTCGGAACTGCCGTTTCCGCAGCCCGCAAGCATACTTGCTGCCATGACTGTGGCAAGTAACATACTCACAACTTTCTTTCTCATGTTTTCCTCCTATCCGGGCGTTCTTCTCTATTCCCGCCGCCCTTTGTTTTTGATGTACTCAGAATAACAAAAAGCTGTTTTTTTCAAAATACAATATTTTTCGATTCGTTTATATTATTTTTATCTTTATTGAATCCTACATTTCTCTCTTTTATAATAAAACTCATAGATTTATCTATATATTTAGGAGGTTTTTATGAAAAAAAACAGGATGCTCTCTGTCAAATGGCGTTCTCACTTTCAGGCCAAACTGCTATGCGCTTTTTTATTATGCACCCTTATCCCTTTATGTATTATTGGAGGGATCTCTTACTCTGTATCCTATCATATTGCAGAACAGAGGATCCTGAACGCATCTATATCCTCTGACGAGCAGCTGAATATGCAGATCAACGAGCGTCTGTCCCATGTGGAAAGTGTGGCAAATGCTCTGCAGTACGATATGTATACATTAGGACAATCGGATTCTACAATGGAATATTTATCTGCCCTGACAGATATCAGAAATGATGTTTCCCTTTTCAAATCCACTTTTAATTTGTATTACGCCTGTATTTTTCTTCCCTCGGACCGCCTGGGCGCTAATGAACATCTCTACTTCTTTCCGCTTGACGAATTTAAGGAATACTCTGTTCCGGAAACATCTCTGGAGAATCCCGGCACATCCTCTATCTGGTTTTATCAGAAAAATGTGTCTGTTCCATTATTGATCTCCGGCACAGAAGAAAGCAGAAACTGTATTGCCTGCTGCCGTATTCTAAAAGATGCAGAGACAAAAGAAATCTCCTATGCTTATATTATTTTTCTGGATATCTCTGAATTTTCCGGTTATCTGGAGGAATCTTTTGCTGACAAAAATCTGTCCAGTTATATTCTGACCGACCAGGGGACGATCATTGCACACAATACCCCGGTCAATCCGCCTGAAGCAGATGGGGCGCTTCTATCCCAATTAAAAGAAAGCTCCAGTCCGATCCTCTATAAAGACAATATTACTTATCATTGCGTACAGCTTCAAAACGGCTGGTACCATGTCACGGAAATCCCGGATTCTTATATTCAGGAAAATGTGCAGGTATTGATACAGTCCATTTTGATCACCCTGCTTTGTTCTCTGCCTTTAACGCTGCTTGTGATCATTGCGATTTCCGGAAAATTAACGAAAAAGATACGGCTCTTATCACGGGCTATGGAGCATCTGACTCTTGATTCTCCCAAAGAAGACCTGTCAGAACTGATTCCTCCCGGAAAAGACCCGGGAACTTATGATGAGATTGACCGTCTGGGGCTGACTTTTCAGAAAATGCAGATGTCCCTGAAAGATAATATGCAGTCCATACTGGATCTTTCCCTTACTGAAGAAAAGTTGAAGTACCAGCTGCTTCAATCACAGATCAATCCCCATTTTCTCTATAATATTCTGGGATCCATTCAGACCTGTCAGTCCATCGGAAAACTGGATATTGCAGATCAGATGCTGACAAATCTCACCCGGTTCTACCGGATGACGCTCAGAAAATCCGGCGATCTGATTTCTATAAAGGATGAATTGGAAATTGCCCGCCTTTATCTGGAAATTGAAAAATTATGCCATAATGATAATCTGTCCTGGGAATTTGATCTGGAAGACGGTATTGAAAACTTCCTGATCTGCAAATTTACCCTTCAGCCTTTTCTGGAAAATTCCATTCTCCACGGGCTTTCTCAGAGAACCCCCCGGATCCATCTGCACATCACCGCTGTATACGGAGAAGATACTGTAATCATTACCATTAAAGATAACGGCATCGGGATCAGTGAAAAACAACTGGCAGAACTAAGGCATACCCTGGACAGCAAAGCTGTAAACTATGAAAAACATTTCGGGATCGGTAATGTAAACAAAAGGATTTCCAGCCCTCACTTCGGAAACGGTCATATTTCCATTGAGAGCCGGTTATATCACGGAACGGTGATCACCATAGAATTTGATCAAATGGAGGAAGAATATGAAGAAAGTAATGATTGTTGACGACAATTCTCTCGCAGCAGAAGGAATTGAAAAAAATATAAACTGGAAGTCTCTGGATGCAGAAGTCTCTATTATTGAATACAACAGCCGCTCCGCTTTGGAAGCTCTGAAAAGAACTTCCGTGGATCTGATCATTTCCGACATAGAAATGCCGGATTTGGACGGGATTTCCATGTGCAAACTGGCTCTGTCTATAAATCCTATGGTCAAGATCATCCTGGTAAGCGCCTATGATAAATTTGAATACGCCAAGCGGGCCATACGTCTGGGCGCCTATGATTATATTGAAAAACCTCTGGACTATCCGTATCTTACCGAAAAAATCCAGAACGCCTTCTTGCAGTTAGATAAGATCCGGAAAAACCAGGAATTGCTCAGGGCCAGCCGTCCTCTGATGACCGACAAATTTTTTGACGACCTTCTCCATTATCCGGGAGAAGATCCGGACATCCGTCTGGGATCCTTTCTGGAATACCTGGATTTAAAAACAGACTATGATTATTTTATCGTACTGGTCCTGGAGGCCGAATATACCGGGGACGCCGGCAGCCATCCGGACTTCGCCCAATTCCAGATGGAATTATTGAATATTCTGGACCTCCTAAAAGAAAAGTTCCATGGATTCAGTTACTTTCATTATCTGACAGATGCTGATGAGATCACCTGTATCTTAGGCGGCAACTGTCATTCTCACCGGAAATTTCTTCAGTCTGTGCATAACACAGTAGAAGATATCACAAAGTCCTACAATAATTTTCATTACACTTTAAATATCGGTCTGGGAAGCGCAGTAGATAATATCTGGAGACTCCCGGCTTCTTTCGCCAGTGCTTCCCGGGCGTTAAAATACCGGTTCTTTTTTCCTCACAAAAATATTTTTGACGCAAAAGACGCCCTTGGAAAGGAATTCAGTCTTTTTTCTTTTTCTGAGGCTTCCGAAGAAGAACTGATCCGGCTGATCTGTTCCAAAGAGGACGATGCCATTGAAAACTGGCTGAAAACGTTTTTCCAGCAGCTTACTAGCCAGGTACAGGACAAAAATATGGTCTTTATCCGCATTTATTCTCTGCTCGGACGTATCCTGAAATTTCTCTATGAAATGAATCTGGAGACCGCCGATCTGGAGAAAGAAATCCTGGAAGTATATAAGCATTTTGACTCCTTCCGGACCTATGAGCAATTTGTAAGCTGGATCAAAAAGCTCTGTGTCATGGCTTACCGGAAACTGGATTCTTCCATGGAAAACTATCATAATCAAGTATACAATGTCGCTATGGGATATATAAAAGAAAATTTTGAACACAGCAGCATTTGCCTCAACGACATCGCACAGCATGCAAATATCTCGCCGGCTTACCTGAGCACGCTTTTCAAAAAAGTCTCTGGACAAAGTATCAGCGACACCATCGCAGCGCTCCGGATTGAAAGCGCCTGCCGTTATCTGTCCTCTACAAGTCTTTCTCTGAAAGAGATAAGCAGCAAATGCGGATATGCGAACCAATACTATTTCAGCAACAGCTTCAAGAAAAAGCTGGGGGTATCTCCATCAGTTTATAGAGAGCAGCAGCCAAGGCCTTTGCCGGAAAAAGAAATTTCGTCAAACAATGGTGATATACAATGACTGAAAAGAAAAATAACAGACTGCAAATTCGAAACAGCACGGTAGAGTTCAACGATGCTGAAATTTTGCAGGACAAGGGAAAAGTTACTGCGGCAATCGCCATAGCCTTTGCAGAAAGTGAATTTGAGCAGTACCGTATTATCCAACGTCTGCCCATCAATTTATTCTATAAAATTCCCCCTTTCCTCTATTGCTTCCAAAAATTTTGAACACTATAATGCAATTAAGAAATAACAAATCGGGAGGTTTTGATATCATGAAATACTACGTTGACGCCTCCGTCTCCAGAAACGGAAACGGAAGCAAAGAATATCCTTTCAGACATATCCAGGAAGCTGCCAACCTGGCCAAGGCCGGAGATGAAGTCCTGGTATATCCGGGCGTTTACCGGGAATATGTAAATCCCGCAAATTCCGGAACCGAAGACGCCAGGATCACCTACACTTCCGTGGAGCCTTTAAAGGCAGTGATCACAGGAGCGGAAGAAGTAAAATGCTGGGAACCTTATGAAGGGAAGGAAGGCGGCGGTAACATATGGGTTGCCAGAATCCCCAACGGTATTTTCGGAAATTACAATCCCTACACCACCCTGGTAAGCGGCGATTGGTTTATTGCCACTTTCATCGCCCACACCGGAGAGGTTTATCTCAATGACAAGTCCTTATACGAAGTTACCGAGCTTGATAAAGTTTTAAATCCTGTAAAATCCAGGACTTCCTGGGATCCTGATTTCTCTGTTTATACCTGGTATACCCAGCAGGATGAAGAGAAAAATGAAACTGTGATCTACGCCAACTTTCAAGGGGCAGATCCAAATAAAGAAAATGTGGAGATCAATGTGCGGAGAAACTGCTTCTATCCTGACAAAGAAGGGGTAGGCTACATTACTCTGTCCGGCTTTACAGTAACCAAGGCAGCTACCCAGTGGGCGCCTCCAACCGCCTACCAGGAAGGCATGATCGGTCCTCACTGGTCTAAGGGCTGGATCATCGAAGACTGCGAAGTATCCCATTCCAAGTGCTCGGGCATTTCTCTGGGAAAATATAAACAGCCAAACAACGACAACAAATGGCTTACCTGGAAATTTAAAGACGGAACACAGACAGAGCGTGACTGTATCTGTCAGGCCCAGAGAGAGGGATGGACAAAGGAAAATATCGGCTCTCATATTATCCGGAGATGTAATATCCACGACTGCGGACAGACTGGGATCGTAGGACATTTAGGCGGCGTATTCTCTTTAATTGAGGATAATCACATCCACCATATCAATAACAAGCAAAATCTTGCCGGTGCGGAAATCGGCGGAATCAAAATGCACGCCGCTATTGACGTGATCTATCGGAGAAACCATATCCACCACTGCACCAGAGGTCTGTGGCTGGACTGGCAGGCACAGGGTACCCGTGTGACCCAGAACCTGTTCCATGACAACTGTCTGCCGCTTCCCGACGACTGCATAGATCCCAGGGATTCCGGTATGGGCGAAGATATCTTCATTGAAGTATCCCACGGTCCTACTCTGGTGGACAACAATCTGCTTCTTTCTGACCGCAGCGTGAAACTGGCCACCCAGGGCGTAGCCTTTGTCCACAACCTGATTGCCGGAGCCCTTACTGCTGTAGGAAAAGGCACGGACAACGGATCCCTTACCTTATCTTCGCCAAGATATACACCTTATCATGTTCCCCACAGAACAGAGGTAGCAGGCTTTATGACCTTCCTTCATGGAGATGACCGTTTCTACAACAATATTTTTGTTCAGCAGCCAAAGCGTCCTGGCATGGTGAAAATCTACGACTATCTCCAGGGAGAAGGAAAGAACGGCTGGGATGACGGAAACTTAGACGTAGGAACCTGGATGTTTGACAACGGATACCAGCTCTACGAAGAATGGGTAAAAGAATTTGAGGGTTACTGCGGCATGGGCAGTCCGGACAGTGACCGGTATTACATCCATCTTCCAGTATGGGCAGAGGGAAACATCTATTTAAGCGGTGCAAAAGCTTGGAAAAAAGAAAAGAACTGTATTGTAGACGATACTCATGAGATCACATTGTCTCTAGAAAATAAAGATGGCGAGTGGAAACTGAACACAAACCTGTATAAAGTCCTTCCTGAAATCACTCTGGGCACTGTCAGCACAGAAACTCTTGGAATGGCATTCGAACCGGAACAGTTCTTTGAGAATCCAGACGGTTCCCCTATTATCTTCAATACAGACTACTTTGGAAATCATAGAAATATCCATCCTTATCCAGGACCTTTCGAAAGCCCGAAAGATGCAGATAAGAAATTAAACTAAATACATTTCTATGAATAAAGGCGTCATAATCCGATCTGGACTATGGCGCCTTTATAAAGCTACTTCTTTGAGCATTTTTTATGCTGTTTCCTTCTGCTTCTCTTTTCTCATCACCCAGAAATAATAAGGCACCAGCGGTATCAGCGCCGCAATCCATGCTGCGGGATCTGACATGCACACAGCTCCAAAGCCTGCATTCCCTGCCACCAAGGCCACGATCCCCCATCTGGCAGCCAGTTCAAAAACGCCTCCCAGCATAGGAACCAGTCCATATCCCAGTCCCTGAAGAGCATTTCTGTAAAGATAAATACTTCCCAAAAAGGGATAACACCAGGCCACCGTATTAAAATAAATCTGAGCCGCCTGTATCACATCTGTTTCCGAAGGATCTATGAAGATCAGGACCATATACCTTCCCAGGAAATAGATCACTGCCATGATCACAAAACTGCTGACCAGGATCATAGCCTGAGTCATATAAACGCCCTTCCGCACACGGTCCATTTTCCCTGCGCCCCGGTTCTGCCCCACAAAAGTAGCGATCGTAGCTCCAAAAGACACAAATATGGTACAGATAATGTTCTGGATTTTTCCGGCCGCAGAAAATCCCGCCATAAAAACAGGCCCGTAAACGTTAATGGCTCCCTGGACAATGATGGTTCCAATAGCCGTAATAGAAAACTGCAGTCCCATAGGAACGCCCAGTGACAGCAGTTTTCTGATAACAAAGAAAGAAAATTTAAAGTCCCTCTTCTTCAGCCGCAGCACATCAAACTTCTTAATTATGTAAACCAAACACAATACGGCAGAAATTCCCTGGGCAATAACAGTAGCGTAGGCGCAGCCCTCTACTCCCATATGGAAGAATACGATAAATCCAATATCCATCAAAACATTCAGCACTGCAGAAATGATCAGAAAATACAGCGGAGAACGGCTGTCCCCCAGAGCTCTCAGCACTGCAGAAAAAGCATTATAAGCACAGGTGGCAAAAAGACCTCCATAGATGATGGCCATATATTTGCTGATGTCATCCATTAATTCCTCCGGGGAATTCATCAAACGCAGGATCGGCTCATTCAGGATAAGCAGTCCTACAGTCATGATCACAACAAAAAACAGGCATATATAAATGGACATGGCGATGAAATGCCGCATCCTGGCCAGACGCTGTGCTCCAAACCACTGGGCCACCCATATGGAAAAGCCGCTGGTAAGCCCGTTAAGCCAGCCTGTCACAAAAAATATCAGAGACCCTGTGCTGCCGATGGCCGCCAGAGCATCCACTCCCAGAAACTGCCCTGCTACAATAGAATCAGCGATATTATAAAACTGCTGAAAAATATTCCCCAGGCACATGGGGATCATAAATTTAATGATCAGTTTCATCGGATTTCCCGTAGTCATGTCGTTTGTCATAGAAAATGTACCTCCCGGCCTGCAAGGCCCGCTGTCAGTTTGTGTGTCGTACCTATTCTATGCTTTTCCTGAAAAAATGCAAGATGGAAAATAAAAATTCAGCCGTAAAAAATGAGACTGATTTGAAAAGGATTTTTGTCTATTTTTCCTTTTCAAACAGTCTCATTTCTATTACCTGCTCACTTTTTATTCAACCGTCACAGACTTAGCCAGATTTCTGGGCTTATCCACATCCAGCCCCTTGGTCACGCTGACATAGTATCCCATCAGCTGCAGAGGCACGATTGCCAGGCTGGTGGTAAAATACTGGTCTGTCTTAGGCACATATACTGAGAAGTCCGCTGTATCTTCAATATTATAATTGCCGTACAGCGTCAGTCCCATAAGATATGCCCCCCGGCTCTTTACCTCTACCATGTTGCTTATAGTCTTCTCGAAAAGAGCTTTCTGGGTAGCCACGCCTACCACCAGGGTTCCATCCTCGATCAGGCTGATGGTGCCATGTTTCAGCTCTCCTGCAGCATAAGCCTCAGAATGAATATAGCTGATTTCCTTCATCTTCAGGCTGCCTTCCATGCTGATGGCATAGTCGATGCCTCTTCCAATAAAGAAAATATCCTTTGCATTGGCATATTTACTGGCAAACCATTGGATCCTCTCCTTATCATCCAGCGTTTTCTGGATCTTATCCGGAAGGGTTTCCATTTCCTCCAGCAGGCCTTCATACCGCTCCTCGGCAATGAGTCCTTTCACTTTTGCCGCCTGGACAGCCAGCAGATACATAGCGATAAGCTGGGTGCTGTAAGCCTTGGTGGTAGCCACAGAGATCTCCGGCCCTGCATAGGTATACAGGATATAGTCGCTTTCCCGGGCAATGCTGGATCCTACTACATTTACAACTCCCAGTACAGGCACGCCTTTCTCCTTTGCCAGACGGAGGGCCGCCAGACTGTCTGCTGTCTCCCCTGACTGAGAAACTACGATCACCAGAGAATTTTTTGCCAGTACAGGATTTCTGTACCGGAATTCAGAAGCCAGATCCACTTCCACTGGGATATTGGCCAGGCCTTCGATCACATACTTTCCTACCATTCCCACATGATAGGCAGAACCGCAGGCAACAATATAGATCCTTTCCGTACCAGACAGGGTCTCGTCCTCCAGCCCTACCTGTGAAAAGTCGATCTGACCCTCTTTTACATAGGCGCCGACAGTATCTTTAACAGCCTTAGGCTGCTCATGGATCTCCTTCAGCATGAAATGCTCATATCCGCCTTTTTCCGCAGATTCTGCATCCCATTTGATAGACACCAGATCTTTCTGGATCTCTTCCCGGTCAATATTATAGAAATGGATCTCTTCTCCTGAAAGCTCTGCGATTTCCATATTGCCGATATAGTATACGTCTCTGGTCCTGTCCAGGATCGCCGGAACATCAGAAGCGATCAGGGCTCCTGTGGAGCTCTGCCCTACGATCAGAGGGCTGTCTTTTCTGGCTGCAAAAATTTTTCCCGGGTAATCCTGGAACATTACGCCAAAGGCATAAGAGCCGCGGATACGGAGCATGGCTCTTGACATAGCTTCTAACGGGGTACCTGTCTTTTTATAGTAATAATCTACCAGTTTGGCAGCAATCTCTGTATCTGTCTGAGAATAAAAGCTGTATCCGGACTTTAACAGCTTTTCCTTCAGTTCCTGATAATTTTCAATAATGCCATTGTGTACCAGGATCACAGATCTGTCATCTGAGCAGTGAGGATGGGCATTATTCTCTGAAGGCTCTCCATGGGTAGCCCACCGGGTATGTCCGATACCGCAGGTTCCCGGCACCGCCATTCCTCCGTCGGTCTTTTCCACCAGAATTTTCAGACGTCCCTTGGCCTTTACGATCTCTGTCTTTCCAGATTCGTTGTCTCTCACTGCGATTCCCGCAGAGTCATATCCTCTGTATTCCAGCTTAGACAAGCCGCCCAGCAAAATCGGAGCCGCCTGTTCCTCTCCTACATATCCTACAATTCCACACATAATATTCTCTCCATTATTCTCAAAACATCACTTTTTAAACGAATATATAATATCATGTATTCCAAAGTCTGTCATTACGAAATTCAGATTTTATTCCCAGGCCTTTCTTTGGCCCTCTTAAATTGACTTTATTTTCCGGATGTGCTAGTCTGAAAACATAGATTTTCAAAGAAAGGACAACCGTTATGAACACATATCATCTTAATGAATTATCTTCCATAAATACCCCTCTGCTCCTCCCCCTCTATGAGGGCGCTTCCATTCCTGGGGCATTAGCTGGCTATACCGGCTATGAAAAAGGGCTGGATCTGGAAGCAGGAAAGCTCTATCATATCCTGACTCCTCAGGATTCCTCCACAAAGTCTCTGATCCTTCTGGGCCTGGGCAAGCCTGAAGAAATGACTTCCAAAAAGCTGCGGGAGCTTATAGGCGGGGCTGTCCGCTCATTAAAAATGGATATATGTATCTTTGCCGATACCGCCGCCATTCCAGGATTTTCTCCTGAAGAAGCAGCTAAGGAGGCCGCTTTTGGGACCGGCTACAGTCAGTATGATTTTGTAAAGATCGGAAAAGTGCCAAAAAAGCTTCCGGAAATTTCTTTTCTCTCAGAAAAAGAGATCCATGATATCTGTCAGGACGCCCTTATGGAAGCGGCCTGTGTCAATCACGCCAGAGATCTGGGGAATACTCCCAGCAATATCATGACTCCTGAAGCTCTGGCCGAAGAGGCTGGGAAAATAGCGGAAGAGCTGGATCTGGATTGTGAGATCCTTACAAACAAAGAACTGGAAGAAATCGGCGCCGGAGCAATCCTTGGCGTAAACAGAGGTTCCTCCCACGGAGCCCGTCTGATCACTGTAAAATATGAAGGCGCGCCCGGAGAAGACTATACTGCTCTGGTTGGCAAGGGTCTCACCTTTGACGCCGGAGGCTACAATATCAAAACCGGCACTCATATGGATGGAATGAAATTTGACATGTGCGGAGCCGCCAATGTGCTCTGCGCTCTGGAACTTATTGCAAGAAGAAAAGCGAAAGTAAATGTCATGGCCGTCATCGGCGCCACGGAAAATAAGATCGGTCCTGATGGCTATACCTGCAACGATGTTCTCACTTCTCTTTCAGGGAAAACTATTGAGATCACCAATACCGATGCAGAAGGCCGTCTGGTATTATGCGATGCTATTACCTGGGCTCAGAGGAAGGGCGCTAAAAAAATCATTGATATGGCAACTCTCACCGGAGCCTGTGTGGCAGCCCTGGGGAAAAACTATACGGGAGCTTTCACAAACTCCCAGTCCTTCTTAAAAGAGCTGGAAAAACATTCTCAGAAAACAGAAGAAAAGCTCTGGCAGCTTCCTGTAGATGAGGATTTCCACAAACAGGTACGGGAAAGCAATGTAGCCGATATGAACAACTGCGTCATCGGAACCGGAGCCGGCAGCTCTCTGGCCGCCGCCTTCCTGGAAGAATTCATCGACGAAGGCGTAGAATGGATCCATCTGGATATCGCCGGAAGCAGCGACTTCTCTGACGAAAAACCTTATATGGCAAAAGGCGCTACCGGAGTCCTTGTACGGACTCTGGGGGAAATGTTCCGCTGATAATGCAGACAGAGAGGGTGTCCCAAAACTATGAATTTTTAGATTTATAGAAAAGGGACATCCTTTTCTTTTATCAAAAAAACGCTTTAAGATCTAAAAACGGTACTGGTCCTTATCCTTCCAGTGCCATTTTTGTGATATTATGGGCGATTGATAATAGTCCCCACTCTATTTTTACTTTCTCTTTCCCACGGAGAAGAAATCGTCGGAACGACCAACAGCCTTTGATCCTTCCAAAGGTCTGTTCTACTTCCACCACTCTTTGTGAACGCAGCTCCAGTCCTTTTTCAGAGCAAAGGTTTTCATTCGCCTGTTTCTTTAACTCATTTAATCGGTGCGAAAACTTTATGGTCTTTGGCTGATCTGAACTTTTACACTCCCCTGCATATGGACACCCTCCACAGTCTTCGCACCGGTAATAATCTCTACGGGTTTCATATCCGGCTTCCGTTACATATTTTCGGTTCCCTACATGCTCCAAATGTTTCCCGTTCCGGCACAGAAAATAGTCTCTCTCTTTATCGTAGGGTAAATGTTCCGGTAAATAGGGGTTCTCTCGGTTCTTTCGTCTCTTTTCCCAATGAAACTTATTATATTTCACATAATTGCCCAGTTGATTTTCTTCTAAATATTCGTAATTCTCTTCGCTCCCGTATCCTGCATCTGCCACGATGTTTTCCGGAAGCCTCCCCAGGTTCTCCTTTAGATGCCGCAGATGAGGGATCAGTGTTTTGGTATCTGTGGGATTGGGGTGGATAGTAAAACCTACGATATACCGGTTTTCTGTCCCGATCTGGATGTTATACCCTGGTTTCAACTGGCCGTTTAACATGGCATCCTCTTTCATACGCATAAAGGTAGCGTCATGATCTGTTTTGGAGTAACTGTTCCTTCCTTCAAATGTTTCCAGGGATTTTTCGTATTTCTGTTTCCTGGGCAGGATATCTTTTTTAAATTCCCTGGCCTTTTTCTTTAACGGCTTATTTTCCGGCTCCCGTTCCAGCTTTTTGTCTATACTTTCCACAACAGCAGCCACCTGCTCTGCTGTGATCCGGGTATGTTCCCCCTTTTCCTCCAGATCCTCTTCCAGGTAGATCCGGTTTTCTTCCGCTACGATCTGATCGATCTCCCGGAGATGAGCTTTGATCTTTTCGTCCAGTTTCCGGTCATAATTCCGGACAGATTTATTCCATACAAAAGAATACTTATTGGCATTGGCTTCAATCTTTGTCCCATCCAAAAAGTAATTCTGCAGCTTGATATATTTTTTATCGATCAGAAGTTTGACAACTTCGTAAAAAATATCTTCTATGATGTCTTTCATTTGCAGGCGGAAACGGTTGATCGTACGGAAATCCGGTTTGTTTCCTCCAGCGATCCACATGAAATTGATGTTTTCACGAAGAGCTTTTGCGATCATACGGGAAGAGTATGTTTTCTGCGAATAAGAATAAATCATAACCTTCAGCATCATCCGTGGGTGATAAGCAGGGCAGCCGCCCTGTTTGTATCTGTCGTAGAGTGGAGACAGGTCCAGACTGTCCACGATTGTATTTACGACCCGCACCAGATGATTTTCCGGTATAAAATCTTCAAAAGACAGTGGTAATTGTAACTGATCCATAGTATAATCTTTAAATGTGAGCATACCTTATTATATCACATAATAAGGGAAAAAGGAGAACGGCGTGGTAACCGTTCTCCTTTTTTATAGCCGGGTGTCCTTTCAGTCACCTCGTGACTTTTGGGACACCCTCAACTTTGTCTACAGTCTGAGCCACAGATTAAAACCTGTGACTTAGCATCTTTTTTATTTGCGATTCTGTGAGAAAATAAGAGGTGAGGGGAAGTTCTGTCTTCTGTGCAAATTCCCGGATAAATGTTGAGTTCCTTGTCAGATTTATGTACTTCCTTTCAGAGACCCGGGCTGCACGGAACTGTTTAAAAAAGTTCAGGATGTCTTCAGAACAATACTGATCTCCTAAGACTTTAAACTGCAGCAGGCGGGTCAAAAGGACAGCAAGATAGCAGATCAGGAAATGGCCTGTGATGGTATCTTCCTTCTGGAGATACACGGGTCTTGCGTCCAACTGTGACTTCATGATCCGGAAGGATTCTTCAATCCGCCATAAGT